>CAYQFJ010000064.1:0-14654 GCA_964416715.1 uncultured Actinotalea sp. | reverse complement strand
GGCAGGAGTCTAGAGGACGGCGGGGGCCGCACCCCAATCGCCGTCGCGCGAGGTCTGCGTTCGGGTCCCATCAGCACCTGTGGCACCATTGTCGGCGCCACTTCGGGTGGCCTCGGGGATGTAGCTCAATGGTAGAGCCCCAGTCTTCCAAACTGGCTACGCGGGTTCGATTCCCGTCGCCCGCTCCGTGGCGTGTCGCACCGTTGCCCCCGCGCACACCGACCCGCTACCGTCGACCCGACCGGTGCCCACCAGCGAGAGGACGTGCGATGACCGTCGCGACGCCCACCGCGCTGTGCACCGTTCGCTCGGCGCGCCGCTGCGTCGTGTGCTGTCGCTGTCTGTAGAGCGTCGGCCTCCCCTGCGCACCCGACCGGCCCCGCCCGGTCCAGCCGCGCCCGCCGCCGCTCGCCCCGCGGTCGTCCCCGGTGCACGCCCACCGACGGAATGCCCGCACGCCCTCCACGGTTCATCCCAAAAGAGCCGGATCCACACCGATCACCAACGCACCGGCCCCACCGGCCCCGTCAGACGAGGAACACCATGGCCCGCATCTACGACGACGTCACAGCGCTCATCGGCAACACCCCCCTGGTCCGGCTCAACAAGGTCACCGAGGGCGCCGCCGCGACGGTCGCCGCCAAGCTCGAGTTCTACAACCCGGCGAACTCGGTCAAGGACCGGATCGGCGTCTCGATCGTCGACGCCGCCGAGAGGTCCGGCGCCCTGCCCGCCGGCGGCACGATCGTCGAGGCCACCAGCGGCAACACCGGCATCGCCCTGGCGATGGTCGGTGCCGCCCGCGGCTACGACGTCGTGCTCACCATGCCGGAGACCGCCTCCAAGGAGCGCCGCGTGCTGCTGCGGGCATTCGGTGCGGAGCTGGTGCTCACCCCGGGCTCCGAGGGGATGAAGGGTGCCGTGGCCCGCGCCGAGCAGATCGCCGCTGAGCGCCCCGGCGCCGTCCTGGCCCGCCAGTTCGCGAACGAGGCGAACGTCGCCATCCACCGCGCCACCACCGCCGAGGAGATCTGGGCGGACACCGACGGCGCCGTCGACATCGTGGTCTCCGGCATCGGGACCGGTGGGACGATCACCGGGGTCGGGCAGGTGCTCAAGGAGCGCAAGCCCGGCGTGCAGATCATCGCCGTCGAACCGGACGAGTCGCCCATCCTCAGTGGCGGCACCCCCGGCCCGCACAAGATCCAGGGGCTGGGCGCGAACTTCGTCCCGGAGATCCTGGACACGACCATCTACGACGAGGTCATCCGCGTGGACGCCGACTCCGCGGTACGGGCGTCCCGGGACACCGCCGCACGCGAGGGCCTGCTGGTGGGGATCTCCTCCGGCGCGGCGATCCACGCCGCCGTCCAGGTCGCCAAGCGGCCCGAGAACGCGGGCAAGCTGATCGTCGTCGTCGTCCCGGACTTCGGGGAGCGCTACGTGTCGACGATCCTCTACCAGGACCTGCAGGACTGACGCATGGCTGGTCTGCGCCGCTTCCTCGACGTGCTGATCGAGGACCTCGATGCCGCCCGACGCCGGGATCCCGCCGCACGCACCCGGGCGGAGGTCGCGCTCGGCTACCCGGGCGTGCACGCCGTGTGGGCGCACCGGGTGGCGCACCGGATGTGGCGCGAGCCCGCCCTGCGGCTCCCGGCCCGCCTGCTCTCGCAGCTGGTCCGGGCACTGACCGGGATCGAGATCCATCCCGGGGCGCAGATCGGCCGACGGCTGTTCATCGACCACGGAATGGGCGTGGTGATCGGTGAGACCACGGTGATCGGGGACGACGTCGTGCTCTTCCACGGCTCGACCCTGGGCGGCAAGTCGATGCGGCGCGGCAAGCGTCACCCCACGCTGGGCGACAACGTCGTCGTCGGTGCCGGGGCGAAGGTGCTGGGGCCGGTCTGGATCGGCGACGGGGTGCAGATCGGCGCCAACGCCGTGGTGGTCAAGGACGTGCCGGCACACGCGGTGGCGGTGGGCGTGCCCGCGGTGGTGCGCCCCCGCCCCCACTCCTCGGCCGCCGCCGAGCTGGTCGAGGACCCGGCCATCTACATCTGAGCGGGACCATCTACATCTGAGCGCGACCGTCCGCACGGCTGAGCGCGTCTGAGCGCGGCGACTCGGGATTGTTCTAGTTGCGGTCTAACAACTAGAGTTGTTCCGTGCTGTTCCGGATCGACCCCTCCGCCCCCGAGCCGCTGTTCGCGCAGCTCGCCGGGCAGGTGCGTGCCGCCGTCGCCCGGGGCGAGCTCGCGCCCGGCGAGCGGCTGCCGTCGGCCCGTGACCTGGCGGAGTCCCTCGACGTCAACGTGCACACGGTGCTGCGCGGCTACCAGGAGCTGCGCGACGAGGGGCTGCTCGAGCTGCGCCAAGGCCGCGGTGCGGTGGTCAGCGCCCGGGCCGCCCAGGACTACGCGCCGCTGCGCGCCGCGATCGGAGAGGTGGTGGCCGCCTCCCGACGGCTCGGCCTGGCTCCGGAGACCACGACCGCCCTGCTCAGGGACGCACTGAGAGTCGAGGAGGCTCCACGATGACCGGCTCGCCGGCCGACCGCCCCACCCCCGACCAGACGACGTCGCCCGAGGACACGACCCGCCGGCGGCCGCCCGTCCCGCACCGGCGGTCGACGGCGGTGTGGACGCTGCTCGTACCGGCCCTGGTCCTCGCGGTGACCCTCGTCGTCGTCCTCGGCTGGCGTGACGAGCTGCCCGACCCCGTCGCGTCCCACTGGGGCGCCGGCGGTGTCGACGGCTACAGCTCCGTGAACGGGCTCGTCGCCCTCATGGTCGCGATCAGCACCGTCTTCTGCCTGGTGATGTGGGCGACCGGGCACTGGCGCGGGCACCCGGCGATGACGCGGCGCTTCGCCAACGGCATGGCGGTGTGGCTCGCCGTCTTCCTCAGCGGGATCCTGCTGGGGACCCTGTGGATCCAGCGTGGGCTGACGGATGCCTCTCAGGTGGGCGGCGTGGGCGGTGCGCTCGCGCTGAGCCTGGTCACCGCGACGGTCACCGGTGGGCTGGCCGCCTGGGCCACGCCTGGCGACGAGCCGCAGCCGGCCTCGACGCCGGTCCCCACCGACGCTCCCCGGCTCCCCGTCGCCGACGACGAGCAGGTGACCTGGGTGCGCGAGGTGGGCCAGCGTGCGATGGCGCTGATCCTGATCATCTCGCTCGGCCCACTGGTCGTGGTCGCGGTGGTCAGCCGTGAGTGGCTGTTCCCGGCCGTCCTGGCGGCGGTCCTCGTCCCGCTGGTCCTGGCCTTCGTCCGCTGGACCGTCGTCATCGACCGGCACGGGCTGACCGCGCGGTCGGTGCTGCGCTACCCACGTCTGCGGGTCCCGCTCGACGAGGTGGAGCGCGCCGACGTCGTCACGGTGAACCCGCTCGGGGAGTTCGGCGGCTGGGGGCTGCGCACCGGGATCGACGGACGGACCGGCGTCGTGCTGCGTTCGGGACCGGCGATCCAGGTGCACGAGACCGGTGGGCGCGTCATGGTCGTCACGGTGGACGACGCGGAGACCGCGGTCGCCCTGCTGAACACGCTCGCCGACCGCGCTCGGCCCGGCGAGGCAGCGTCCGGCTGACGGCCCCCGTCTCGACATGTGACCGGAGGGGCCGAAGTTCTTGCGTCGGCCGCCGCAGTGCCCCTAGCCTCCGTCTTGGTCCCAAACAGCGGACCACTTCGTCTCACCCGTCGAGATTCTCGGAAGGCCTCCTTCCGTGGCAGGCGGTGAGACCGACCGAAGGGAGGCTGCGCCATGCACCGTCACCGCGACGTGATGATGGCGCAGCCGATGATGCCCACCGGCAACGGCTGCTGTCCCTGCATGCCGTGCGCCGGATCCTGACGGTCCTCTCCGCTCCTTCCTGAGTCCCGGACCGGTCGGCCCGACGACGGGCGCAGGTCACCGGCGCAGCCCCAGCCCCGCCCGCACGCACCCGTGCCCGGCGTCCGGCCTGCCCCTTCGGGCTGCCGCTGCGCCACGGCCCACCGTCGCCGAGAACCGAGGACTCCTCATGACCATCACCGCCCCGACGGCCGTCCGTCCCCACCCCGCCCACCCGGTGCACGTGAGCCGCGTCGGCGTGACGTTCCCCGGTCGGCACCGCAGCTCCCCGCCCAAGGAGGTGCTCGCCGACGTCGAGCTCCGGATCGAGGCCGGCGAGATCGTCGCCCTGATCGGCGCCTCCGGCTGTGGCAAGTCGACGCTGCTGCGGCAGGTCAGCGGGCTGGACCGGCCGACCACCGGACAGGTGCTCATCGACGGCACCGCCGTGCGCGGGATCGACCCGCGGTGTGCCGTGGCCTTCCAGGAGCCGCGGCTGTTCCCCTGGCGCACCGTCGGGCAGAACGTCGCGCTGGGGCTGCCCCGCGGGACGGACAAGGAAACCGGCGCCCAGCGGGTCCGCGAGCTGCTCGAGCTCGTCGGTCTCAGCGAGTGCGTGGGCTACCGGCCGCGCCAGATCTCCGGCGGCATGGCGCAGCGCGCCTCGTTGGCCCGCGCCCTCGCCCGTAACCCCGGAGTGCTCGTGCTCGACGAGCCGTTCGGCGCACTGGACGCGCTGACCCGGCTGAAGATGCACGACCTGCTGCTCGAGGTGCACGCCGCCGAGCCGACCACCGTCCTGCTGGTCACCCACGACGTCGACGAGGCGCTGTACCTGGCCGACCGGGTCGTCCTGCTGGGCCGGCCCGACGACGCGCCGAGCACCGCCCCGGCCGGGATCCGGACCGTCGTAAAGGTGCCCGGGAGCCGCCCGCGCGACCGCGGTGACTCCGAGCTCGCCGCGCTGCGCGCCCGGCTGCTCGACGGCCTCGGTGTGGCGAGCCACCACCGCGACCCCGACGACGCCCACTCCATCTGAGAACCGACCCGTACGCCCCACCGACCCGCCCGACCAACACCACCTGGAGAAGCCATGAAGATCCGCAAGACGCTCACCTTCACCGCAGCCGCCGCTGCCACCGCCCTCCTGCTCACCGGTTGCGCCGCGGGCGAGGGATCGTCCGTGACCGACCCCGGGAACGAGGCGGTCACCGACAGCGGCTGGAGCAAGGACACGCTCAACATCGACTTCGCCACCTACAGCCCGCTCAGCCTGATCATCAAGAAGTTCGGCTGGATCGAGGCCACCCTGGGCGACGACGTCACCGTCAACTGGATCCAGTCCGCCGGCTCGAACAAGGCGAACGAGTCCCTGCGCGCGAACGCCGTCGACGTCGGGTCCACCGCGGGATCCGCTGCTCTGCTCGCCCGCGCCAACGGCTCGCCCATCCAGACCATCGCGCTGTACGACCAGCCCGAGTGGGCCGCGATCGTGGTCCCCGCCGACTCGGACATCACCTCCGCCGACCAGCTCGCCGGTCACACGATCGCGGCGACCAAGGGCACCGACCCGTACTTCTTCCTGCTGCAGACGCTCGACGAGCACGGCATCGCCCTGGAGGACGTCGAGGTGCAGAACCTCCAGCACGCCGACGGCCGGGTGGCCCTGGAGAACGGCGCGGTGGACGCCTGGTCCGGCCTGGACCCGATGATGGCGGACAGCGAGCTGAACGCCGGCTCCAAGCTGATCTACCGCAACGTCGACTTCAACACCTACGGCTTCCTGAACGCGACCGAGGACTTCATCGACAACCACCCCGACCTGGCCCAGGTCGTCGTCGACGCGTACGAGAAGGCTCGCGAGTGGGCCGGTGAGAACCCCGAGGAGACCGCGCAGATCCTGTCCGACGTCGCGGGCATCGACATCGAGGTCGCCAAGAAGGTCATCCTCGAGCGCACCAACCTCACGATCCCGGCCACGCCGGGCGAGAAGCAGCGGGCCGTGCTCGAGGTCGTCGGGCCGATCTTCGTCGACTCCGGCGACGTCTCCTCCCAGGAGCAGATCGACGAGGCCCTCGACACGCTGCTCAACGACACGTTCGCGAAGAAGGCGGACTCGTCCACCATCGCCGACTGACCCGGTACCGACAGAAGTACCGACAGAACCAGCACGCAGCAGGGACGACCAGAAGGAGCCGACCATGACGATCCTCGGGAGCACCGGGACCGGACCCGTCGTCGACCCGGGCGGCAACCCTCGCCGCGGGCTGAACCAGCTCGACACCCGACCCGGGGCGGACGACTCGCCCGCCCCGGGATCGGGGTCACCGACCCAGGGCGCGCACCCACGCCGGCCCACCGTGCTGTCCCGGCGGTGGGTACGCATCGTCGCGGCCGCCGTGGTGCCGCTGCTCGTCCTGGCGGTGTGGCACGTGGTCACCGACGTGACCGGGATGTTCGAGTCCTACCAGCTCCCCTCCCCGACGGCGGTCTGGCAGGCGGCCGTCGAGCTCGCCGTGCGCGAGAACGGCGCCAACCTCTGGGTGCACATCCAGATCTCGGTCCAGCGCGTTCTGCTGGGCTTCACCTTCGGCGCCGTCGTCGGGCTGGCGGTGGGCTCGCTGGTGGGCCTCTCCCGCTGGGCGGACGTGCTGTTCGCCGGGACCGTCGGCGCCTTCCGCGCCGTCCCCTCCCTCGGCTGGGTCCCGCTGCTGATCCTGTGGATCGGGATCAACGAGGACTCCAAGGTGGTGCTCATCGCCATCGGCGCGTTCTTCCCGGTCTACACGACCGTGGCCTCCGCCCTGCGGCACGTGGACCCGCACCTGGTCGAGGCCGGCCGGGCGTACGGCCTGCGCGGCACCACCCTGCTGACCCGGGTGCAGCTGCCGGCCGCCACCCCGTCCGTCGTCTCCGGCCTGCGGCTGGCGTTGGCACAGGCCTGGCTGTTCCTGGTCGCCGCGGAGCTCATCGCCTCCTCGATGGGTCTGGGCTTCCTGCTGACCGACTCGGCGAACAACGGCCGCGTCGACCGGATCCTGCTGTCGCTGGTCACCCTGGCCGTGCTCGGCAAGCTCACCGACGCGCTGATCGGCGCGGTGGAGAAGCGGCTGCTGCGCAAGTGGTAGACCGCTCCCCCGCCGGGCCCGGGACACCGACGGCCCCGAGCACGATCGACCACCTGCTCGTCGAGAACCGCACCGTCCCGCCGCCGGCCCACCTGACGACCGCGGCGAACGTCACACCGGCCGACCACGCCCGGCTCATCGCAGAGGCCGACGCCGATCACGTCGCCTTCTGGGAGCGGGCCGCCCGGCGGCTGGACTGGGCCGAGCCGTGGCACACCGCGCACACCTGGGCACCGGCGGTCCCCCGCGACGACGACCCCGAGGAGCTCACGGTCCCGGTAGCCGAGTGGTTCGTCGGCGGACGGCTCAACGTCGCGGTGAACTGCCTCGACCGGCACGTCGCCGCCGGACGTGGCAGCAAGGTCGCCCTGTACTTCGAGGGTGAGCGTGGCGACCGTCGCACGTACACGTATGCCGACCTGCTCCAGGAGGTCAGCCGCGCCGCCAACGCCCTGACCGAACTCGGCGTCGGGCCGGGCGACCGCGTCGTCGTCTACCTGCCGGTGCTGCCGGAGACGGTGATCGTCACGCTGGCGATCGCCCGCATCGGGGCGGTCCACTCACTGGTGTTCGGCGGGTTCTCCGCCGAGGCGCTGCGGTTCCGGCTGCAGGACACCGCCGCCCGGCTGCTGGTGACCTCCGACGGCCAGTACCGCCGGGGCGCCGCGGCGGCGACCAAGCCGACGGCCGACGAGGCGGTCGCCGGGCTCGACCACGTGGAGCAGGTGCTGGTGGTCCGTCGCACCGGCGAGGAGACCGGCCCGGTCCCGTGGACCGAGGGCCGCGACCTGTGGTGGCACGACGTCGTCGGCGCCGCGAGCCCGGTGCACGAAGCCGACGCGTTCGAGGCCGAGCACCCGCTGTTCATCATCTACACCTCCGGCACGACCGGCCGACCCAAGGGGCTGGTGCACACCAGCGGCGGGTATCTCACCCAGGCGGCGTGGACCCACTGGGCGCACTTCGACGCCCGGGACGACGACGTCCACTGGTGCACGGCCGATCTCGCCTGGGTGACCGCCCACACGTACGTCCTGTACGGCCCGCTGTCCAACGGCGCCACCCAGGTCATCTACGAGGGGACGCCGAGCACCCCGCACACGGCACGCCACCTGGAGATCATCGAGCGCTACGGCGTGACGACCTACTACACCGCACCCACGCTGATCCGCACCCTGATGACCTGGTTCCCCGACGGGCTGCCGGGCGGGTACGACCTGTCCTCGATCCGTCTGCTGGGCACCGTCGGCGAGGCGATCAACCCCGAGGCGTGGACCTGGTTCCGCGAGCACCTCGGCCGGGGCGAGGTGCCCGTGGTGGACACCTGGTGGCAGTCCGAGACCGGTGCCACCATGGTCGCGCCGCTGCCCGGGGTGTCCACGCTCAAGCCCGGCTCCGCCACCCGCCCGCTGCCGGGGATCTCGGTGCGCGTGGTCGACGACGAGGGCCGGGACGTGCCGCGTGGGCAGGGCGGGTTCCTGGTGATCGACCGCACCTGGCCCGCCATGGCCCGCACCGTCTGGGGCGACCCGGAGCGCTACCGCGACACGTACTGGGCCAGGTACGCCGCGCAGGGCTGGTTCCTCGCCGGTGACGGCGCCCGGATCGACGAGGACGGCGACCTGTGGCTGCTGGGCCGGGTGGACGACGTCGTCAACGTCTCCGGGCACCGGCTGTCCACCATCGAGATCGAGTCGGCCCTGGTCAGCCACCCGCTGGTGGGCGAGGCCGGCGTCGCCGGGGTGCACGACCCGACGACGGGACAGGCCGTCGTCGCGTTCGTCATCCCCACCCGGCCCCCGGCCGTCGCGCCGGGCGACGAGGACGGACCGGTCCACGACGCCGCCTGGGTCGCGTACGCCGCCGAGCTCGGCCCGCAGCTGCGCGCGCACGTGGCCCGGCAGATCGGGCCGGTCGCCAGGCCGCGGGACGTCGTCGTGGTCCCGGACCTGCCCCGCACGCGGTCGGGCAAGATCATGAGACGACTGCTCGCGGACCTCTCCGCGGGGGGCACCCTGGGAGACGTGACGTCGCTGCAGGATCCCGCCGCCGTGCACCGTATCCGAGCCGTGCTCACCGCCCGCCACCAGATCGAGGAGAAGACGCCGTGACCGACGAGGTGACCCGCCCGGCTCCGGACTCCGGACCCGCCGACGCCGGGACGCACGCCGACGCCGCGCAGAGCCGCACCGGCGACCGCCCCTGGGGCTTCCGTACCCGCGCGCTGCACGCCGGTGGCGTACCGGACGCCACGACCGGCTCCCGCGCGGTGCCGATCTACCAGACGACGTCGTTCGTCTTCTCCAGCACGGACGACGCCGCGAACCTGTTCGCGCTGCAGAAGTACGGGAACATCTACTCCCGCATCGGCAACCCCACGGTTGCCGCGCTCGAGGAGCGCATCGCCTCCCTCGAGGGCGGTATCGGAGCGGTCGCGACGGCGTCGGGCATGTCCGCGGAGTTCATCACCTTCGCCGCGCTGGTCGGTGCCGGCGACCACGTGGTCGCCTCGGCCGCGCTGTACGGCGGGACGGTGACCCAGCTCGACGTGACGTTGCGCCGGTTCGGCGTGGAGACCACCTTCGTGCCAGGGACCGACCCGGCGGACTTCGCCGCGGCGATCCGCCCGGAGACCAAGGTCGTCTACGCCGAGGTGATCACCAACCCCTCCGGTGAGATCACCGACATCGACGCGCTGGCCGAGGTCGCGCACACCGCCGGCGTCCCGCTGGTGATCGACGCGACCCTGGCCACGCCCTACCTGTGCCGGCCGCTGGAGCACGGGGCGGACATTGTCATCCACTCGGTGACCAAGTTCCTCGGCGGGCACGGCACCACGCTGGGCGGCGTGGTCGTGGAGAGCGGACGGTTCGACTGGGGCAACGGCAAGTTCCCCACGATGACCGAGCCGGTGCACTCCTACGGCGGGCTGCGCTGGTGGGAGAACTTCGGCGAGTACGGCTTCCTCACCAAGCTGCGCTCCGAGCAGCTGCGCGACATCGGGCCGTCCATGTCCCCCCAGGCCGCGTTCAACCTGCTGCAGGGCATCGAGACCCTGCCGCAGCGGATGGACGCACACGTGGCCAACGCCCGCGTGGTGGCGCAGTGGCTTCAGGACGACCCGCGGATCGCCTACGTCAACTGGGCGGGGCTGCCCTCGCACCCGCACCACGAGCGGTCCAAGCACTACCTGCCGGCCGGCCCCGGCGCGGTGTTCGCCTTCGGGCTGCGCGGCACCGAGCAGGTCGGTGGCCGGGAGGCCGGCGGACGGTTCATCGGGGCGCTGCAGCTCGCCAGCCACCTGGCCAACATCGGCGACTCGCGCACCCTCGTGCTGCACCCCGCATCGACCACCCACCAGCAGCTCTCCGCCGAGCAGCTGGCCGCCGCGGGCGTGCCGGACGACCTGGTGCGGATCAGCGTGGGGCTGGAGGACGTCGAGGACATCCTGTGGGACCTCGACCAGGCGCTGACCGCCGCAGTCGGGCCGCGCCCGGCGTACGCTGCCCGGGGCGGCGCGGCGCCCACCGGCTCGAGCTCGGAGGTGATCGCGTGACCGGCTTCCTCGCCCCCGTCCCCGGCGCCGGCGTCGCCTGCGCACTGCCCGCCGCAACCGATGCGGACAAGGCGGCCCGCACCTGGGTGGGCCCGAACGCCGCGCGCCGGCAGGAGATCCTCGGTCGGACCGGCAGCATCGCCATGGTCGGTGCCTCGGCGAACCCGTCCCGGGCCAGCCACTTCGTGGCGACCTACCTGCTGTCCTCCTCGCCGTACGACGTGTACTTCGTCAACCCGCGAGCCACCGAGATCCTCGGGCGGCCGGTCTACCCGTCACTGGACGCGCTGCCGGTCGTGCCCGACCTGGTCGACGTGTTCCGCCGGCACGACGACCTGCCGACCGTGCTGGACGAGACGCTCGCCGTCGGCGCGAAGACGCTGTGGCTCCAGCTCGGCTCCTGGCACGAGGACGTCGCGCGCCGCGCCGAGGCGGCGGGCCTGGAGGTGGTCATGGACCGCTGCGTGAAGATCGAGCACGCGCGGTTCCACGGCGGCCTGCACCTGGCCGGTTTCGACACCGGGGTGATCAGCTCCCGCCGCGCACTGGGCTGAGACCCGCTCTCGGCAACCCTTTCACGATCCCGCCGGGCCACCGTCGGACCGGGCGTCGGGGGCGTCGTCGGGCCACCAGAGGGCGGCGTCGAGGCGGACGCGTGCCTCGACGTCGTCGGATCCGTCCTTCGGCTCGACGAGCGGGCAGCCCTCCGCGCGGAGCGTCCGGATCGCCTCGCTGCGCTTGAAGGCCGGTGGGCGGCCGGCCGCGTTGACGACCCGCCACCAAGGCACCCCGGAGCCGGCCCTGGACAGCACCTGACCCACCTGGCGCGGGCCGCCACGACGGAGCACGTCGCCGACGACCTCCGCGACCGTGCCGTAGGTCATCGCGCGTCCGGGCGGGATGGCGGCGACGACGTCGAGCACCGCCTCCAGGTACTCCTCGTCCACGACGCCTGGCTCAGTCCCGGTGCACCAGGATCAGCGCGCGGTCGTCGCCCTCGCCGGCACCGACTCCCGCCAGCACCGCGTCCGCACCGCCGGTGCGCGTCGCGATCAGCCGCTCGGCCTCGCCCATGAGGCGGTCGATCCCCAGCTCGAAGTCGGCACCGGGACTCTCCACCAGCCCGTCGGTGTAGAGCATCAACGTGTCGCCGGGTTCGAGCATGCCCTCGTGGACGACGAACGTCGGCTGGGTGACGACGCCGAGCGCCGGGCCGCCGGCGGTGTCGATCATCTCGATCCGCCCCGACCCTGCGTGCAGCTGCACCGCGGGCGGGTGCCCGGCGGTGGAGACCCAGTACCGACCGGTCTGCAGGTCCACCGCCAGGTGCACGGCGGTGGCGAACCCCTCGGGCCAGTCCTGGTCGAGCAGGTAGCCGTTCGCCGCCAGCAGGAACTGGTCCCGCGGCATCGCGCCGAGCAGGCCGCCGAACGCACCGGACAGCAGCAGCGATCGCACCCCGGCCTCCTGCCCCTTCCCGGAGACGTCGACCAGCACGATCTCCAGCAGCCGCCCACCCTGGCTCCGGGACGCGACGACGAAGTCTCCGGAGAACGCCTGGGCGTAGGCCGAGCGCACCAGGCTGTCCACGCGCCACCGGTCCGGGAGCACCGGGATGCGCCCGTGGGCGACGAGCCGGTCGCGCAGGTCGACGAGCATGAGGTCGCTCGCCGCACCCTGCAGCCCCAGCCGGTCCCGGCTCCGCACGAACAGCAGCCCGGACGCCACGCCGACCGTCTGCACCACGATCACACCCGGGGACATCTCCGCCAGACCGCTGACCTGGAGTGCCAGCATCTGCCCGACCACGACCACGGACAGCAGCAGCATGCCGGGGAGCCGCAGAGTGAACACCCCGAGCAGCACGATGAACAGCAGGACCGTGGGCGGCACCCACGCCGGCTCGGCCATGATCCCCAGCGCCGCGAGGAACGACAGCGCGACGAGCACGGTGGTCGCGGTCACCTGGCGGGTCATCAGTGAGGCGCGACGGGACCGCCGGACGCGCGGGACACCGGCCGGGCGGACCCGCGTCTCGGCTGGTCCGCGCACCGTCCCGGGACCCGGTGAGAGCGCCACGGACCGAGGCTATCCGGCGCGGACACCGGACCGCGGGAGGAGGGGCGGGACAAAACGGGATGCCCCGTCGGGGCCGTGACGGCACGATGAACGGATGAGCACGTCCGTGAGCACCACCACCGACCAGCCCCGTCCGACCGTCCCGCTCCCGGCCGGGTACCGGGTCGTCGATCTGGACGAGTCGGACCGGGACGACGTCCTGGTCCTCGACTCGTGGGCCTTCCCCGGGCCGCTGACCGACGCGCAGGCCCGGGAGATGGCCCTGCCGGTGTCCTGGGACCGGGCCCGTGGGATCCGGTACGACGACGAGCTGGTCGCCTTCCACACGTCCTACCCGTTCACCGACTTCCCGGTGCCCGGAGCGCGGACCCCGGTGTCCGGACTGAGCTGGGTCGGGGTGCACCCGGGGCACCGACGCCGCGGGCTGCTGCGCGCGATGATGGACGACCACCTCACCCGCAGCCTCGCCCGCCGGGAGGCGGTGTCCGCGCTGTTCGCCGCCGAACCGGCGATCTACGGTCGCTTCGGCTACGGGAAGGCGGCCGACGACGTCCGGATGACGATCCCGCGCGGCGCCGCCCTGCGTGACGTGCCGGGCTGGCGGGATCTGAGGGTGCGCATCGACCGGCTCGACCCGCAGGTCCACGGTCCGGCGCTGGCCGAGGTGCACGGCAGCATCGACCGACCCGGATGGGCCACCCGGCAGACGCCCGAGCTGCGCGCGGCGTTCCTCGACGACCCGGAGCCGATGCGGGACGGGGCGGAGTCCATGCGGGTCGCGGTGGTCGAGCGCGACGGCCGGCCCGCCGGTTACGCGCTCTTCCGGCGCAAGCCCTCCTGGCAGCACGCCGGGCCACGCGGCACGGTGTACCTGCGCGAGGTGGTCGCCGCCGAGGCCGACGTCGCCCGCGCACTGTGGGGAGTGCTGCTCGACCTCGACCTCATGGCCGAGGTGGAGACCTGGTTCCTCGCCCCGGACGACCCGGTCGTGCACCTGCTGGTCGACCCGCGCGCGGCGCGACCGCGGCTGTCCGACAACCTGTGGTTGCGGCTGCTCGACGTGCCCGCGGCGCTGGCGGCGCGCCGGTACGCCACCGAGGTGGACGTGGTGCTGGAGGTCACCGACGGCCTGCTGCCGTCGAACGCCGGGTGCTGGCGCCTGGTCGGCGGTCCCGAGGGCGCGGCGGTGACCGCGTCTCACGAGTCGCCCGGCCTCACGCTCGACGTCGGCGAGCTGGCAGCGGCCTACCTGGGCGGGACCGGGCTGGGCGCACTGGCTCGCGCCGGTCTGGTCACCGAGCACCTCCCCGGGACGGCCGACCGGGTCGGGACGGCGTTCGGCTGGCCGCTGGCACCGGTGTGCAGCTGGGTCTTCTGAGCCGACCGCGGACCTCGCGCGGCCTCAGCGGTCGTGTGTCTCCAGTGCGGATACCTGGTCGATCCGGCGCTGGTGCCGCTCGTCCCCGCTGAACGGCTCGTCGAGGAACGCCTCGACCAGGGCGGTGGCCTCGTCGACCGCGTGCTGGCGCGCGCCGACGGCGACCACGTTCGCGTCGTTGTGGGCACGCGCGAGCACGGCGGTCTCCCGGTTCCACACGAGGGCGGCGCGCACCCCGACCACCTTGTTCGCGGCGATCTGCTCACCGTTGCCCGAACCGCCGACGACGATCCCGAGGCTGCCCGGGTCGGCGACCACCGCGGCCCCCGCTGCGGCGCAGAAGGACGGGTAGTCGTCCTGCGCGTCGTAGGAGTGGGCACCGTGGTCGACGACGTCGTCACCGCGGGCTCGCAGGTGCTCGACCAGGTGCGCCTTGAGCTCGTACCCGGCGTGGTCGGCGGCGATGTGGATGCGCATGGGTCCCATCCTGCCAGCCTCAGACCGACTCCCGTCGCACGATCTGCGACGGGAGGATCCGCTGCACCGGACCGGCGGCCGGGTCGGCCAACCGCTCCAGGAGCACCTCGACCATGAGCTGACCCATCTCCTCCAGGGGCTGGCGCACCGAGGTCAGCGGCGGTGTGGCGGTCGCCGCCAGGATCGAGTCGTCGTAGC
>CAYQFJ010000063.1:0-14716 GCA_964416715.1 uncultured Actinotalea sp. | reverse complement strand
CGGACGTCCTGGTCGTCACCTCGGACCGTGAGCTGCGTCGACGCGTAGAGGCGCTCGGCGCGCAGGTGCGGGGAGCGGGGTGGCTGCGGATGGCGCTGGACGACGTCGGCCCGCGATCAGGGTCGTGATCAAGGAGGGTGCGCCATCAGGGACTCGAACCCCGAACCCGCTGAGTAGGGGCGAGTGCATCACCGAGGCTCATGGCATATCGCCCTCACCTGCCACTCCGTACAACTTTGCGATCGCAAACTAACACCGGATCACCCACCTTCCCCGGATATCCGGGGGGGTTCAGGGGGACTGGCACCTGGCGTCGCGCCTACCCTGCGGCGGCGCCACGGGGCCCGCAGCCGCCAACGACGCTCCCGCCGGGGCAATCCGAGCCTGAGCCTGATCACATCGATCAGAACGATGGTCCGCTCGTTGCCTAGTTCGACGTAGCGCCGGGCGGTCTCCCTGTCGCCTCGCTTGAGTGCATCTGAGGCAGCCCGCGTGTCATCCAACGCCAGCCCAGCCAGGTGAGCCAGGCCTGTCGGGCCGAATGCCTCCACCTCAAGGCAATGATCGAGGAGCGCACTCGACGACTCCAGCATCTCGTTCCAGTAGTCCGCGAGCCGCTGCGCTGGAGAATCGAGCGGCGGTTGCAGCGCCGCGAGGCGCCGGAACTTGACGACCCTCCGGAGGAGTTCCCGAAGCAGCTCGCGGAGCTTCTCGCGTTCCTCTCGACGGGAGCGCTGCCGCTCCACCCACACCGTCGTTCCCGCCGAGACGAAGCCGCCGAGCGCAACGGCTGCGAGGGTCCAAGCCGGCCCGCCTGGTGCCCATACGTCAGAGCCGTCCACGGTTAGAGCGTAGTGGCACGGCCCCAGGTGCCATGAGTGTCGGGCAGGCCTCGTAGGCTTCTGTTATCGCGAGTGAGCCCACGGCCCCTTGCATCGGGCTGACCGACGTGACCAGCTCGTGACAGGACCGGTGAGAGCGACCGGGCCCCGGTGGGGCGAACGGCTGGCGGACGGAACTAGGTGGACGCACCTAGCGGCTGTCACGACGGCAGGGGTGCGCGTCGTGAGCTGGTCCACCTCTCCCGTCGCAGCGAAGACCCAAGCCAGACGCTCGGGTCGGTAGCAAACGCGGCCCTCGCGTGGGCAGTCCCTATCGATTGGGGCGCTCGCGCGCCCCGTGGCGTCCGGAGGTTCTCCCGTGGCCGATGTGCCGTCCTTGCTTACCCCTGTCCAGCTCGCGGAGCGTTGGCAGGTCCACCCCGGCTCGCTCGCCAATGAGCGCAGCGCGGGGACCGGCCTGCCCTTCGTGAAGATCGGGGCTCGCGTCCGCTACCGCCTCAGCGACATCGAGGCGTACGAGCGGGCCGCTCTCGTGCTGACCGAGACGGCTGCTTGATGCCGAGCCGAGGCGCGGAGTCGTTGGGTGCAGCTCGTGCGTTCGACCGGCGCAGCGCCAGTTACCGCGCGGTTGGGCTCTGCGACCGGTGCGCTCCGGCTGCGGCCTACGCGCACACCGGAGACGCGCCGGGCGGACCGTGCAACGAGTGCGCCCCCGTCGTCAGCGAGCTCCCACGCCCACTCGCGGGCGCTTGGCGTGGCCTGACCGCCGCGTAGCTCTGAGCAAATCTGAAGCACTGGCGGGCCCACCGGGCCCCCGAGTCGGGCCCTTGCCCCCACAGCATTTGAGCGCCGTTTCCGGGCGTCTCAGGCACACGCCCGCACCAGACCCACCGACGACAGGGAGTGATCCACCGAATGACCACGACCACGACCACGACGACGACCGTGCCGACCGAGAGCGGATGGGCCGAGGCCCAGCGCTACCGGCTGCGCCTTGCGAGCCGGGCAACGCGCTCGCAGCGGCAGCGGCGTACCGACGTGCCTGCGCATGTCGCGGTGCTGCTCGCGATCCTTGGTGCTGGCCGTCCGGTCTCGCTGCGTCCTGGGTGGCTGGGTGAGCACACCGGCATGACTGCGCCAGAGGTCGCCGAGGCCCTTGGCGAGCTGCACGCGCTCGGGCTGATTGAGCCGGGCTCGGACAGCTCGCGGGTCGGCTTCCTGGTGCCCGACGTGCTCGATGCGCTGGGAGTGGTCGACCACGGCATCTCGCTGGCAGCTCGCAGCGACCAGCCGAGCCCTGGCGCCGAGGCGTCGGAGGACGAGCTAGCTGCGGCGTTCGCTGGGGGAGTGGCCGCGTGAGTGGGCCACCACCACGGCGCGCCGTTGGTCGGTTCGAGTGGGAGCAGGCCTTCCGTTCTGAGCCGAAGGGGGGACGCATGACGCACGCAGTCGTGGCGGTGGGTCTGACGCTTGCCACCTTCGCCAGCTACCGCACCGGCGCCGATGCGCGTCCGTCGCAAGCCACGCTCGCCGCATCCGTCGGCACAGTCCGGGCAACCGTCGCGGCCGCTCTGCGGACGCTGTGCGAGCTGGGATGGATCGAGGCCGGTGCAGCGGCGTCCGGTCGCCCCGTGAGCTACCGCCTGACGCTGCCGGGGGGTGTCCAGGGCGCTGGACAGGGGGTGTCCAGCGAGCTGGACAGGGGTGTCCAGGACGCTGGACAGGACATGAGCATGACATCTACACCGACATCTACATCTATGCGCGACGACCTAGAAGACGTCTGGGCAGTCGCTGAGGCAGAGCTTGCCGCCGAGCGGCAGGGCAGCGGCGAGGGTGAGGTGAAGCCCTAGTACGCAATCGCTTGGGCCCCGGAGGGGCCACCAATCCCAGCGCCAGAGCCCTGCGCTCTATGGGCCCCGGAGGGGCCACCAATCCCAGCGCCAGAGCCCTGCGCTCTATGGGCCCCGGAGGGGCCACCAATCCCAGCGGCCAACGTGCCGCCGACCTAGAAGAGAGGTCCCAGAAGTGGCGAACAAGACCAAGACCAAGGCCGACGAGACCACCGCCGACGCCAACGCCTACGAGGCCGCCGTAGCGGCTCGCCGCGACGCTGAACAGTGTGCAGACGCGGCGCGCGAGGACGTCGCGCAGGCGCAGCGGCGCGCAGCGGAGCTGCGCCAGCGGATCGCGTCCGGCGATGCGACGGTCACGGGTGGCGAGCTGAGTGCCGCAGATGGTGACGTGGAGCGTGCGGAGCTGCTGCACGTGGCCGCACAGACCGCGCTGCGAGAGGCACGCCAGCGAGAGCTGCCCCAGGCCGCGCAGCACGTGGCTGACCTACTCGCCCCGGTGGTGGAGCGAACGGGCGTGAGCAAGGCCCAGGAGCGGGCTCGCCGCGCGCTCGCGGCAGCGTTCTCGGAGCTGGCCGATCGATGCGCCCAGGACGCGGACACGATCACGCGGGCGACGACGATGGCGCGCGAGGCTGGCGTTCGGGCTGCGCATGGGCACCGCGTTGGCATGGTCCCGCAGCTGGGACGACGCGGCACGGAGTACGTGCTCACGCTGGACGGCCAGCGCGTGACGTCGGAGCGCGAGGGCGACGTGATCGCAGACGTGATCGTGGACGCGCTCGCCGCTGCGGGCTGGCGTATCGCTGAGCGGCCGACGCTGGAGCGCGTCGCTGAGCGAGAGCGCCACTACGAGGACTCGCGCGACTACGGCCCCAGCTGGGCCGAGCTTGAGCGTGCCGTTGCGACCACCGCCGAGGCTCGCAAGGGCTGAGCTCCCCAGGCACCTGAGCGCAGCGGCAGCCGTTCGCTGCGCTCGGGTGCCTCGCTCGCAGGATCGCTAGGCCACGGAGGACCACACCCAATGACCGACCAGCCCAACGGCTCGTGCGCCCGCTGCGGTGCGCCGACGCCCAAGCCTGCCCTGAGCTTCTGCTCCGCGCGCTGCCGCAACAAGCTCGTGCGCTGGCGAGCTGCACAGAGCCGCGACGCTGCGCGGCTTGAGACTGCCGCCCTCTCTCTGCGCCGTCGCGCGGACCAGGCGCACGACCAGGCCGACGCACTCGACCGGCTCGCGTCCGACATCCGCCATGAGGCCTCCGTCTCGCGACTGCCCGAGCACATCGCGCGAGCGATTCGCGAGCAGGAGAGCCGCACAGCTCCCGTCGCCGAGGCGGCGTGATGGGCGGCAGCACACCCAAGCACCTCCCTGGCGACCGCTTCGGCTCCCTAGTGCTCATCGAGCGCCTGCCGCGCCCAGCCAACGGCGGCAGCGTCCGGGCAGTCTTCCGCTGCGACTGCGGCGGCACGAAGGAGGCTCAGCTCAACAACGTCGTGAGCGGTGGCGTGGTCCACTGCGGGAACCGCGACGAGCACCCCGGCCACAACTGGAAGGGCAACGGGGACCTGACCTACGACGGCGCGCATGGGCGCGTGAAGGCGAAGTGCGGCAGCGCGAGCGCGCAGAGCTGCGTCGGGTGCGGAGGACGAGCCGAGCAGTGGGCCTACAGCCACGCCGACCCCGGCGAGCGACGGCAGGCAACGGGACGGGAGGCCGGACGCCCGTACTCAGTCCACCCTGACCACTACGAGCCACGCTGCCGCCGTTGCCATCGGCGGTGGGACGACGCTGAGCGACGGCTTACCCGAGGCCACCCGAAGGGCACGACATCGCTCGTCCACTTCACGCTGTTCTGGGCCCGACGCGGCGGCATCATCGGAGGAGCGCCGGAGGCCGTGGCATGAGCGGCCACCTCCACACCGACGCCGAGGAGAGCCAGCTCTACAACGACAACCGCTGCGCCTGGTGCGAGGCTCAGCTTCCCGAGGAGGCAGCCGTTACGCGCCTCACGTGCTCCGAGCGTTGCCGACGAGCGCGCAGCCGAGCACGACAGCGGGCGTCCTGACCCTTCCCTCGAAAGCAGCCCCCTGGCCCAGCAACTCCGCTGAGCCAGGGGGCTGCCGCCGTCCCGATCGCCATGTCCGAACGTGGCAGAACCCCCGGTGCTATGACAGGGCGGTCCCCATCGCCACCCCGAAGGGGTCAACCCCCACCCAACAGCCTCGGGAACGCGCCTCAGATGCTCCCCGAGGCAGGCCAGGACCGAAGCATCGGGCAAGGCGCTCAGTGCGTCAGACTCGCAGGAAACCCCCGGCTCAACTCAGGAGCAGTGACCAGATACTCGCCGCCGCGCCCGCCACCAGGCCAACACCAACAAGGCAGATGTCCCACACGAGGTCGCGCCGCTCGGCGCGCGCCGGCTCGCGCACGTCGTCAGGCATGTCGCGGTTGAGGTCGCCAATCGTGTAGTGCGACGCGCCGCGCTCGGCGACCATCCGCTCAAGTTCACGCACTACGCGGTGCGAGCGCAGCAAGAGCCTGCCGAAGCCGGCGATCGGAAGCACTGCCGACAGGGCAAAGAGCACGCTGAGCACCGGCACCATGCGCCCGACCGTAGCGTCGAGCCAAGCTTCACACCGTCGCGTAGACGGCGACGATCAAGAGGGCCAGGACGAGCCAGAGGACCGTGCCGAGCCCGCCGATGATCGCACCCGCCACCGCGATGCCGTGGCCTCCGCGCTCCCCCGTCTTCGTCTCACGCATGGCGCTGAGGCTCAGTCCGAGTGCGATCGGGCCGAGGCACAGCAGGCTCGTCACCAGCCCGGCGACGGCGCGGCCAGATGTGACGGGCGGGGCAGTCGTGGTCGTCATGGCGTGTGAGAGTAGCGCTCGGGTGCCTCAGCCTGGTGCAACGAGCTCCGCCACCTGCCGAGTTCACCCACGGCACTCTGCTACCCGTTAATCCGTTCCCCTAAAACATGCTAGCGTCCGAGTCGAACTTGGGACGACGAGAGGGCAAGGCGATGGGTCGGCCACGTACAGCGCTCGGCACATGGGGAGCGATTGCCTCCGTCGGGCAGGTGCAGGCGGAAGCGCGACGGTGGGTCACCGCGCCGAAGGGCACCAAGCCAACGCGCTGGCGAGCGCGCACGAAGGTCCGTGACCTCGACGGCAAGGTGCGGGACGTGGAGCGCTTCGCGCCCACTAGGGCGAAAGCTGAGGCGGCGCTCAAGGCGGCGCTGACCGACCGGGTGACACCTCGACAGAGCAATACGCTGCGCGCCGACATGGGGTTTGCCGAGGCCGGTGCAGTCTGGCTGGGCCAGATCCGGCGACCGGAGTCCGGCCTATCGCGCAACACCGTCGCGCAGTACGAAGCAGCTTGGCGGCGGCACGTCGAGGGCTCGACCCTAGCCCACCTCACTCTCAGGGAAGCCAACCGCGTGCCCGCTGTGCGCAGCTTCCTAGAGCGCGTCGCGGACGAGCGAGGCTCCGGCTCTGCCAAGACGGCGAGGACCGTCGTGTCTCTCGTGCTCGGGATGGCCGTCCACGAAGGGCTGTTCGACGTGAACGCCGCGCGCCAGGTACGGACTCCGCGTCGCGCAGCCACTCCGACGGACCGTCCCCTCACGAAGCGCGAGGCGGCACTACTCGCCAAGGGCGTGGCTGCCGACGCCCTGGTCCGAGACACAGACCGAGCGCTGACGGAGGACGAGCGGGCACAGATCGTCGCGACCGCGCGTGCCGACGAGGGTGCCAACGGCAACTTCCGGCGCTCCGACGTGGCAGACCTCGTGGCGTTCCTGGCGGCTGTCGGTCCTCGGATCGAGGAAGCGTTATCGCTTCGTTGGGAAGACGTGAACCTTGGCGGCGGAAAGGTCCGGTTGCGAGGCACCAAGACGGACACCTCTGACCGAACGCTCTCCGTCACGCCGTGGGCTGTGGACGTCCTGCGACACCGGCACGAGCTTGAGGGCAAGCCGTCGAGCGGCTACGTCTTTCACGCGCCGATGGGAGGCCTTGAGGACAAGCGCGACCGTAGGAACGCCACACGGGCGCTGCGAGCCCTGCTCGACCGCGCTGGCTTCCCGTGGGCGACGGCGCACACGTTCCGTCGGACCGTCGCCACCCTGCTGGACGCCCGCGGGCTGCCGCTCGCTCAGGTGGCCGACTACCTAGGGCACGCTGACCCGGCCATGACGGCGCGCGTCTACCTGGGCCGCAAGGTCGACACCAGCCGCGCAGCCGCCCTGCTCTAGAGCCTCAGATGCCGAGGCCTATTCGGGGGGTACTCGGGGAATCGGCGACTCAGCGACGGCCCCAGCAAGGCACGCGCTCTGCGCGTCCGCAGGTCACGGGCCCTCTGCTGTGCGCCATCAGGGACTCGAACCCCGAACCCGCTGATTAAGAGTCAGCTGCTCTGCCAGTTGAGCTAATGGCGCGCGGTGCAGAAGGCTACCACCGGCGTGGGGGACCTACGTACACGCGTCCGAACCCGCGACGGACCGCCGGGGCGCGACGGTGATCTCCGGCCACGCCGGCGTGCGGCACCTACTGCGCGGCGGCGTCGTCCGGGTCGTCGGCGTCGTCCTGCGCACGGTCGTCGGCACCGTCGTCGGCACGGTCCGCGTCGTCCCACCAGGCGACCTCGGGCAGACCCTCGTCCTCCAGGATCGCCGGGGAGGCGGGGCCCGCCGGATCGGCGAGGTCGGCCAGCAGCGCGAGCGGGACGCCTTCGGTGAGCAGCCCCATGCCCGCGGAGGACCGCTCGTCCGCGTCCTGGACCGCCGATGCCTCGTCCGCGGGCTCGGTCGACACCGCGTCGTCCTCACCGCGTGGCGTGGTTCCCACCGTCATCGCTGCCTCCCGTCGACCCTGCAATGGTCACACTGCACCACCTGGGCGGCTCCAGCGCAACGGCTCGCGGCACTTCGGCCACAAGTCACCCGAAAACCCACCCGCGGCCGCCGGGGCGGGTCGCGGTCCGAGTCGCGTGCCGGTCACCGTCGGGGCGGACGCTACAGGTACAGACCGGTCCCTGCGCCGTCCCCCTCCGGCTCGCCGACGCCGTGGATGTCGCGCTCGCGCAGCAGCAGGTACTCGACCCCGCCGAGCTCGACCTCCGCGCGGTCCTCGGGATCGAACAGCACCCGGTCACCGATCCCGACCTGCCGCACGTGCTGCCCGACGGCGGTCACCACGCCCCACAGCAGGCGGCGACCCACCGTGGCGGTGGCCGGGATCACGATCCCGGCGGACGACAACCGCTCCCCCGACTCCGGGGCGAGGCGGACCAGCACACGGTCGTGCAGCATGCGGATCGGTGGGCGGGCGTCGGGCCGGTGAGGCTGTCCAGGGTCGGTGTCGGTCACCCGGCGACGGTACTCGACGTGCGAGCGGACGGCGGACGGCGGTCGGTCGAGGTCCGACGGCGGGACGTCGCCCCGGCTGGGTAGGCTGGTGGCTCCCGTATCGAAGGAGATCCATGACCCGCCTCGACGTCGGCGACCTCGCCCCCGACTTCACCCTCCCGACCGCGGACGGCAGCTCGGTGACCCTCTCCGACCTGCGCGGTCAGGGCGTGGTGATCTTCTTCTACCCCGCGGCGATGACGCCCGGCTGCACCACCCAGGCGTGCGACTTCCGCGACTCGCTGACGACGCTGAAGTCCGCCGGCTACGCGGTGCTGGGCATCTCGCCCGACCCGGTCAGCAAGCTCGTCGAGTTCACCGAGTCGGCCGAGCTCACCTACCCCCTGGCCTCCGACGAGGACCGCACCGTGCTCACCGCGTACGGCGCGTACGGCGAGAAGAAGCTCTACGGGAAGACCGTCGAGGGCGTGATCCGCTCGACGATCGTCGTCGACCCGGAGGGCAAGGTCGAGCTCGCCCAGTACAACGTCAAGGCCACCGGGCACGTGGCGAAGCTGAAGCGGGATCTCGCCATCGCCTGACCGGCACGGTTCTGACCGCCGCCGCGCGCCCGCCGCCCGGTCCGGGACGCACAGGCTCGAGGGCGTGTTGGTAATCGGGTTCGAGGTGCCGTGCCGTCAGTCTGGGTTGATGGCGATACGACAAGAGATCACCGATGAGCAGTGGACGGTGCTGGAGCCGTTGTTTCCCGTGCCGAAGGGTCGGGGGCGTCCGCCGATGAACATGCGCGCCACGGTCGAGGGGATCGCGTGGCGGTTCCGCACGGGTGCGCCGTGGCGGGACGTACCGGAGCGGTTCGGGCACTGGAACTCGTTCTACCACCGGTTCTCGACCTGGTGCGCCGATGGCACCTGGGCGCGGGTGCTGGCCGCGGTCCAGGGGCAGGCGGCGGCTGATGGCCAGGTGGAGTGGACGGTCTCGGTGGACTCCACGATCACCCGGGTCCATCAGCACGGCGCGACCCTGGCCCGTCACACAGGGGGCGGGATCGAGTTACAAGAATCTGGGCGCCGAGGAGCCGCCTGACCACGCGATCGGCCGCTCCAGAGGCGGTGTGACCTGCAAGATCCACCTCGCGACCGACGGCAGAGGCAGGCCGTTGGGGTTGGTGCTGACCGGGGGCAACGCCGCCGACACCTTGTTCCTGGTCCCAGTGCTGGAGACCATCCACGTCCACGACGGGCGTCCCGGACGTCCTCGGACCAGACCCGATCGAGTGCTCGGTGACAAGGCCTACACCTCCGCGGCCAACCGCCGGTATCTGACCGGCCGGGGCATCAAAGTCACGATCCCCGAACGGGCCGACCAGAAGGCCGGTCGTGCCCGACGCGGGTCCGCCGGTGGCCGTCCCCGCACCTTTGATGCCGAGGCCTACAAGGGACGCAACGTCGTCGAACGCTGCTTCAACAAGCTCAAGCAGTGGCGCGGCATCGCCACCTGTTCGGACAAGACCGCTCGGGCCTACCTCGCCGGAATCACCCTCGCCGCCGCCCTCATCTGGACACGATGACGACCATTACCAACACGCCCTAGCGCGGGTCGCGCTCCTCCTCGCAGAGCCGGGCGAAGAACTCCGCGCCCAGGCGGTGGCTCGCCAACCCGTACTCGAGCGTCGCCTTCTGGTACCGGAGCACCTCCGCGTGCTCCGCCGGGACCTCGATGGCGTCGATGCGCGCCTCGAGCTCGAGGAGCACAGCCTCGTCGCGCTCGATGCGCTCGACGACGTCCGCGAGAATCGAGCGGCGACGACCCGGGTGCGCCACGAGTCCCAGGAAGAAGAGCTTGGCGAGAGCCGCGGTCTCGACGTCCGACGCTGTCACCGGCGCGTCGAGCCACGCGTCGAAGGCGGCCCGGCCGGTCTCGGTGATCCGGTAGACCTTCTTGTGGCGCCCGCGCTCGACCACGCCGTCGAACTCCACCTCGCCACGCTCGACGAGCCCGGCCAGCGCGCTGCGCAGACTGCCGAGGCTGGCTCGGTAGAACAGAGAGATGCCTTGCTCGAAGTGCTTGTTCAGGTCGTAGATCGTCCGCGGCCCGACGAGCACCAGGAGACCGAGTACGACGTTGGCCACGCTCCACCTTCTCATCATCGAGGCTCCTGCTATATTACTATGCGTAATATCCACCTACACGACATGAGGACACCCCCGTGAACTCGTCGACCGCCTCCCCGACCGCGCCCCTCGACCGGCACCTCGAGCGGGTGGCGCGGCGTCGGTCCCGCCGCGGCCTCCCGCCCCCGCAGGTGCTCGTCCTCGCGCCCGGCACCGAGTACTGCTTCGGAGACCGAGCGCTCCCGTTCCACGCGGCCTCGGTGGGCAAGCTGGCGACGGCTGCCCTCGTCCTGCAGGAGACCCGTCGCGGACTGGACCTCGACGCCGCGGTCGAGAGCGTGCTGCCCGCTGCCGAGACGGAGGGACTGTTCGCGGGACGGGGTGCGACCGTCCGACAGCTCCTGGCCCACACCTCGGGCGTCGCGGACTACTTCGGCGGTCGGGCCCGTGGACCTCGCTTCGTCCGTGAGGTCCTCGGCGAGCCCGACCGCCTCTGGGAGCCCGCGGAGCTGCTGACCTTCACGCGGGAGCGGCAGCGGCCGGTCGCCCGGCCCGGCGAGCGCTTCGCCTACTCCGACACCGGCTACGTGCTCCTCGGCCGACTTCTCGAGGAGCGCTCCGGTCGGGACTATGCCGAGGTCCTGCGCACCCGCGTGCTCGAACCCGCGGGGATGGCCGACAGCGTGCTCTGGCTGCGCGAGCCGGGACCCGGGCGGATCGCCCCGCTGTGGCTCGACGGGGTGGAGGCGAGCCGGTTCCGGAGCATCAGCTGCGACTGGGCCGGCGGTGGCCTGGTGACGACGCTCGACGACCTCGCCCGACTCGGGTCCGCGCTGGCCCGTGGACGCCTCGTCGACGTCGACCAGTGGGCCGAGATGATCCTGCCTCGTCACCGGTTCCGGCGCGGGATCCACTACGGTCTGGGCGCGATGGAGCTGCGTCTGGAGAGCTACGCGCCCCTGCTGCACGCGCTGGGGCGACCCGTCGGTCACCTCGGCGTGCTCGGGACGCACCTGTTCCTCGACCCCGACCGGGGCACCACCGTCGTGCTCAACTTCCACGACACCCGGGAGATGGTGGCCAGCTTCCGCACTCACATCCGCATCGCCCAGGGACTCGCCGGCTCAGTGGCCGCAGGTCGGACCGCCGCCACGAACCCCTAGGCTCGTCCCGAGCGCGAGTGGCGAAATC
Organism: uncultured Actinotalea sp.; assembly: GCA_964416715.1. Taxonomy (GTDB): domain Bacteria; phylum Actinomycetota; class Actinomycetes; order Actinomycetales; family Cellulomonadaceae; genus Actinotalea. Next base: position 3,343 of record CAYQFJ010000063.1, on the reverse strand, counting down.
GGCAGACGCGCCAGGTTTAGGTCCTGGTGCCTTCGGGCGTGCGGGTTCGACTCCCGCCTCGCGCACCTGGTCCGACCTGCACCTGGCTCGACCTGCACCTGGTTCGACCTGCACCTGGTTCGACCTGCACCGTGCCCGGCATGCTGGGGGGATGGATCCCGACGAGTGCCGACGGCGGTTCGCCGTCGCCGACCGCGCCGTCCTGGCGACGCTCCGGCCCGAAGGTGCCCCGCACCTGGTGCCGGTGGTCTTCGACCTGACCGACGACGTCGTCGCGGTGGCGGTGGACCACAAGCCGAAGAGCACGACGTCGCTGCGCCGCCTGGACAACATCCGGCACGACGCGCGGGTGTGCCTGCTGGTCGACGTCTACGGACCGGACTGGGACGCGTTGTGGTGGGTCCGGGCGGACGGCGTCGCCCACGTGCACGACGACGGAGAGGACCGTGCACGGGCGTTGGTCCGGCTCGCGCACAAGTACCCGCAGTACCGTGAGCGCCCGCCGGAGGGGCCGGTGATCCTGGCTCAGGTCGAACGGTGGGCCGGCTGGTCGGCCGGTCCGGGCTGAGCCGGGAGGGTCACTCGGCCGGCGCCTCGCCCTGCTGCGCGGCGAGCTGCTTGCGCACCTCGTCCATGTCGAGGCCCTTGACCGCCTCGACCACCTGCTTCAGCGACTGCTCCGGCAGGGCACCGGCCTGGTTGAAGACCAGGATGCCGTCGCGGAAGGCCATCAGCGTGGGGATCGAGGTGATGCTCGCGGCGGCGGCCAGGCCCTGCTCGGCCTCGGTGTCGACCTTCGCGTGCACCACGTCGGGGTGCTGCTCGGCCGAGGACTCGAACACCGGGGCGAACTGGCGGCACGGCCCGCACCACGAGGCCCAGAAGTCGACGAGCACGATGTCGTTGCTCGTGATGGCCTCCTCGAAGGTGGCCTCGGTGAGCTCGACGGTGGGCATTTAGGGGTCCTCTCGACGTCCTTCGGTCGCATCTCGACCGTCTTAGGGCAACGACGTACGTGCCCAGGTATTCCCCGGGCCCCGGAGACTGTACTCGCAATCGGGCGGCTGCCCGGGACACGTAGGCTCCTCCCATGACCGAGACGGCCGACTTCCCCGAGGACCCCGCACCCGACGGGTGGCTCAGCGAGACCGACCTCGCGGCGGCCCGGGCGCGGTTGCCGCTGGTCTACGTGGACGCGGTCCCGGTACGGGTGGACGAGAGCGGGGACGTCGTCGCGGTGGGCCTGCTGCTGCGGGTCAACCGCCTCGGTGAGATGACCCGGGCCCTGGTCTCCGGCCGCGTGCTGTTCCACGAGCGGGTGCGCGACGCGTTGCTGCGGCACATCGAGAAGGACCTCGGACCGGTCGCCCTGCCGCAGATCCCCGCCGCGCCCCAGCCGTTCACGGTCGCCGAGTACTTCCCCACGCCCGGGATCACGCCGTACCACGACGCCCGGCAGCACGCCGTCTCGCTGGCGTACGTCGTCCCGGTCGCCGGCGACTGCGAGCCGCAGCAGGACGCCCTGGAGCTGGCGTGGATGACGCCGGAGGAGGCCTGCGGCGAGCAGGTGCAGGTCGAGATGACCGGTGGTCACGGCTACCTGCTGCGCCAGGCGATGGCGCACGTCGGCCGACAGCCCTGAGCAGGCCACCTCCGACCCACCCCAGGGACGCCTCGGCCGCGGAACGAGGTCAGCCGAGCCGAGCCGCGATCACCGGCGCCAGTGCGCGGAACGCCTTCCCGCGGTGGGAGATCGCGTTCTTCTCCTGCGGCGTGAGCTCCGCACCGGTCAGCCCGTCCGACGGCGCGCGTGCCGGCTGGTCGTCCGGAACCAGCACCGGGTCGTAGCCGAAGCCTGCGTCGCCGCGCGGCGCCGTGGTGAGCCGGCCCCGCATGACGCCGCTCTCGACGTGCTCGAACCCGTTCGGGGTGACCAGGGCCGCCGCGCACACGAACTCCGCACCGCGGTGCCGCGCGGGGACGTCCGCGAGCTGTGCGAGCAGGAGGGTCAGGTTCGCGACGTCGTCCCCGTGCCGCCCCGCCCACCGCGCGGAGAAGATGCCCGGGGCACCGCCGAGCACGTCCACGCACAGGCCCGAGTCGTCCGCCACGGCCGGCAACCCGGTGAAGGACGCCAGGGCCCGTGCCTTGATCAGCGCGTTCTCGGTGAACGTGATGCCGTCCTCGACCGGTTCCGGCACGCCCAGGTCCGCTGCGCCCGTCACCGCGGCAGGGTCCAGGTCCGGCAGCACCGGGGCGAGGATCTGACGCAGCTCGTCGACCTTGTGCCCGTTGTGCGTCGCGAGCACCAGCCGCTGTGTCACGTCCGCCGCCCGTGCCACCCGTGCCATCCGTGCCAGCCGTGCCACCCGTGCCAGCCGTGCCACCCTGGTCCCCGCGGTCCGTGGCGCCGTGCCGTCACGCGGCGGCCAGGGCGGCGGCCTGGGCCCGGGTGAGCTCGGCCGTGCCGGCCAGCGCGAGGTCGAGCAGCAGGTCGAGCTCGCGACGGTCGAACGGCGTCTGCTCCGCGGTGCCCTGCACCTCGACGAAGTGCCCGCTGCCGGTGACCACGACGTTCATGTCCGTCTCCGCGCGCACGTCCTCGACGTAGGGCAGGTCGACCATCGGGGTCCCGTCGACGATGCCGACGCTCACCGCGGCGACCGAGTCGGTCAGCACCGGGCGGTCACCGGTGATCTTGCCGTGGCGCTGGCCCCACGCCACGGCGTCCGCCAGCGCCACGTAGGCACCGGTGATCGCGGCCGTCCGGGTGCCTCCGTCGGCCTGCAGCACGTCGCAGTCCAGCACGATGGTGTTCTCCCCCAGTGCCTTCACGTCGATCACCGCGCGCAGCGACCGGCCGATCAGCCGGGAGATCTCGTGGGTGCGCCCGCCGATGCGGCCCTTGACGGACTCGCGCTCGTTGCGGGTGTTGGTGGCGCGGGGCAGCATCGCGTACTCGGCGGTGACCCAGCCGAGCCCGCTGTCGCGGCGCCACCGGGGCACCGAGTCCTGCACGGACGCGGCGCACAGCACCCGGGTCGCGCCGAACTCGATCAGCACCGACCCCTCCGCGTGGTCGAGCCATCCGCGCTGGATGCGGACGGGACGGAGCTGATCGGGCGCGCGGTCATCGGGGCGAGGCATGGCCTTACCCTAACGGGAATCAGAGGGTGTACCGCGCGCCGACGCGGGCCAGCTCGATGTCGCCCGTGTAGGGGCTCGCCTTGGCCTCCTTGAGCGACAGGTCGGCGTCGTTCCACGGCACGAGATGGGTGAGGACGAGCCGCCCGACCTCCGCGCGCGCGGCGTGCTCACCGGCCTCGCGGGCGGTCAGGTGCAG
>CAYQFJ010000062.1:0-14723 GCA_964416715.1 uncultured Actinotalea sp. | reverse complement strand
GTGCACCGGGATACGGATCGTCCGGGCCAGGTCGGCCATCGCGCGGGTAATGGCCTGCCGAATCCACCAGGTCGCGTAGGTGGAGAACTTGTAGCCCTTGGTGTAGTCGAACTTCTCGACCGCGCGGATCAGGCCGAGGTTGCCCTCCTGGATCAGGTCCAGGAAGAGCATGCCGCGGCCGGTGTAGCGCTTGGCCAGCGAGACGACGAGGCGCAGGTTGGCCTCGAGCAGGTGGTTCTTCGCCCGACGACCGTCGCCGGCGATCCACTCCAGCTCGCGACGCAGCTTCGGCTCGAGCTTGGTGCCCTCGGCGAGCTTCTCGTCGGCGAACAGGCCGGCCTCGATGCGCTTCGCGAGCTCGACCTCCTGCTCGGCGTTCAGCAGCGCGACCTTGCCGATCTGCTTGAGGTAGTCCTTGACCGGGTCCGCAGTGGCGCCGGCGGTGACGACCTGCTGGGCGGGGGCGTCGTCGTCGTCCGCGTCGGAGACGGTGAAGCCCTTCTCCTCGTCATCCTCGTCGGCGACGGCGTTGGCGGTCTCCGGGTTCTCCGGGCCGGTCTCGGCGGTCTGAAGCTCCGCGTCGTCGCCGGGACCGGTGGTCTCGGCCGACTTCGCACTCGCCGCCTTCTTGGCCGGTGCGGACTTGGCGGTCGACTTGGACGCAGTCTTGGTCGCGGGCTTGGTCGCGGGCTTGGCCGACGCGGACTTGGTGGCCGGCTTCGACGCGGACTTGGTCGCGCCGGACTTCGCCGCGGACGACTCCTCGGCCGACTTGGCCGAGGCGGTGGCGGGCTTCTTGGCCCCGCCGGCGGCCTTCTTCGCGCCGTTGGCGGACTTCTTCGCGGTGCTCGACCTCGTCGCGCTCGTCGCGCCGTCGGTGTCCGCGTCCTCGTCCTTGGCGGTCCGGCTGGGAGCGGTGATCGTCGCCGACCGGCGGGCGGAAGCGGCAGCAGTGCGCCGAGGCTCGGCATCACGGACCGCGATGCCGGCGTTGTTCAGAGCGCGCAGCACGCTGCTGCGACGGGACGCGGAGACACCCGCACGCTCGCAGGCGTCGTGCAGCTCGGTCGCCGCGACGGCACCCTCGGCACGACCGCGACGAGCGAGCTCGCGCAGGGCCGGGTGGTCCGCGTGGCTGGGCAGGGTGATACGGGTGGGAAGGGTTGGCAAGACAGAACCTTTCGGCAGCGCCGGGCTCGGGAAGACTGTGGGGGTTCGGTGTCCATTGTAACGTCCGACACCCTCTCCGTATGCCCCGATCGGATGAATGTCATGGGCGATTCGCCGGTTCCACGACCGGGCCGGCGACCGGTCGTTGACGACGCCGCTCAGGTGGTCGGCTTCACAGCGAGGACCTGGCACGGCGCGTCGAGCAGGATTCGCTGAGCGTTCGACCCGAGCAGGAGCTTGCCGACCGGGCTGCGCCGTCGCAGCCCGATGACGATCAGCTCCGCCCCGGTCTGGGTCGCCGCCTCGACGATGTCGTCCGCCACGTCACGTCCGCGGGTGGTCTGCCGCACCTCGTACGCGAGCCCGGCGCTCTCCAGCCTGGCCCGGGCCGCATTGGCCCGCGCGGCCACCTCGTCGGGCTCGGACCGGTGCCCACGCTCACCCATGACCACGACCAGCGGCACGCTACGGGCCCTGGCCTCGTCCACGGCCGCGTCCAGGGCGGCCTCCCCCTCGGGGGTCGGGACATAGCCGACGACGACGCTCATCGAGCCTCCCGGGTGACGACGCTTGAGTCCCAGGACGCTACCGGATGGAGGACCTCACCGCCGCCCTCGGGTCAGCACGTCCGGCCCGGCGCCCGGTACCCGTGGCCGGCCGTCGTCGCGTCGTACCCAGCCGGGTGGCATCCCGGCCGCGAGGGTCTCCTGGACGAGTGCGGCCAGCCGGTGCTCGGGCTCGGACCCCAGCGCCCGGTCGACCAGCACCCCGGCGAGGGCGCCGTCACCCTGCCACCAGGCGAGCACTGCGAGCAGCGTGAGCGCCGGTGCCTGGCCGCGCCGGACCGTGTGCGCGACCACCTGCCCGAGCACGGCGCGCACCGCCGCGGCCCGGTGCTCGTCCGGCGGCAGTCCGTGCACCGGGTCGACGATCGCGCGCAGCACCCGCCCGACGTCGTCGCCTCCGTCACCTGCAACGACCCGGTCACCCACGCGCTCGGTCCCTTCGACGAAGCTGAGCAGGACGGCATCACGCACCAGCACGTCGGCCAGCGCCGCCTGCAGCCGACCCGCGACGGCCGAACCGGTCGGCACCCACGGTTCCCGCGCGGCGCCCTCGTCGTCGGCCCGGTGCGTCAGGCACGCGCGCGCCAGCTCGTCGCGCCACAGCGCGAGCCCGGCGGCACGCCAACGGGTCAGCTCCGACCCCGCCGCCGCCGCACCTCGCCGTGCCCAGCGGGCGGCGGCCCGTCGCGCGGAACGTCGCGCCTCCCCCGGTGCCGGGGGGATGTCGCCGAGGTCCTCGCGCGACCCGGCGATGGTGGCACCGGCCAGCACCATCTGGGCGCCGACCTGGGTGCCCGTCAGGTCGCTCAGCGGGCGTCCGCCCGGCGGGCAGCAGGTCTCGTCCGTGCAGTCGAGGCAGAAGTACCCCGTGGGCCCGACGACCCAGCACTCGGGCTCGCCGAGAAGGTGGTCCGCGGCCGCGGTGAACGCGGCCCGTGCCCGCACCTCGGGTCGTGACGCGCCGAGGGGTCGGGCGTCGTCGTCGGTGTAGAGCACGAGCACCGAGGTGCGCGCACCGTCCGCCACGAGGTGCGAGACGAGCGTGCGCGCGACCTGGGGACCGGCCTGCTCGTCGGCCAGGTCGGCGAGGTCGACCCGCGCGATCAGCCCGACTCGGGACCGTGCCCCGCGCAGACTGATCACCACCGCACTGCGCTGCGGGGCGAACCCCAGCTGGTACGGGATCAGGGACAGGAGCTCACGCGGCTCGGTGGTACGGATCGTCGTCGGCATGGCGCCATCCGACACCTGGCGCCACCGGACGGGTGAACCAGCCCGCTCAACCTGTGGATTTCACCCGGGTGGCGGAACCTGTGGACAACTGCCCGGACCGGTAGGATCGGTTCATGGCCAGGGCGGGACGATCCGCGGCCGGGCGCCGTCGGCGCCGCGGCGTTCTGGTGGCTGCTGCCGGCGGGCTCGCGGTGACGCTGGCGGTATCCGGCTGCGCCGGGACGACGACGTCCGCCGAGGAGGCCGAGAAGCTCGCGCACGCCAAGGTCCTGGCCGAGTCCCGGGCGGCCGCCGGCGAGCACATCACCGAGGACGCACCGGCCCCCTCCGAGATGCCGGAGGAGCCACTGGTCACCGCGACGCCGGACGAGCACTCGCTGGTCGGTGACCTCGTCGAGGGCTTCCCGATCGACCTGCTCCCGGTGCCGCCGGACGCCGTGATCCTGGTGACCTCTGCGGTGCCGGTGGGTGACGCCGACGTGCAGCAGATCTCGCTCAACCTGCGCACCGGGGCCAGGGCGCCCGCGCTGATGTCGATGTACCGCACCGCGCTGCTCTCCGCCGGGTTCACCGAGGTACCCGCCGCCGAGCAGACCGACCTGGCCGCCGAGACGAACTTCGTGCGGTCCGGTGGCGACGAGCTCGTGACCATCGGCGTGCTGGACGTCGACGGCGCCCGCACCGTGAGCATCGGTGGTCGCGTGCACACCGACGGCGACTGACGGTGCTCCCGGACCGCGGCCGGGTGCCGGACCCGTCCGGCGCGGCGTCGCTCCTCGCCTAGTGTGAAGTGGTGACCCCGGCCGCCTCCCCCGTCGACGCCGAGCGGGTGCTCGACGCCGAACAGGTCCGTGCGGGGGTCGACGCCGTCCTGGACGCCCACGTGGCCGACCTGGCCGCCGAGCTCGGGTCGATCGGCGGTGACAGCACCGCGCTGGTCGACGCGATCCGGTCGATGCTCACCGGGGGCAAGCGGCTGCGTGCCGCCTTCTGTTACTGGGGGTGGCGCGCCCACGGCGGTGACCCGGCCGACGCCGCGGCCCGGGACCGTGCGCTGAGGCTGGGAGCCGCACTCGAGCTGTTCCAGGCGGCCGCGCTCTTCCACGACGACGTGATGGACGACTCGGACACCCGCCGCGGGAAGCCGGCGGCGCACCGGCGGTTCGCCGAGCTGCACCGCTCCGAGGACTGGACCGGCCCGCCCGGGCGCTTCGGGGAGTCCGCCGCGATCCTGCTCGGCGACCTCGCGCTGATCGCGAGCGAGCGGGAGTTCGCCGATGCCGTCGACGCGCTGCCCGGCCCGGTGCGCGCCCGCACCCGCGCCGTCTTCGACCGCATGCGCACCGAGGTGACGGTGGGCCAGTACCTGGACGTGCTCGCCCAGGCGCGCCCGTGGGGCGTCGACCCGGCCGACGACGAGGAGCGCGCCCGGGCGGTGATCCGCGCCAAGACCGCCGGGTACAGCGTGGCTCACCCCGTCGCGCTGGGTGCGGCGCTGGCCGGGGCCGACGACGAGGCGTTGCGCCGGTGCCGAGAGCTCGGCCTGCCGCTCGGTGAGGCGTTCCAGCTCCGCGACGACCTGCTCGGCGTGTTCGGCGATCCCTCGGCCACGGGCAAGCCCGCCGGCGACGACCTGCGCGAGGGCAAGCACACCGTGCTGGTGGCCCGGACGCTGGCCGGTGCGGAACCCGCCGACCGGGCCCTCGTCCGCGGTGGGCTGGGCAGGCGCGACCTGTCACCCCGCGACGTCGAGGCGTTGCGGACGGCGATCCTGCGCAGTGGCGCGGTGGACTCGGTGGAGGAGCTCATCCACCGGCTGGCCGCCCCCAGCCTGGAGGCGTGGGAGCAGTCCGAGCTCACGTCCCCTGGCCGGGAGATGCTGGTGGCGCTGGGTCACGCGGCCGTGGCCCGCCGGTCCTGACCCGAGGCCTACCGGGCCCTGTCGCGGCACGGGCGGCTACAGGGCCTGGGCCCGGCGGCGGATCTCCGTCTTGTGGCCGGCGGTGAGAGCCTCGATGGGCGTCGACGGTCGCTGGTCGCCCGTCCCCAGGGTGCGCAGCGACTCGTCCGGGGTGAACAGCCACTCGATCGCCTCGGCGTCGGAGAACCCGGCGTCCCCCAGGAGCACCAGGGTTCCCTGGAGCGACTGGACGATCTCCCAGCCGCCGTCCGGTGACGGCGCCAGGAACCGCTCGGGGACGCTGAGCACCTGGTGCTCCCCCACCCGCACGGCCACCAGCTTTCGCTCCTGAAGGTTCCGGCGCACCTTGCCCACATCGGTGCCCAGGCGGTCGGCGACGTCCGGGAGCGTCAGCCATTCGTCCACCAGGGTCATCAGATCGCTCACCGGATCAGCGTACGGGTTCACCCGAACGGGTGCGCCGGCGCACTTTCGCCGAGCGGAGCCGTCGGGTAGGTTTCACTTCTGTCACATCAGTAACACTGGCACCAACAGTCACTTCTGTCACAGCCCGACCACAGCGCCGGGCCAACGGCTCCGATCACGAGACGAGATCCCATGACCGCGTCGTCCACCACCTCAGCCAGCCGCCGTCGTGTCACCAGCGGGACCGGCGTCGGCCTCGCCCTGGCCGTCGCCTCGGTCGCGACGGGTGCCACGGCCGCCGACGCACAGGAGTACACCGTCGTCCGCGGCGACACCGTGAGCCACATCGCACTTCGCACCTCGACCACGGTCGCGCAGATCGTCGCGGCGAACGGGCTCGACTCGCGCGCCCGGATCCGGGCCGGTCAACGCCTGGTCATCCCGACCGCGGGCACCCCGGCCAAGTCACCGGCCGCCTCCCCCGCGCCGGCGAAGCCGGCACCCGCGACGACGACGCACCGGGTGGTGCGTGGCGACACGGTCTCCGGCCTGGCCAAGCGCTACGGCACCACCATCGACGCCATCGTCGCCGCCAACAACCTCCGCTCCGCCTCGCTCATCCGCATAGGCGAGACCCTCACCATCCCCGGCACCACCGGCACAGCCGGCACAGTCGGCACTGCGGCGGCCCCCGCCAAGGCCGCTGCCCCCGCGTCGTCGGCTCCGGCCACGACGACGCACCGGGTGGTGCGTGGCGACACGGTCTCCGGCCTGGCCAAGCGCTACGGCACCACCATCGACGCCATCGTCGCCGCCAACAACCTCCGCTCCGCCTCGCTCATCCGCATCGGCGAGACCCTCACCATCCCCGGCACCACCGGCACGGCCGGCACAGCGGCGCAGGGCGCGAGCACCGTTCGCAACGACCTGGTCGGCAGCACCTTCGCCGGACGCACCTACCCGGCCGCGACCGTCGCCTCGGCCAACCAGAACAAGGCGACCCTGCTGTCCATCGGCGTGCCGTCGAAGGCCGAGATGCAGGCGCTGGTCGTCGCCACCGCCGACGCTATGGGCGTGGACCGCGCCCTCGCGCAGGCCGTCGCGTACCAGGAGTCCGGCTTCCAGCACGACTCGGTCTCACCCGCCAACGCGATCGGCACCATGCAGGTGATCCCGACGTCCGGCCAGTGGGCGTCCGACCTGGTAGGACGCCAGCTCAACCTGCTCGACCCGCGGGACAACGTGGTCGCCGGCGTGGCGATCCTGCGGCAGCTCGTGAAGACCAGCCCCGACCTGCCGACCGCGATCGCCAGCTACTACCAGGGGCAGGCCGGCGTGCGGAAGTACGGCATGTACCCGGACACCCGGCGGTACGTCGCGAACGTCCAGACCCTCATGGCGCGGTACGCCTGACGGGTTTCGGCCGGCCCCGAACGTAGACTGCGGCCGTGGCAGCCGTACTCACCGATCCGCTCATCGGTCATCTGATCGACGGGCGCTACGAGGTGCTGTCCCGGATCGCCCGGGGCGGGATGGCCACCGTGTACCTGGCGACCGACCGCCGCCTGGACCGCGACGTGGCCGTCAAGGTCATGCACCCGCACCTGGCCGAGGGCGGGACCGGGGCGGAGTTCGTGGCCCGGTTCCGGCGCGAGGCCCGAGCCGCGGCACGGCTGGCGCACCCTGGGCTGGTCGCGGTCTTCGACCAGGGGGTCGACGGCGACACGAGCTACCTGACCATGGAGTACGTCGACGGGCCGAACCTGCGCCGTCACCTCGCCGAGAACGGCTCGCTGACCGTGGGCGAGGCGTTCGACGTCGCCGAGGCCGTGCTCGACGCCCTGAGCGCAGCGCACCGTGCCGGGCTGGTGCACCGGGACGTCAAGCCCGAGAACGTGCTGCTGACCGCCGACCGGCGGATCAAGGTCGCCGACTTCGGGCTCGCCCGGGCGGTCACCGAGGTCACCTCGACCACGACCGGCACCGTGCTCGGCACCGTCGCCTACCTGGCCCCCGAGCTGGTGGTCGACGGCACCAGTGATGCCCGCACCGACGTCTACGCCGTCGGGATCCTGCTGTACGAGATGATCACCGGGCGCCAGCCGTACACCGGCACGACGCCGATCCAGGTCGCCTACCAGCACGTGAACTCCGACGTGCCGGCGCCGTCGGACGCCGTTCGGTGGTTGCCGATCGAGGTGGACGAGCTCGTCGGGGCGCTGGCCGCGCGCGACCCGGAGAACCGGCCGGTGGACGCCACCGGGGCCCTGGCCCTGCTGCGGCGCGCCCGGGCGGAGCTGGATGCCGAGACGCTGGCACGTGGCGCCGGGGTCACGCCGTCGGCGACCCTGCCCGAGCCGAGCGACGGCGAACGGGCCGACCGGGCCGCGACCACGCGGATCGCCGGCGGTGACACCGCTGACGGCGTGCCGGCCGACTCCGACGAGGTGGGTACGGACCTCAGGTCGGCGGTGCCGGCCGATCCCGACGCCACCGAGGCCCTGCACCTCGGCCCGCGGACGACCGACCACGCCGACGACGGCGGTCTCGGCCGGACGATCGCGCTGCGGATCGGGACCGGCGTCGACTCCCCCGACGCTCCAGAGCCCGACGGCGGTCGGCGGCCTCGCCGTCGTCGCGCGCTCGCACTGGCCGTGCTGATCGTCGCGGTGCTCGGCGCGCTGGGCGCGGGCGCCTGGTGGTACATGACCAGCGGACCGGGCGCGTACACCACGGTGCCCTCCGGCGTGGTCGGGGTCGAGCTGGCGCAGGCCGAGGCCGGGCTCGCTGAGGCCGGGCTGACCGCCGCTCCGGTCGAGGTCTTCGACCCGGAGATCGCTGCCGGGCTGGTCGTGACCTCGTCGCCGTCCGAGGGTGAACGGATCCTGAAGGACGGGACCGTCGAGCTCGCCGTCTCCAAGGGCCCGGACCTACGGACCGTGCCCGCCGACCTGGTCGGCCAACCGGTCGACGCCGTCGTCGCCGCGCTGGAGGACGCCGGCTTCGTGGTGCCCGAGCCGGCGCACGACCACAGCGACACCGTCGCGGCGGGACTGGTGCTCGTGGTCTCGGCGGAGGCCGGGGCGTCCCTGCCGGTGGACACCGAGGTCACCGTCACCGTGTCCGACGGACCCGCGCCGGTGACCATCGGCTCGGTCGTCGGGGCGGAGCGTGACGTCGCCGTCGCCGACCTCGAGGGCCAGGGCCTTGTCGTCGCCGTCGAGGAGGACTACAGCGAGGAGTACGCCGAGGGCCTGGTCATCGCCCAGTCCCCGGAGGCCGGGACCGAGGGCCACCGGACGGACACCGTGACGATCACCGTTTCGCTAGGACCGCCGCTGGTGGAGGTGCCCAACGTGATGGGCAACAGCCCTTCTCAAGCGACGAAAACGCTCAAAGCGGCTGGCTTTGAGGTCGCCGAGGAGTACGGGGCTTTCGGCAGACTGTTCGGCGCGCGCGTAGTGAAGCAGTCGCCAACTGGCGGCGACACGGCGCCGAAGGGTTCCGTCGTCACCATCACAATCACCTGACCCTGTCCCGAGATCCCCATCGCCTCGCGACGGCTTGCCGCAAGGCTCAGCCTGCGCGCAGCATGTCCGCGACCTGGAACGCCATCTCCAACGACTGCGGGTGGTTCAGGCGCGGGTCCACCAGCGTCTCGTAGCGTCGCCGCAGACCCTCGTCGTCGATCGGCTCGCTACCGCCCATGACCTCGGTCACGTCGTCACCGGTGAGCTCGACGTGCAGGCCGCCCGGCACGGAGCCCACGGCGCGGTGCACCTCGAAGAACCCGCGGACCTCGTCGATCACGTCCTCGAGCCGACGCGTCTTGTAGCCGCTGGCCGAGGTGATCGTGTTGCCGTGCATCGGGTCGGTCACCCAGGTGACCGGCCGTCCGGACGCGTGCACCTTCTCCAGCAGTGGCGGCAGCGCCTCGCGGATCCGCCCGGCACCCATCCGGGTGATGAACGTCAGCCGCCCGGGACGGTCCTCCGGGTTGAGCCGGTCCATCAACGCCAGCGCGTCGTCCGCGGTCGTCGTCGGGCCGAGCTTCACTCCGATCGGGTTGCGCACCCGGGACATGAAGTCCACGTGCGCCCCGTCGATCTGGCGCGTGCGCTCGCCGATCCACAGGAAGTGGGCCGAGCAGTCGTACGCGTTCCCGGTCCGGGAGTCGATCCGGGTCAGCGGGCGCTCGTAGTCCAGCAGCAGGGCTTCGTGGCTGGAGAAGAACTCCACGGTGCGCAGCGCGTCGAAGTCCGCCCCGCACGCCGCCATGAAGCGCATCGCGCGGTCGATCTGCGCGGCGGTGGCCTCGTACTTCGAGTAGGCCTTGTTCCCGACGAAGCCGCGGTTCCACTCGTGCACCTGGCGCAGGTCCGCGTACCCGCCGGTGGTGAACGCGCGGATCAGGTTCAGCGTCGCCGAGGAGCGGTGGTACGCGTCGAGCAGCCGGCGCGGGTCCGGGACCCGGGCCTCCGGGGTGAACGGGTGGCCGTTGACCGCGTCCCCCCGGTAGGCGGGCAGCGTGACGCCGTCCCGGGTCTCGTCGTCGGCGCTGCGCGGTTTGGCGTACTGGCCGGCCATCCGGCCCATCTTGATCACCGGCATGCTCGCCCCGTAGGTGAGCACCACGGCCATCTGCAGGATCGTCTTGACCTTGTTGCGGATGTTGTCCGCCGAGGCGTCGGCGAACGTCTCGGCGCAGTCACCACCCTGGAGCAGGAAGGCCTCACCGCGCCCCGCCTTGGCGAGGTGCTCCGTGAGCACGTCCGCCTCCCCGGCGAAGACCAGCGGGGGCATCGCTGCCAGCTCGCTGCCGACCCGCTCGAGCGCGTCGGCATCGGGCCAGGACGGCTGCTGGCGGACCGGCAGCGAGCGCCAGGCCCCCAGACCTTCCAGCAGTGCCGGGTCCGGTTCGACGCTCATCAGGCGGCGGCCGCCGGGCGGGGCTGGCCGATCCCGTCGAGCAGGTCACCGAACCACGGCTGGGACACGTCGAACGCCTTGCCGCCCGCGATCCGCGGGAACGCGATCGCCTTGAGCCGGCCGCCGTCCTCCTCGTCGTGCCCGACGACGCCGGACGTGCCCTCGAAAGCGCTCTGCACCGCGAAGTCGGTCATCGACTTGATCAGGCGGAGGTCCTCCGGGTTCGCGGCCGCGGCCCGGGAGTAGTACCCGGACTTCTGGACCATGACCTTCCCGGCTCCCAGCAGCTCGGCGAACTGCTTCGCGAACCACTGACCCGGGTTGATCTCGTCGAGCCGCACGTGCCCGAAGGGGTCGCGTGCCACGACCTCCCCGGCCGCCTCCATCTGCGCGACGATCTCGTGCATGCCGGCACCCTCGGACAGGAAGATGTTCACGTTGCCGATCTCGTCCATCACCCCGCGCAGCCGGGCGGCCTCCGCCTCGACGTCCAGCGGCAGCTCGGGCAGGAAGACGGCGTGGATGTCCCACCGCTCGCGGGACAGGCCGATGCTCGGCACCCACTCCTGGGTGTCCAGCCACCGGCGGTATTCCGCGGCCGCGGCGGCGGTCAGCCACCCGCAGTGTCGGCCCATGACCTCGTGCACGATCAGCATCCGGTTGCCGGAGCGGTGCTCACCGATGATGTTGCGGGCGAACCCGGCGGCCTCCTCGGCGGCGGTCCAGGCGCCCAGCGACTGCTGGATCGGGATGACGTCGTTGTCGATCGTCTTGGGCAGTCCGACCACGGTGAGCTCGTAGTCGTTCTCGTGCAGGTACTGGGCGAGGTCGGCGGCCGTGGTGTTCGTGTCGTCGCCACCGATGGTGTGCAGCACGTCGATGCCGTCCGTGCGCAGCTGCTCCGCCGCGACGTGCAGCGGGTCCTGGCCCTCGGCGACCAGCCCCCGCTTGACGAGGTCGGCGGCGTTGGTGAGCTTCACCCGGGAGTTGCCGATCGGGCTGCCACCGAACCGGTGCAGCAGACCGGCCTTGGCCCGGGCCTCGTCGTCGACGACGACCTTGGAGCCGGTGAGCAGGCCGTGGTACCCGTGCTGGTAGGCGATGATCTCGATCTGCGGGTCGAGCTCGGTGTACCGCTCGATCAGGCCGCCGACCGCCGAGGACAGGCACGGGGCGAACCCGCCGGCGGTGAGCAGCGCGACACGACGAACCGACATGGTGGACCTTCCGACGACGGACGTGGGTGTGGGTGGGGCGCCGCACCGGAGGGGCGCACCCTCATCCTACCGGCGGCTGCTCGTCGTCCCGGGGCGGGACCGGTACCTGGACCTCGGGTGCCGGACGCCCGCCCGGCGCACCCGACGCCACGGAACCGCCCGGCCCCGGCTCGATCCGGTGCCCTGCCGCGAGCCGCGCCTTGGCGGTAGCGGCGTACATGTCGACGTACTCCTGGCCGGACAGCCGCATCAGCGCGTACATGATCTCGTCGGTCACCGAGCGCAGGATGAACCGGTCGCCGGCCATCCCCTTGTACCTGCTGAAGTCGAGGGGCTCACCGATGACGATGCCGATCCGGGTGGGCTTGGGGATCACCCGCCCGATCGGCTGGGCCAGGTCGGTGTCGATCATCGCCACCGGGATCACCGGCGCCCCGGACTCCAGAGCGAGCCGGGCGACACCGGTCTTGCCGCGGTACAGCCGGCCGTCGGGGCTGCGGGTCCCCTCGGGATAGATGCCGAACAGGTTGCCCTGCTCCAGGACGCCGAGGCCGGTCCGCAGCGCGGCCTCCCCCGCCTTGCCGCCACCGCGGTCCACCGGGATCGTGCCGACGCCGCGGAAGAACCCGGCCTTGAGCCGGCCCTTGATCCCGGTCCCGGTGAAGTACTCCGCCTTGCCGATGAAGCGGATCTGCCGCGAGAGCACCAGCGGAAGCACGAAGGAGTCGATGACGGCCAGGTGGTTGCTCGCCAGGATCGCCGCACCCTGGGGTGGCACGTTCTCCAGGCCGCGCACCCAGGGGCGGAACATCCCCCGCAGCAGCGGGCCTGCGAGCACGCGCTTCATCAACCAGTAGAACAAGCCTTCACCTCCGCTGCGGCGCCCACGCGGTCCGCGCAGCGTCGCTCCGACTCTAGAGTGAACCGCATGGCGTCTGGTCCCCACGACCCCGACGAGCCGGGTGAGAAGTCCGCCCGGTCGTCCGGCGCGGGCTCCGACCCGGAGCACTCCGGTGGCGGCCGCGACGCGTCGGGACCCGAGGGCGACCCGGAGGACATCGAGGCCCGCTGGCGGCAGATCGTCGCGGACCTCGGGGACCTCGGCCTGGGTGCCGGCGATCTCGGCGTTGCCGACGACCTCGGCCCCGGTGCTGACGACCAGGGCGACGCTCCTGGCGACCGTTCCGACCGGGACCGCTCGGACGAGCAGGGAACCGGTCGCGGGCCGCTGGCCGAGACGGTGGACCCGCGCTCCTGGCGACCTGACCCCGCGGTCGAGGAGGCCGAGGACCACTTCGTGCCTCCCGACCCCGGACCGGTCCTCGGGGGCGACCCGCTGCTGACGATGGCCTGGGCGGTGGCCGTCGGGGTCCCTGTCCTGCTCATCGTGGTGGGCGTGGTGTGGCGGGACATCCCCATGTCGTGGCTCGCCGCCGCCGGTGCGGTGTTCCTGGTCGGCGTCGGGCTGCTGCTGTGGCGCATGCCCCACGGCGGCGACGACGACCCGGGGGACGACGGCCCGGGTGCCGTGGTCTGACCGCGCCCGCCCCCGGTGGCGGACCTCCCCGGCCGCGACCGCGGCGGATCTCAGAGACGCGCCAGGTCCGCCGCGCCGACGATCCCTGCGGCGTTGCCCATCGACGCGATGGCGAGCTGCGCCTCGGGGTGGAACCCGCGCGCGGAGAGCTGACCGACGAACCCGTCGCGCGCCGGCCCCAGCAGGAGCTCGCCGGCCGCACTGACCCCACCGCCGATGACGACCAGCGCCGGGTCGAGCAGCGCCGCCACGGACGCCGAACCCTCGCCCAACCAGCGTCCCAGCTCGCCGAGCAGCTCGATCGCCAACGGGTCGCCGTCCCGGGCCGCACGGGTGACCATCTGCCCGCGTACCGCCGCGGGGTCACCGCCGGCGAGCTCGAGGATCGCCGCGGCCCGTGCGGGCTGGGCGGCGACCTCCTCCAGGGTGCGCCGGTCCAGCGCGCTGCCGGAGGCGTACTGCTCCCAGCAGCCGCGCAGCCCGCAGCCGCACGGCACGCCGTCGGGTACCACACGCATGTGCCCGACCTCCGCGGCGGTCCCCCACGCCCCGCGGACCAGCCGCCCGTCGGCGACCACGGCGCCACCCAGACCGGTGCCCACGGTGAGCAGGAGCATGTTCTCCACTTCGCGCCCGGTCCCGAAGCGGAACTCCGCCCACCCGGCCGCGTTCGCGTCGTTCTCGACCACGATCGGTACGTCGACACCCAGGGCCCCGGCGACCAGGTCCCGCAGCGGGTGGTCGCGCCAGGGCAGGTTCGGGGTGAACATCACGGTGGACTCGTCGGCACTGACGAATCCCGGCGCGGCCAGGCCGATCGCCCCGACCTCGTGGCCGGCCATGAGCTCACGGCACACGTCGATCACCGCGGCGTCGAGCTCGGCGACGGTCTGTGCCACCGAGCTGCGTCGCGTCTGCGCGACGATCGTCCCCTCCTCGTCGACGACCCCCGCGGCGATCTTCGTACCGCCGATGTCCACACCGATCGCGTGCATGTCCGTCCTTGCCGTCGCGCCGGCCGCCGACCGACGACCCGTCCGGGAAGGCTACCCACATGCTGCACCTACTCGTCGGTACGTCGGAGCACCGGACGACTGGGTATTGTCGGGGCACCACGCCCGTCTGCCACTGGAGTCAGCATGGACGAGTTCCACACACCAGCGCTGGTGGAGGTCCCACCGGCGGACAACATCAACTCGCTGCTCGCCGACCGGGTTGCGGCCCTGCCCGACGCCACTCTCGTCGAGCACAAGCCGGCGCCGGACGCCGCGTGGAGTCCGCTGACCGCCCGCGAGTTCGACGCCGCGGTGGTCTCCGTGGCGAAGGGCCTGGTCGCCCGCGGGATCGAGCCGGGTGACCACGTCGGGATCATGAGCCGGACGCGGTACGAGTGGACCCTGCTGGACTTCGCCGCGTGGTCCGCCGGGGCCATCCCGGTGCCGTTGTACGAGACGTCGTCGGCCGAGCAGGTCCAGTGGATCCTGACCGACGCCGACGTCCGGCTGATCGTCGTGGAGACCCCGGACCACGCGGCGACCGTGGCCGAGGTGCGCGACAAGGCCCCGGCCCTGCGCGACGTCCTGGTGCTGGACGACGGTGCCATCGACTCCTTGGTATCCGCCGGCGCCGACGTCCCCGACGAGGAGATCGCCCGACGCCGGACGCTCGCCACGAAGACGGACATCGCCACCCTGATCTACACCTCGGGCACCACCGGTCGGCCCAAGGGCGTGATGCTCACGCAC
>CAYQFJ010000061.1:0-15304 GCA_964416715.1 uncultured Actinotalea sp. | reverse complement strand
TCGCCGGTCTCCAGGATCACCTTGAGGTGGGCGTCGTGGCCGTTCGCGTGGCACTCCTCGCGCACGGCGACGATGTCCTCGAACACCTTCGCGTACCGGCCGGACAGGAACGCGCCGCGGTCGATCACCATGTCGACCTCGTGTGCACCCGCCTCGACCGCGTCGCGGGTGTCGGCCAGCCGCACCGGGAGGGTCGCCCGTCCGGACGGGAAGGCCGTGGCGACGGCCGCGACGTTGACGTCGCTGCCGGCCAGGGCCTCGACCGCGACCGGGACCATGTCGTTGTAGACGCAGACCGCGGCCACCCGCGGGCAGTCGGGGTCGCTGGGCTCGGGCCGCAGGGCCTTGGCGCACAGGTTGCGCACCTTGCCCTCGGTGTCCGCACCCTCGAGGGTGGTCAGGTCGATCATCGAGACGACGGTGTCCAGCGCCCACTGCTTGGACGTGGTCTTGATCGACCTCGAGCCGAGCATGGCAGCCCTCGCGTCCGCGCCGACCTTGTCCACGCCGGGCAGCCCGTGCAGGTAACGGCGCAGGGTGACGTCGTCGAGCGTGTCCGTGCCGAGGACCGAGCGGGCGGTGGCCAGCGCGTCACGAGGTCGTGCCGCGGTCTGCGCCTCGCTCTGCCCCGCGGCGCCGGTGGCCGTGCCGGACCGCGTCGATGCCTCGGTGCTCATGTCTCGATCCTACGTGTCGGTAGCTTCTCGCGTCCCGCCCTCGATCCGGCCCCAGGTGGCGTCAGGGCGCGGCAGAGCGGGGTGAGGCGGCCGGTGCCGCCGAGGTGGGGCGGGGACGGAGCAGGGATACTGGGGTGGTGGCGTACCTCGATCACCGGCCGATGGCGTTGGCACACCGGGGGTTCTCGCCGGACGGCCGGGAGAACTCGATGGCGGCGTTCGCGGCGGCGGTCGAGCTCGGGTACCGGGTGGTCGAGACGGACGTGCACGCCACGGCCGACGGCGTCGTCGTCGCCTTCCACGACGCCACGCTGGACCGGGTGACCGACTCCTCGGGCCGCATCGCGGAGCTGCCGTGGGAGCAGGTGCGCCGGGCGCGGATCGGCGGCAACGAGCCGGTGCCGACCCTGGAGGAGCTTCTCGGCACGTGGCCGGACCTCCGGGTCAACCTCGACGTCAAGGCCGCACCGGCCATCCCCGGCACGATCGACGTGATCGAACGGACCGCAGCGCACGACCGGGTGTGCGTCGCGTCCTTCTCGGACGCCCGACGCCGTGCCGTGGTGCGCGGGCTGTCCAGCCCGGTGGTCACCTCCGGTGGCACGCGCACGACCGCGCGGTTCCTCGCCGCGGTCGCCTCACGGTCGTCGTCCGCGGTGCGACGGGCGGTGCGCGAGATCGACTGCCTCCAGGTGCCCGAGCGGGTCGGCCCGCTGCGGCTGGTCAGCGAGCGGTCCGTGGCCGCAGCCCACGCGGCGGGTGCCCAGGTGCACGTGTGGACGGTGAACGACGCCGAGGACATGCGGCGCCTGCTCGACCTGGGCGTGGACGGGCTGATCAGCGACCGGGCCGACGTGCTGCGGAACGTGCTGGTCGAGCGCGGTCAGTGGTGAGGGACCGACGATGACGGGCCGCAACCCGGTGGTTGAGGCGGGGACCGAGCTGCGGGCGGACTGCTCGCGCTGCTTCGCCCTGTGCTGCGTCGCACTGCCGTTCGACGCCTCGGCGGACTTCGCGATCAGCAAGCCCGCCGGTACGCCGTGCCCGAACCTCACCGGCGACCACCGTTGCGGCATCCACCGCGACCTACGCTCCCGAGGCTTCGCCGGGTGCGCCGTGTACGACTGCTTCGGTGCGGGCCAACGGGTCTCCCAGGTCACGTTCGGCGGGCGGGACTGGCGTGACGCGCCGGCGACCGCGCGGGAGATGTTCGCCGTCTTCCCGGTGGTGCGCGCGCTGCACGAGCTGCTCTGGTACCTGAGCGAGGTGCTCGCCCGCCCGGCCACCGGTCCGGTGCACGACGACGCCCGTCGCCTCTCCGGGACGACCGAGCAGATGGTCCGCGGTACACCCGGCGAGCTGCTCGGCCTCGACGTGGATGCACACCGCGCCGTGGTCAACGACGTGCTGCTGGAGGCCGGCGCCCTGGTCCGGGCGCAGGCACCGCAGCCGACCAGGGAGCACCGGGGCGCAGACCTCGCCGGTGCCCGGCTGCGCGGCGCGGACCTACGGGGCGCCTCCCTGCGCGGCGCGGTGCTGGTGGGCGCGGACCTGTGCGATGCCGACCTGAGGCTGGCCGACGTGATCGGGGCCGACCTGCGGGGTGCGCGGCTCGCCGGCGCCGACCTCCGCGGGGCGGTCTTCCTGACGCAGGCCCAGCTCGACTCCGCACGCGGGGACCGGCGGACCCGTCTCTCGGGCGCACTGCGCACCCCGGCGCACTGGGAGTAGGGGCGCACTGGCAGTAGGGGTGGAGAGCGGCTACAGGCCGAGCGCTCCGGCCAGATCCGCCCGGACCGCGTCGAGGTGGCGCCGGGCGCGGGTGCGGGCGGCGCCCACCGGGTCGGCGCCCCCGTCCGAGCCGACCGGCTCGACGACCTCGAGATAGCACTTGACCTTGGGCTCGGTCCCGCTGGGCCGCACGACGACGTGGGTTCCGTCGTCGGCGAGCAGCTCCAGACCGTCCGTGGGCGGGAGCTCGCCGCTGCCCGCGGACAGGTCGGTGACGGTCCGGACGGGGGAGCCTGCGAGGGTCGCCGGTGGCTGGGCGCGCACCCGCGCCATGGTGGCTGGGATCTGCTCGAGGTCGGCGAACCTGGCCGAGAGCTGGTCGGTCAGGTGCAGACCGTGCCGGACGGCGAGGTCGTCGAGCAGGTCGATCAGGTTGCGACCGGCCGCCTTGGTCACGGCTGCGAGCTGGGCCACGAGCAGCGCCGCACTCAACCCGTCCTTGTCCCGCACGTGCTCCGGGTCCACGCAGTAGCCGAGCGCCTCCTCGTACCCGAACAACAGGCCGTCCACCCGGGAGATCCACTTGAAGCCGGTGAGCGTGGACCGGTGCGCGAGGCCGTGGTCGGCGGCGATCCGGGCCAGCAACCGCGAGGAGACGACCGAGCTCGCCAACGTGGCCACGCCGTCCGACCCGCCCGCGCGCGCGATACCCGAGGGCACGGCGCCCGCCGGTGCCGCGGGGCCCGCGACCCGCTCCGCCACGTACTGCCCGAGCAGGGCCCCCACCTCGTCACCGTGCAGCATCCGCCAGCCGTCGGCGGCCGCCCGCGTCGGCCCCCTGTTGGACCCGGCCACCCGTGCGCGCGGGTCCCGCACCGCCACGGCGCACCGGTCGGCGTCCGGGTCGTTGGCCAGCACCAGGTCGGCGTTGGCCTCCGCGGCCAGCGCCAGGGCCAGGTCGATGGCGCCGGGTTCCTCCGGGTTGGGGAACGCGACGGTGGGGAAACGTGGGTCCGGCTCGGCCTGCTCGGGCACCACGTACACGTCCGTGAAGCCGGCGTCCCGGAGCACCCGCTCTGCGACCGCACCGCCGACGCCGTGCAGCGGGGTGAGCACGATCCGCAGGTCACGCGGTCCGGTCGGGTCGGCCAGCGCGGCCACCGTGTCCAGGTAGTCCCGTAGCACCTCGTCCCCGAGCACGGTCCAGCCGTCCGACGCCCGCGGTACCGACCCGACCGACTCGACGTCGTCGATCCGTGCGGCGATCTCGGCGTCGTACGGCGGCACGATCTGGGCCCCCCGGCCGCTGTCCGTGACCACCCGGCCGCCCAGATAGACCTTGTAGCCGTTGTCCTGGGGCGGGTTGTGCGAGGCGGTGACCATGACCCCGGCATCGGCCCGCAGGTGCTGTACCGCGAAGGCGAGCACAGGCGTCGGCAGCGGGGCCGGGAGCAGCAGCGCCTCCCCACCGGCACCGACCACGACGGCGGCGGTGTCCCGGGCGAACACGTCGGACTTGGTGCGGGCGTCGTAGCCGATGACGACGCGCGGTCGCTCGCCCCCCGTGGTGGCGAGGGCGTCGGTCAGGTAGCGCACCAGCCCTGCGGCCGCGCGGATCACCACCGCGCGGTTCATCCGGTTCGGGCCGCCGCCGAGCTCGCCGCGCAGGCCCGCGGTGCCGAACTCCAGCCGGCCGTCGAACCGGTCGGCGAGGTCGGCGCGGGCGGCGTCGGCCAGTGCCTGGTCGTCCGTGCCACCGAGGGCGAGGTCGAGCAGCCCGGTCAGGTGCCGGGACGTTTCGGGGTCGGGGTCGTCCGCGATCCAGGTGCGGACCGCGGCGTCGAGCCCTTCCGGAAGGGTGCCGCTCCCGCCGGTTGCCGCGTCGGTCGAGGACACGGTCAGATCCGTCCCACGATGTCGGCCAGCAGACGGGAGATCCGTGGGCCTGCCGCCCGTCCCGCCTCGATCACCTCCGCGTGCGAGAGCGGGACCGGGCTGATGCCGGCCGCAAGGTTCGTGACCAGGGAGACGCCCAGCACCTCGAGCCCCGACTGCCGCGCCGCGATCGCCTCCAGGGCGGTGGACATGCCCACCAGGTCCGCCCCCATCCGACCGGCCATCGCGACCTCGGCCGGTGTCTCGTAGTGCGGCCCGCGGAACTGGGCGTAGACGCCCTCGGGGAGCGCCGGGTCGACCTCGTGCGCGACGCTCCGCAACCGGGCCGAGTACAGGTCGGTGAGGTCCACGAACGTCGCACCCTCGATCGGCGAGGTGGCCGTGAGGTTGAGGTGGTCGCGGATGAGGACCGGCGTCCCCGGTGCCCAGTCGGGGTTGAGCCCGCCGCAGCCGTTGGTGAGCACGACCGCACGGGCTCCGGTGGCGGCAGCGGTGCGTACTCCGTGGACCACCCGGCGCACGCCCCGCCCCTCGTACAGGTGCGTCCGCGAGCCGAGCACCAGGGCGTGCCGGTCCGTCCCGGCGAGCCGGATCGAGCGGGTGGTGGCCCCGTGGCCGGCGACGGCGGGGGCGCTGAAACCGGGGATCTCGTCGCTGGGCACCTCGGCGACCACGTCACCGATCAGGTCCGCCGCCTGCCCCCAGCCGGAGCCGAGGACCAGCGCGACGTCGTGCCGGTCCACCCTGGTGGCCCTGGCCAGGTGCTCGGCGGCGGCTCGTGCGACGTCGAAGGGGTCGGTCGTCGCAGCGTCCAGCTCGCCGGTGGTGCTCATGGTCCCGAGGCTAGCGGGCAGCACCGGGCCGACGCGCGGCGGGCGTCTGCCGGGCAAGAGACCGGGGCACGGCTCGATGCCGTTGTGACAGCATGCCCGTGTGACAGCGACGACACCCGGACCGGCTGCGGCCCCCGTGCCCGACGACGTCTCAGCACAGCGAAGCGCCCCCAGGGTGGTGGTGGTCGGTGGTGGTCCCGGCGGGTACGAGGCGGCCCTGGTCGCCGCCCGCTCCGGCGCGACCGTGACGCTCGTCGAGCGGACCGCGGTGGGCGGCGCGGCCGTGCTCACCGACGCGGTCCCGTCCAAGACCCTGATCGCGACCGCCGAGTGGATGACGATCGCCGACCGCGCGCCCACGCTCGGCATCAAGAAGGTGGGCGCGCCCACCGACACCCCGGTGCGCGGGCACGAGGTGGTGCTGGGGAAGGTCAACGCCCGCGTGCTGGGCCTGGCCGAGGCCCAGTCCACCGACATCCGGGCCCGGCTGCAGGCGGCGGGCGTCGAGCTGGTCGCCGGCACGGGACGGTTGGACGGCCCGCAGCGGGTGGTGGTGCGGTCGGCGGCGCCGGCGTCGCAGGAACGGGGCGACCACGGCGCGGACGACGCTGCCGAGATCACGCTCGACGCCGACGTCGTCCTGCTCGCCACCGGGGCCACACCGCGGGTGCTCCCGGAGGCTCGTCCGGACGGCGAGCGCATCCTCACCTGGACCCAGCTCTACCACCTGACCGAGCTGCCCGAACGACTGGTCGTGGTCGGCTCCGGCGTGACCGGCGCGGAGTTCGCCGGCGCGTACAACGCGCTCGGTGCCGACGTCGTGCTGGTCTCCTCCCGGGACCGGGTGCTCCCGGGAGAGGACGCGGACGCGGCCGAGGTGATCGAGGACGTCTTCCGCACGCGCGGGATGACGGTGATGGGCCGCACGCGGGCGGTCGCCGTGCGTCGCACGGACGACGGGGTCGAGGTGACGCTGTCCGACGGACAGGTGGTCACCGGGTCGCACTGCCTGATGGCCGTGGGTTCGGTCCCGACCACGGACGGGCTCGGGCTGGCCGAGGCGGGGGTGCGGCTGACCGAGAGCGGGCACATCGAGGTGGACAAGGTCTCGCGCACCAGCGCGCGCGGCGTCTACGCCGCCGGTGACGTGACCGGCGTCCTGCCGCTGGCGTCGGTGGCCGCCATGCAGGGCAGGATCGCGATGGCGCACGCCCTGGGGGACGCCGTCGCGCCGCTGAAGCTGCAGTACGTCGCGGCGAACGTGTTCACCGCTCCGGAGATCGCGACGGTCGGCATGTCCCAGGTGGCGCTCGAGGAGCGGGGGGTGCGCTTCGTCACGAGCAAGCTCGAGCTGTCGCTGAACCCGCGGGCGAAGATGCTCGGGATCCGAGAGGGCTTCGTCAAGCTCTTCGCGCACGCGACCACCGGGATCGTGCTCGGCGGCGTGGTCGTCGCCCCCCGGGCCGGTGAGCTGGTCTTCCCGCTCACCCTCGCGGTCACGCACCGGCTCACCGCCGACAACGTCGCGGAGTCCTTCACCGTGTACCCGTCGCTCACCGGATCCATCGGGGAGGCCGCGCGCTCGCTGCACCAGCGTCAGGAGTGAGCCGACCCCGGCTCAGCGAGCGCGCGCAGCAGCATCTCGCGCAGCCCCGGCCACGCCTCGGCGAACGCGGGTAGCAACGGCCGCTCGGCGACCTCGTCCACCCGCACCCAGGCGACGTCCAGGCTCTCCGGGTCGGTCGGCCGCGGGTCCTGCGGTCCGGTCGCCAGCGCCAGGACCGTGGTGTACCTCCACGTGCCGTGGTCGAGCAGCACGGTGTCGAGCACGGCGATTCCCGCGGGGTCCAGACCGGCCTCCTCGACCGCCTCCCGCACCGCTCCGTCGGCCGCGCTCTCGCCCGGGGCCAGAGCCCCGCCGGGCACGCCCCAGGTCCCGCCGTGGTCGCTCCACAGTGCCCTGTGCTGTAGCACCACCTCCGGCCGGCCCGCGTCGCGTGCCAGCAGCAGCCCGGCGGCCCCGTGCAGACCCCAGTGCCGCCGTCCGCAGGCGCAATCGACCCACCCGTCGCCCGGCTGCCGGACGAGCCGGGACGGCGGACGACGATCCACCGTCAGCCGACGATCTCGCAGATCGCCGTCCCGGCACCGACGCTCGCCCCGACGCCGGCGGACAGCCCCTGCACGGTGCCCGCGCGGTGCGCGACCAGCGGCTGCTCCATCTTCATCGCCTCCAGCACGACGACGAGGTCGCCCTCGGCCACCTCGGCGCCGTCGGCCACGGCGACCTTGACGATCGTGCCCTGCATCGGCGACGTGAGCGTGGTGCCGTTGCTCGAGGCGGTCGTCGCGCGGGCCGGACCGCGTCGGCTGCGTGCCGGGCGGGTGCCGGGGCGCCGACCACCACCGAGGCCGGTGCCCGCGGGCAGCACGACCTCGATCCGCTTGCCGCCGACCTCGACCACGACGCGCTCGGTGGGGGCCGGCTCGGCGTCGGCGTCCGCGAGGGCGGACGCGGGACGGCCGAGGGTGGCCAGTCGGTCGGCGAGCTCGGTCTCGATCCACCGGGTGTGCACCCGGAACGGCTCCGCCGGGTCCGCCGGTACGAAGTCCGGCTCCTCCAGGACCGCGCGGTGGAACGGGACCACCGTCGGGATCCCTTCGACCTGGAGCTCGGCCAGCGCCCGCCGGGCCCGCTCGACAGCCTGGGTCCGGGTCGCACCCGTGACGACCAGCTTGGCGATCATCGAGTCGAAGGCCCCGGAGACCGTGTCGCCCTCGACCACGCCGCTGTCCACCCGGACCCCGGGCCCGGACGGCAGCCGCAGCCGGCTGATGCGGCCGGGGGAGGGCAGGAACCCGGCGGCGGGGTCCTCGCCGTTGATCCGGAACTCCAGCGAGTGCCCACGTACCGGCACCTCGGTGTACCCGAGCGGCTCCCCGGCGGCGATCCGGAGCTGCTCACGGACCAGGTCGATGCCGGTGACCTCCTCGGTGACCGGGTGCTCGACCTGGAGCCGGGTGTTCACCTCCAGGAACGACACCGTGCCGTCGGCGGCGACCAGGAACTCGCAGGTCCCGGCCCCGACGTAGCCCGCCTCGCGCAGGATCGCGATGGACGAGTCCCGCAGCAGCGCCTCCTGCTCGGCGGTCAGGAACGGCGCAGGGGCCTCCTCCACGAGCTTCTGGTGGCGGCGCTGCAGCGAGCAGTCACGGGTGGACACCACGACGACGGTGCCGTGGGCATCGGCCAGGCACTGGGTCTCCACATGCCGCGGGGAGTCGAGGTAGCGCTCGACGAAGCACTCGCCCCGACCGAACGCGGCGGTGGCCTCGCGGACCGCGGACTCGTACTGCTCGGTGATCTCCGCGGTGTCGCGGGCCACCTTGAGCCCACGCCCGCCACCACCGAACGCGGCCTTGATCGCGATCGGCAGCCCGTGCTGCTCGGCGAACGCGTGCACCTCGTCCGCACCGGAGACCGGGTCGGGCGTCCCGGCGACCAGCGGCGCCCCGGCGCGCTGGGCGATGTGCCGGGCGCTCACCTTGTCCCCCAGGGCCTCGATCGCCGACGGCGGCGGACCGATCCAGGTGAGCCCGGCGCCGATCACCGCGGAGGCGAAGGCGGCGTTCTCCGCGAGGAACCCGTACCCCGGGTGCACGGCGTCGGCCCCGCTGCGCCGGGCGACGTCCAGCAGCTTGTCCACGTCGAGGTAGGTCTCGGCCGCCCGGGCCCCGCCGAGGGCGAAGGCCTCGTCCGCGAGGGCGACGTGCAGCGCCTCGCGGTCCTGGTCGGCGTAGACGGCGACGCTGGCGACCCGCGCGTCGGCGCAGGCCCGGGCGATGCGGACGGCGATCTCACCGCGGTTGGCGATGAGCACCTTGTGGATGACGGGCACGGCTCACCGTAACGTCACCGGCTCCGAGCGGGCGCTCGGGGCACGGCGTGCGGGACGAAGATTGTGCCGTTCAGCAACACCGGGCCGATCGCCGTTGTAGGGATCGCCTACGCGACCGGGTCACCCCTCGTGGTGCCACAGGTCAGGGACGGTCAGGCCGATGCGACCGAGCAGGTCGCGCAGCAGCGGCAGGCTCAGGCCGACGACGCCGTGGTGGTCCCCCTCGATCCGCTCGACGAACGGCCCGCCCAGCCCGTCGATGGTGAACGCACCGGCGACGACGAGCGGCTCGCCGGTGGCGACGTAGGCGTCGATCTCGGCGTCGGACAGGTCCGCGAAACGCACGACGGTGGACGACGTCGCCCCGTCGCCTCCGCGGCCTGGCTCCCCGTCGGCCGCGCGTCGGTCGATCAGCCAGTGCCCGGTGTGCAGGACGCCGGACCGGCCGCGCATCCTGCGCCAGCGCCGGACGGCGTCGTCGGCGTCCACGGGCTTGCCGAGCGCCTCACCGTCGAGCTCGAGCAGGGAGTCGCAACCCAGCACCAGCGTGTCGGAGGACGACGCGCGCCGGACCGTCGCCGCGACCGCCTCGCACTTGGCGCGCGCAAGGACCAGCACCGACTCGGCGGGTGACGGAGCGGCGCCCCGTCGCCGCGCGGCGTGGGCAAGGGCCGCGTCCTCGTCCACCCCGGAGACGAGCACCTCGGGCTCGATGCCGGCGGACCGCAGGGTGCTCAGCCGGGCGGGGGAGGCCGACGCGAGGACGAGGGAGACCACCGGCGAAGGCTATCCGTCCCAGGAGGCGGTGTGCTCGGTCGAGGCGGGCGCGCGCCGGGAACGGCGAGGGTCAGCGCAGCGCCGCGCGCAGCACGTCCAGGCCGACGGAGCCGAGGCGCAGGGCACGGGCGTGGAAGGCGCGCAGGTCGTGCTCCTCGCCGCGGGCGTGGCCGGTGGCGGCGGACTCGTCCCGCGCGGCCTCCCACAGGCGCTGGCCGACCTTGTAGGACGGCGCCTGGCCCGGCCAGCCCAGGTAGCGGTCGAGCTCGAACCGCAGGAACCCCTCGTCCATCGCGGCGTTGGCCCTGAGGAACTCCCACGCCTTCGCCGCGTCCCAGGTGCCGCCGCCCCACTCGGGTGGGCAGGGCAGGCCCAGGTGGACGCCGATGTCGAGCACCACCCGGGCGGCGCGCATCCGCTGGCCGTCCAGCATGCCGAGCCGGTCGCCGGGGTCGTCGAGAAAGCCGAGGTCTGCCATCAGCCGCTCCGCGTACAGCGCCCAACCCTCCCCGTGGCCGCTGACCCAGCAGGCCAGCCGGCGCCAGCGGTTGAGACGCTCGCGCTCGTGGACCGCCTGGCCGATCTGCAGGTGGTGACCCGGCACGCCCTCGTGGTAGACGGTCGTCTTCTCCCGCCACGTGGTGAAGTCCGTCACGCCCTCCGGCACGGACCACCACATGCGTCCCGGCCGGGAGAAGTCGTCCGACGGCGGGGTGTAGTAGATGCCGCCGCTGGTCGTCGGTGCGATGCGGCACTCCAGGCGGAGCATGGGTTCGGGGACGTCGAAGTGGGTGCCGTTCAGCGCCTCCACGGCGGCGTCCGAGGTGGTCTGCATCCAGGTGCGCAGCGCCTCGGTGCCGTGCAGCGCGCGGGTCGGGTCGGCGTCGAGCGTGGCGACGGCGTCGGCCAGGCTCGCACCCGGACCGGCGATCTGCGCGGCGACCGCGTCCTGCTCGGCGACCACCCGGACCAGCTCCTCCAGCCCCCACGCGTAGGTCTCCTCGAGGTCGACCGTCGCCCCGAGGAAGAACCGTGACCACAGCGAGTACCGGTCGCGGCCCACCGCGTCGACCTCGGGAGCCTGCGGGGCGAGCTCGTCCCGCAGGAAGGTGGCGAGCCCCGCGTACGCCTCACGCGCCGCCGTCGACCCCTCCTCCAGATCCCGGCGGATCGCCTGGCAGGCCGCGGACCCGTCCAGGGCCGCGTCGACTGTCTCGCCGGTGACCAGCGAGGAGAAGAACGAGCCGGACCCGGACAGGTCCTGGGCCTGGGTCACGCACGCTTCGACCTGCCGCACCGCTGCTACCCGTCCGCGCGACGCGGCCAGCCGCAGCGACTCGACCAGCCCGTCGACGGCGTCGGGCAGGCCCAGCAGTCGGGCGGCGATGTTCTCCCAGTGCTCGGGCGCCGACGTGGGCATGAGATCGAACGTCTCGCGGAGCTCCTGGACCGGGGACGCGATGTTGTTCAGCTGACCGATCAGCTCGTCCGCCTCGTGCAGCTCCAGCTCCAGGCCGATCCGCTCGCGCATCGCGGCCACGGTCACCCGGTCCACGTCGTCCGCCGGGTGGTGCGCGTCGAGCTCGGCGAGCACCGAGCGCGCGGCGTCGGCCTGTGCCTGCCAGCCGGCGGGGGAGAAGTCGGTGGTGAGGTGGTCGTGGCCGTCGACGCCCATCGCGGTCGCCGCGAAGGGGTTGAGGCGGGCGATGGTCTCGACGTAGGCGTCGGCGACCTGATCGATCGCGGTGCGAGTACGGGGGGGACCTGACCAGCTGCTCTTCATGAGGCAGAGGGTAGTCCGGCCCCTGCCCGGGCAGGCCGGTCGGGGCGGGCTAGGGTTCGACGGGTGCGAAGGGTCAGGAGGTCCCCGATGACACAGCCTCACGACGTGGCGTCGGTTGAGCAACTCGTCCGGACCCGGGATCTCCCGCGACTGACAGCCGTCCTCGCCGAGCTGTCGGTGCCCGAGGTGCTCTCTGTGATGCGTCGATTGGACAACGTCAAACAGGCACTGTTGTACCGCGTCCTGGACAAGGACACCGCGATGGAGGTCTTCGAGCGGCTCGACCCGTCGATGCAGTCCGCGCTGGTGTCCGGCCTGCGCGACGACCATCTGGTCCGGCTGGTCGAGGGGCTCGACGCGGACGATCGGGTGGCGTTCTTCGACGAGCTCCCGGCACGGGTCGTAGACCGGTTGCTGCACGGGTTGTCCGCTCGCGAGCGGGAGATGACGCTCCCCATGCTCGGACACCCGGCGGGCTCGCTGGGGCGCAGTATGACGCCACAGTACGTGCGGCTGCGCCGTCCCGGTCAGACGGCTGCTGAGGCGCTTGCTGACGTACGGTCCCGGGGGCGCGAGGCGGACACGATCGAGATGTTGCCGGTGACCGACCAGGTCCGATGTCTCGTCGGGATGGTGAACCTGCACGACCTCGTACTCGCGGACCCGACCACGACCGTCTCGGAGCTCGTCCGACCGCCGGTCAGCCGCCCCGCCCGTACGCCTGCCGAGGACGCAGCGCGGTTGTGCCTCGACCTCGGCCTGATGGCTCTGCCGGTCACGGACGACGAGGGTCGCCTGATCGGCATCCTGCCGATCGACAACGCGTTGCGCATCGTCGCCGACGCCGAGGCCGAGGACGCCGCGCGCGCAGGCGGCGCCGAACCGTTGCGGCGTCCGTACCTGGCCACCCCGGTGCTGCGGATCGTCCGGGCCCGCACCGCGTGGCTTCTCGTCCTGGCCGTCTCGGCGATACTGACCGTCGGGGTTCTGGAGCAGTTCGAGGCCACGCTCGCCGAGGTCGTGGTGCTGGCCCTGTTCATCCCCCTGCTCACCGGGATCGGTGGTAACACCGGGAGTCAGGCGGCCACGACGGTCACCCGGGCTCTGGCGCTGGGGGACGTCCGCCCGCGTGACCTCGGGCGGGTCGCGTTCCGCGAGGTCCGGGCAGGCCTGACCATGGGACTGCTGCTCGGCGCGCTCGGAGTGATGCTCGCGACGCCGTTCTACGGCCCAGGGATCGGCTGGACCATCGGCCTGACCCTTGTCGTGGTCTGCCCGATGGCGGCCACCGTGGGCGGGTGCATGCCGCTGGTCGCCAAGGCCCTGCGGGTGGACCCGGCAGTGATGAGTACCCCGTTCATCAGCACCTTCTGCGACGCGACGGGCCTGGTGATCTACTTCCTGATCGCCAGGGCGATCCTGGGCCTGTGAGCACCAACGGGGCTCGTCACCGGACGGGGCTCGTCAGGATGGGTTCCGTCACCGATAGGCGGCGGCCTGCAGCCCGTACAGCTCGGCGTACAGGCCGCCGAGCGCCATGAGCTCCTCGTGGCTGCCGGACTCGCTGACCCGGCCGTCGCCGACCACCAGGATCAGGTCGGCCATCCGCACCGTGGAGAACCGGTGGGAGACCAGCACGGTGATCCCGCCGGTGTGCCGGGCGACCCGGCGCGCGGAGCGGGCGTACTGCTCGAACAGGTCGTGCTCGGCCTGCGCGTCCAGTGCCGACGTCGGCTCGTCGAGCACCAGCAGCAGCGGCTCGGTGCGCATCATCGCCCGGCCCAGCGCGAGCTTCTGCCACTGGCCGCCGGACAGCTCCGTGCCCGGTGCGTTCTGCTTGCCGAGCTGGGTGGACAGCCCGTCGTCGAGCCGCTCGACCAGGTCGGCGCCACGGGCCCGCTCGAGCGCGTCGTGCACCGCGGCCTCGTCGTCGATGCGGGGCAGGTCGCCGATCCCGACGGTCTCCCGGGCCAGCAGCTCCAGCCGCGCGAAGTCCTGGAAGGCGGCGGCGATCCGTGCGCGCCAGTCCTCCAGCCCGAAGCGGTGCAGGTCCACACCGTCGAGCTCGATCGTCCCGTTGGTCGGCTCGTAGAACCGGCACAGCAGCTTGACCAAGGTGGACTTGCCCGCGCCGTTCTCCCCGACGATCGCCACCGTCCGGCCGGCGGGCAGCTCGAGGTCCACGTCCGCCAGCACCACACGGTCCGTTCCGGGGTAGGCGAAGCCGACCGAACGCAGGGTGATCCCGTGCTCGATGCGGTCCGGCAGGTCGCGGTCGGGCGCCGGACGGTCGGCCTCCACGAGCCGGCGCACCCACTGCAGGTTCTCCAGGGTGCGTGCGATCCGCTGCATACCCACCAGCAGGGTGGCCGCCGTCGTCGCCTGCTGGTTCACCTGGGCGGCCAGCGAGATCACCAGCACGACGTCGCCCACGGTGCCGTTGCCCGCCACGACGTTGCGCACGACCAGCAGCGTCGCGGCGATGTACGCGACGGCGAACAGCAGCTGCCCGACGACCTGGAGCGCTGCGGACCGGCGCTCCCCGGCGACCAGCAGGTCGCTCGCCCGGCGCCATGCCGCGGTCTGCCGGGCGCGCAGCGTGGCGCCGAGCCCGCGGGCCCGGACCTCCTTGGCCGGCCCGGCCTCGGTGGCCAGGCGGTAGAAGTGGTGCACCAGCCGTGCGTGCGGGGCGGCCGCCTCGCGGGCGTCGCCCATGAGTGTCTCCGCCTTGCGGCCCAGTAGCACGGCCGGCAGCGCGAACAGCGGCAGGAGCAGCAGTACCGGGGTGAGCGTGGCGAGCAGGAACGTGGTGATCGAGACGCCGAGGAGCAGGCCGAACGAGGCCAGCAGGACCTCGATGCTGCTCCACCCCGCCCAGTCGGTCTCCTGGCGCAGCACCCGCAGCTTGTCGGCGTAGTCCGGCCGCTCGTGGTGCTCCAGGCCCGCCGAGCCGTTCGCCAGGTCGATGAGATCCTGCTCCACGGCGAGCTGGACGCGTTCGCCGAGCTCGAAGAAGAAGACGTGCGAGAAGTGCGCGCCGGTCAGTGCCACGATCGCGAGCACCGCGACGGCGAGGGCACCGCCGACGACGCCGGAGCGGTCCTGGGCGATGACGGCGTCGGTGAGCACCGCCAGTGCCGGTGCGGCCAAGGGCATCGCCGCGAACTGGGCGAGCATGAGACCCAGGCTGATCACGAAGAGCTTGCGGTCGGCCGACCAGGCGATCCGGGCCAGGCGCAGCACACCGCGCAGGGTGCCGATCACTCCGCCACCTCGTTCAGCCCGACGAGGCGGAGGCGGTCCCGGGAGAACCGCTCGGCCTGGAGCGTGAACAGCCGGGCGTAGTGCCCGCCGGTCGCCATCAGCTCGGCGTGCGACCCCTGCTCGACCACCCGCCCGTCGTCGACCACGACGATGTGGTCGGCCCGGCGCACCGAGGAGAACCGGTGCGAGATCAGCACCGACGTCACGCCGCGGGTGAGCTCGACGAACCGGTCGAAGAAGGCGACCTCCGCGCGCACGTCCAGGGCCGACGTCGGCTCGTCCAGCACCAGCACGCGCGCCCCGTGCTCGACGGCGTACAGCGCGCGGGCGATGGCGATCCGCTGCCACTGGCCACCGGACAGGTCGATGCCGTCGGTGTACGCCCGGGCCAGCGGTGTGTCCAGACCGAGCGGCAGCGCGTCGAAGACGTCGGCGATCCCGGCC
>CAYQFJ010000060.1:0-15308 GCA_964416715.1 uncultured Actinotalea sp. | reverse complement strand
ACCGGCGAGGTCGTGCCCGGGCACGGGCTCAAGATCGGCTACTACGCCCAGGAGCACGAGACGCTCGACGTGGACCGGACCGTGGTGGAGAACCTGCGCAGTGCCGCACCGGACCTGACCGACACGCAGGTCCGCTCCGTCCTCGGCTCGTTCCTGTTCTCCGGGGACGACGCCGACAAGCCGGTCCGGGTGCTCTCCGGAGGGGAGAAGACCCGTCTGGCCCTGGCGACCCTCGTGGTCTCCTCGGCGAACGTGCTGCTGCTCGACGAGCCGACGAACAACCTGGACCCGGCGAGCCGTGCCGAGGTGCTCGGAGCGCTGCACGGGTACGCCGGGGCGGTGGTGATGGTCACCCACGACGAGGGCGCGGTCGAGGCCTTGTCGCCGGAACGAGTGGTGCTCCTGCCCGACGGCGACGAAGATCTGTGGAACGACAGCTACGCGGACCTGATCTCCCTGGCGTGACCGGGTCCGGGTGGCCCCGTCGGTGACATCCGCGTCGGCCGGCTCCCGCCGTGCCGCCCACGTCGGTCCAGGAGGACCACATGAGTGCCAAGCTGGTCAAGAGTGCCCGGATCACCGGCGAGGGACGGCAGGAGCTGGCTGCCGGCCTCGTCGAGCGGTACCGCAACGGTGAGACCGTCCGGGAGATCGCCGAGGACATCGGCCGTTCGTACGGGTTCGTGCACGGCGTGCTCGTCGAGTCGGGGGTGACGATGCGGGGCCGCGGCGGCGCGACCCGAGGTGCCGCGGGCGCCGCGCGCCGGGCCACTCGCGCCACCAAGGGCTGAGCGGTCGACGTGCCCCGTGCGACTCGTGTCGCACGGACTGTTGGCACGCGCTACCGGAGCTGCGCGTCGATCAGCGCGTCCTCCTCCTCCTCGGCGGTGGGACGACGTCGTCGTGCCGGCCGGCGCGCGGACTTCGTGCCTGGATCGGAACCGGGGGCACCGCCGTACCTCCGGCCCGGCTCCTGGTCCTCGCCGCCGGACGGCGTCACCCGATCGCCCGCGGCCGTGCGGTCCTCGCGCACGGCCAGCAGCACCCCGCCGGCCAGGGCGCCCAGCGCGAACACCCACCACTGGAACGTGTACGACAGGTGTGACCCGAGATCGGTGCCGGGCCGGGCCAGGGGGCCCAGCCCGGGCGGCGCGGCACCGTTCTCCGAGACGGCCTGGCCGTAGAGCGGGAGGGTCGCCTCCGCGGGCCACGCGCCGCCCGCCGCGGTGCGCACCTGGTCCACGGCGATCGAGTGCACCTGGCCTGCCGGGGCGTCACGCGTGGAGGCGGGCTCGTCCGGCCGCAGGCGTACCACCAGGTCGACCGGCCCGGTCGGCACCGGCGGCGTCGAGGCGGGCTGCGAGCTGTCGCCACCGGTGTGCACCCAGCCGCGGTCGACCACCAGGACCGCCCCGGCGAGACCCCCCTCGGTGACCTCGAACGGCGCGAGCACGTGGAATCCCGGGACGCCGCCGACCGGGCGGTTGCGCAGCAGCACGGGACCGCGGGAGCCCGTGTCGCCGGTCAGGTAGCGCCCGTGGACCGTGGCCGGGTGCCAGACGGCCTCGTCCGGGAGCGTCGGGGACGCCCCGGCCGGTCCGTCGGCCAGCAGCCGGGTGATCTCCACCGGCGCGGCGTCGTAGTTGGTCAGCACGCGCTCGACGGCGACCGACCGCTGCTCGTGCCGGTGCCACTGCCAGATGCCCGCCGCGACGCACCCGGCGGCGACCAGGCCGGCGACGGCCATGATCGTGACCCACCGACGCAGGGTCTGCCGTGCCGTGGTCACGTCAGCCGTCGTCCGGCCCGAGCTCGGTCGTCGGGACCGTCTCCCGGTGCAGCCCCCGGGTGCTCAGGTACGTCTCGAGGTGGTCGCGGTGCGCGTCGCAGGCGAGCCACACCTTGCGCCGACCGGGGGTGTGCAGGCGCGGGTTGTTCCAGCGCAGGCCCCACACGGCACGGGCACCGCAGCCGCGCGCGCTGCAGACCAGGCGGTCGTCCGTACCGGACATCACGCTCCCTCCGGTTCGCGGTGCTCGTCGGGGTGCTCGTCGGGGTGCTCGTCGGGGTGCTCGACGTGCCCATCATCTCGCTCGTGGCCCGAACCGGGTCCAGGCTCCGGCCGGGCGCCGATCTCCCGCGGACCGAGGTGGGCCGGCTCGTCGGTGCGGGGCCCTCGGGCCGCGTTGGCGAGCACCACCGCGAAGTACGGCAGCACGACGGCGCCGACCAGCAGCAGCCACCGGGTCCAGTGGTCGAGCAGCACCGCTCCGACGAAGCACACCACGCGGATCGACATCTGGATCAGGTAGCGGCGGGTGCGCTGCGACAGGTCGTCGCTCAGCGGGACCGGTGCGTCGGTGATCCGCGTGACCGGCTCGTGGTGCGCCGTCCGGGACGATCCGTGGACGGTCCGGTTGTGCCTCACCACGTGAGTCTAGCCGCCGCGGCCGGACCTGGTTCGGCTACCGTCGCACCCGGAGCGGGACGGACGTGCGGCCCGGCACGTGCCACCAGCACGACCGACACAGCGACTGACACAGCGACCGACACAGCGACCGACAGGAGACCCCGTGGCCGCCACGACACCCGACGCCACCGGGCACGGCAGGAGCCGCCCCGACGACGCTGCGGCTCCTCGCAGCGTGCTCGTCACCGGGGCGAACCGCGGCATCGGCCGCGCGATCGCCGAGCGGTTCGTCGCCGCGGGGGACAAGGTCGCCACGATCTACCGCAGCGGTGACCTGCCCGACGGCGTCCTGGGGGTGACCGGTGACATCACCGACACCGCCGCGGTCGACGCCGCGTTCACGCAGGTCGAGCAGGCCCACGGCCCGGTCGAGGTGCTCGTCGCCAACGCCGGTGTGACCCGGGACCAGCTCCTGATGCGGATGAGCGACGAGGAGTTCGAGCAGGTCCTCGACGTCAACCTGACCGGGACGTTCCGCTGCGTGCGCCGCGCGACCAAGGGCATGATCCGGCTCCGGCGCGGGCGCATCGTCCTCATCTCCTCGGTGATCGGCCTGTACGGCGGCGTCGGGCAGGTCAACTACGCGGCGTCGAAGGCGGGCCTGGTCGGCATCGCCCGGTCCATCACCCGGGAGCTCGGGTCGCGGTCCATCACCGCCAACGTCGTCGCGCCCGGTTTCATCGACACCGCGATGACCGCGGCGTTGCCGACCGAGCGCCAGGAGGCCTACCGTGCTGCGATCCCGGCGGGCAGGTTCGGCCAGTCCGACGAGGTCGCCGGCGTCGTCGAGTTCCTCGCGGGACCGGACGCCGCTTACATCAGCGGGGCGGTCGTCCCGGTCGACGGCGGCCTGGGTATGGGCCACTAGGAGGAGGGACGTTCATGGGTCTGCTCGACGGTAAGAAGCTCCTGGTCACCGGCGTCCTGGTGGACAGCTCGATCGCCTTCCACGCGGCGCGGCTGGCGCAGCAGGAGGGCGCAGAGGTCGTCCTGACCTCGTTCGGTCGTCAGCTCCGGCTCACCCAGGCCATCGCGCGGCGGCTGCCGACCGAGGCCCCCGTGGTCGAGCTCGACGTGACCTCGCAGGACGACCTTGACGCGCTGGCGGACCGGGTGCGGGAGCACGTCGACCACCTCGACGGCGTCGTGCACTCGATCGGGTTCGCCCCGCAGACCGTGATGGGCGGCAACTTCCTGGACGGCCGGTGGGACGACGTGGCCACCGCGCTGCACGTCTCGGCGTACTCGCTCAAGGCGCTCGCCGTGGCCGCGCAGCCGCTGATGGGCCGCGGCTCGGCGGTCGTCGGGCTGACCTTCGACGCGCAGTACGCCTGGCCGGTGTACGACTGGATGGGCGTGGCCAAGGCGGCCTTCGAGTCGACCGCGCGCTACCTGGCCCGGGACCTCGGCCCGGAGGGCATCCGGGTGAACCTGGTCTCCGCCGGCCCGCTGCGCACCACGGCGGCCAAGTCGATCCCCGGCTTCGAGGCGATGGAGGGCGGCTGGCCCGAGCGGGCCCCGCTCGGTTGGGACTCGGCGGACCAGGAGCCGACCGCGCGTACGGTCCTGGCGCTGTTGTCCGACTGGATGCCCGCCACCACGGGGGAGATCGTGCACGTCGACGGCGGCTTCCACGCGATGGGTCTGTGAGCGTGAACCACCCGCGCCGTCTGCGCCGTCGGGCAGCTCGGCGGCTGGTGCTGCTGCGCCACGCCAAGGCCGAGCCGGCCGGTTCGGTGTCCGACGAGCTGCGTCCGCTGGCGCTGGCCGGTCGGCGTCAGTGCACAGCCGTCGGTGCGAGCCTGGTCGCGGCGGACCTGGTCCCCGAGCACGTGCTGGTGTCCACGGCCGTGCGCACCCGGCAGACCTGGGAGCTGGTCCGCGGTGCGCTGGGCCAGGTGGCCGAGCCCGAGGTGGCCGTGGAGGACGCGGTCTACCTGGCCCGGGTGCCGGACCTGGTCGAGCTGGTGCGGCGCGTGGACGAACGGGTGGCGACCGTGCTCGTCGTAGGGCACGAGCCGACGATGTCCGGCGCGGCGGCCGTGCTGGCGCAGGCCGACGACCCGGCGGACGACCCTGCGGACGCCGCGCTGTCCGGGCACCTCGCGCAGGTGCGGATGGGGCTGCCGACCGCCGCGTACGCCGTCCTGGAGCTGAACAGCTGGGCGCAGGCGGGTCGGGAACCGGCGGTGCTGGTGGACGTGGTGCACCCGAGGTAGAGGACGCTGCTCAGTCCACGGGTGCCCAGCCGAGCAGCTCGAGCACGGCGTCCAGCGTCCGGCCGGTGAGCGAGACGTCCGCCTGGGCACGGACGACCGGCTTGGCGTTGAACGCGATCCCCAGCCCCGCGGCCGCGAGCATCTCCAGGTCGTTCGCGCCGTCGCCGACCGCGACGGTGTCCGCCATCGGGACCCGCTCGGCGGCGGCGAACTCCCGCAGCGCCGCCGCCTTGGCGTGGCTGTCGACCACGGGCCCGCGGACCCGCCCGGTCAGCACCCCGTCGACGACCTC
The DNA here is from genome assembly GCA_964416715.1 of uncultured Actinotalea sp. Classification (GTDB taxonomy): domain Bacteria; phylum Actinomycetota; class Actinomycetes; order Actinomycetales; family Cellulomonadaceae; genus Actinotalea. The sequence goes on along the minus strand of CAYQFJ010000060.1, from coordinate 10,327 downwards.
CAGGCCGTTGGCCCGGGTGAAGCCGATGCCCAGGCGCCGGGCGAGCGGCTCGACCAGCTCGATGAAGCCGCCCGAGACGAGTCCGACCGGCCAGCCGGCCCCGCGCAGCTCGGTGACCAGCCGCTCGGCGCCGGGAGTGAGCGTCATCTCCTGGCGCACGTCGTCCAGCACGCTCACCGGAAGCCCGGCCAGGGTCGCGACCCGCTGACGCAGCGACGCCGCGAAGTCGATCTCCCCTCGCATCGCGCGGTCGGTGATCCGGGTGACCTCCTCGCGCGCACCGGCGTGCCCGGCGAGCATCTCGATCACCTCACCGGTGATCACCGTGGAGTCGACGTCCATGACGACGAGCCGACGACGCGGTGCCGGCTCGGCAGGGTCCGCCGGGCGCACGTCCGCCGGGCGCACGTCTGCCGGGGGCGTGTCCGCCGCGGTCGGCTCGGGGAGGCTCACGCCTGAAGGGTAACGAAGCCGGGCGCACCGGCCGGAGCCCGTCCGGCGTCGGCCCGGAGGGTGGCTCGGCTACGCCTCGATCACGGTTCCCTTGGGCACCACGGTGATGCCGGAGTCCGTGATGGTGAACCCGCGCGCCCGGTCCTGATCCGGGTCGAGGCCGACGCGCGCCTGCTCGTGCACGACGACGTTCTTGTCCAGGATCGCCCGGTGCACCTGCGCGTGCCTGCCCACGGTCGTGCCGTCCAGCACGACGGAGTCGCTCACCGACGCCCATGAGTGCAGGTAGACGCCGGGGGACAGCACAGAGCCGGAGACCGTCGCCCCGGAGACGATCACGCCGGGGGAGACCAGCGAGTCGGAGGCGTGCCCGAGGCGTCCCGGGCCCGCGTGCACGAACTTCGCCGGGGGCATGCCGGAGTACCCGCTGTAGACCGGCCAGTGGTCGTTGTAGAGGTTGAACACCGGGCTGACCGAGATCAGGTCCATGTTCGCGTCGTAGTAGGCGTCCAGTGTCCCGACGTCGCGCCAGTAGTCCCGATCCCGCTCGGTGGACCCGTCGACATCGTTGTGGATGAAGTCGTACAGCCCCGCGGTGCCCTTGTCCACGAAGAACGGCACGATGTCGCCGCCCATGTCGTGCCGGGAGGTCGGGTTCTGCGAGTCCTGGGTGACGGCGTCGACGAGCGCGTCGGCGTCCGCCACGTAGTTGCCCATCGACGCGAGGACCTCGTGCGGGGAGTCGGCCAGCCCGACCGGGTCGCCGGGCTTCTCCAGGAAGGCCCCGATCCGGGAGGGGTCCTGCGCGGAGGTCTCGATCACCCCGAACTGGTCGGCGAGGCCGATCGGCTGGCGGATCCCCGCGACGGTGAGCTCGGCACCGGACTCGACGTGCGAGCGGACCATCTGCTCGAAGTCCATGCGGTACACGTGGTCCGCACCGACGACCACCACGACGTCCGGACGCTCGTCGGCGATGATGTTCAGGCACTGGAAGATCGCGTCCGCGCTGCCCAGGTACCAGTGCTTGCCCACCCGCTGCTGCGCGGGGACCGGGGCGACGTAGTTGCCCAGCAGCGCCGACATCCGCCAGGTCTTGGTCACGTGCCGGTCCAGGCTGTGCGACTTGTACTGGGTCAGCACGACGATGTGCAGGTAGCCGGAGTTCGCCAGGTTGGACAGCGCGAAGTCGACCAGGCGGTACATCCCGCCGAACGGGACCGCGGGCTTGGCCCGCTCGGTGGTCAGCGGCATGAGGCGCTTGCCCTCTCCGCCGGCGAGGACGATGGCCAGGACCCGAGGTGACGCCATGGCAACGACCCTAGGGCGGCGCGACGGCTCCGGCCAGACCGACGGGCCCGGGAGCGCTAACGTGTCGATGTGCGAGTCGACCTGCTGACCAGGGAGTACCCCCCGCACGTCTACGGTGGCGCCGGCGTCCACGTGTCCGAGCTCGCGGCCGTCCTGCGCCGGCAGGTGGAGGTGCGGGTGCGCTGCTTCGACGGCGCGCGCCAGGACCCCGGGGTCCACGGCTACGACGTGCCGAGCTCGCTGACCGGGCAGAACCCGGCACTGCAGACCCTGGCCGTCGACCTGCTCATGGCCGGTGACGTGCACGGTGCGGACCTGGTGCACTCGCACACGTGGTACGCGAACCTCGGTGGTCACGTGGCCGGGCTGCTGCACGGGATCCCGCACGTGGTCAGCGCGCACAGCCTCGAGCCCATGCGGCCGTGGAAGGCCGAGCAGCTCGGCGGCGGCTACGCGCTGTCCGGCTGGGCGGAGAAGACCGCCTTCACCGCTGCCGACGCCGTGATCGCGGTCAGCGCCGGTATGCGCGACGACATCCTGCGCAGCTACCCGGAGGTGGACCCGGAGCGGGTGCACGTGGTGCACAACGGGATCGACCTGGACCGGTGGCGTCGTCCGGAGAGCGCCGAGGATCTCGCCGGCGCGCGTCGGACGGTCGAGTCGTTCGGCATCGACCCGGACCGGCCGTCGGTGGTCTTCGTCGGTCGCATCACCCGGCAGAAGGGCCTGCCGTACCTGCTCCGTGCGGCCGAGACGTTGCCGCCCGAGGTGCAGCTGGTGCTGTGCGCCGGTGCACCGGACACCCCGGAGATCGCCGCCGAGGTCACCGGCCTGGTGGCGGACCTGCGGCGGCACCGGGACGGTGTCGTGTGGATCGAGCAGATGCTCAGCCGGGACGAGCTGGTGGCGGTGCTCAGCGCCGGCACGGTCTTCGCCTGCCCCTCGGTGTACGAGCCGCTGGGCATCGTCAACCTGGAGGCGATGGCCAGCGGGCTCCCGGTGGTCGGGTCGGCCACCGGCGGCATCCCCGAGGTGGTGGACGACGGCGTCACGGGCCTGCTCGTACCGATCGACCAGGTGCAGGACGGCACGGGTACCCCGAAGGACCCGGGCCGCTTCGTCGCCGACCTCGCGGCGGCGCTGGTCGCGGTGGTGAGCGACGTCCCACGTGCCCGGGCCATGGGAGCGGCCGCCCGGCGTCGGGTCGAGGAGCACTTCGCGTGGGAGTCGATCGCCGAGCGCACGCTGGAGGTCTACCGGTCCGTGCTGTGAGCGTCAGGGTCCGCCGGCCGCTGCGGTCGCCGCAGCGACGGCGGCCCGGGCGGCGCGGTCCAGCTCACGCAGCGCTCCCGAGCGGCGGCCGGCCTGGCCCAGGCTCACCGAACCGCCGTCGTCGGCGGTGGCGAGGTCCACCACGGCGCGCAGTCGTACCGCGTCGGTCAGCACCCGGCGGACCCGTGCGTCGAGCCCGTCCGGCACCGGCCAGGGCGGGTCCGCCGAGCGCAGCGCGACCAGCGCCGCCGGGACCTCCGGGCCCCAGGGTGCGACGTCGAGCGCGGTGAGCTCCTCGGTGACCTGGAGCAACGCGGTGCGCAGCGTCCGCTCCGCCTCCCGAAGCGTCCCGACGACGCCGGGCAGCACGTGGTGCCACTCGGGGACCTCGGAGACGTGCCAGGTCACCAGGTGCCCGGTCTCCAGCACGGACCCGAAGACGACGACCTCCGGCACCGCGGCCCACGACCGGTTCCCCTGGTGGACCAGGACGCACTCGCCGGCGTCGATCGCGCGCCCGGCGACGGCCGGGGGCAGGCCGGCGACGTCGCCCGGTACCGGCAGCACGGCCGCGCTGCGGCGGGCGCCCCCGGACCAGGTTGCCACGAGCTCGTCGAGCCCCGCGCCGGCCGGGACGGGTGGGTCCTCGCCGGCGACCGTGTGCGGCTCGTCGTCGCCCTCGACGGCCCGGACGGCGCGGCGGACCGGCCCGGCGCCCGAGCCGACCGAGCCCAGCCACAGGGCGAGCAGCACGGAGCGCGGCAGGGAGAGCAGGTCCTCGTGCGCCACCCGCCCAACCTACGGCCCGTGCGGCACGCGCGGCGCGACGCCCACGCGCGAGGGCACGGGACCCACCGCGCGAGAGCCGCGGGTGAGGCACCGGGTGATGGCCGCGGGACGTTAGGGTCGGAGCCATGAGCGACGTTCTTGACCTGCGCGAGGTGAGCGTCCGGCGCGGGTCGAAGACGATCCTCGACCGGGTGACGTGGGCGGTGGCCGACGGCGAGCGGTGGGTGGTCCTGGGCCGCAACGGTGCGGGCAAGACGACGTTGCTGCAGATCGCGGCCGGCAGGATGCATCCCAGCTCCGGCACGGCGGACGTGCTCGGCGAGCGGCTCGGTGCCGTCGACGTGTTCGAGCTGCGTCCGCGCGTCGGCGTCGCCTCGGCCGCGCTGGCCGATCGGATCTCCGGTTCCGAGGTGGTGCTCGACGTCGTGCTCACCGCCGCGTACGGGATGACGGGGCGGTGGCGGGAGCGGTACGAGAGCCTGGATCACGAGCGCGCGCGCACGCTGCTGTCGGTGTTCGGTGTCGGGGACCTCGCCGAGCGGACGTTCGGCACGCTGAGCGAGGGGGAGCGCAAGCGGGCGCAGATCGCCCGGGCGCTGATGACCGACCCGGAGCTGCTGCTGCTCGACGAGCCGGCGGCGGGGCTCGACCTCGGCGGGCGCGAGGAGCTGCTCGCAGCGCTGACCGAGCTCGCGCTGGACCGGCGCTCGCCGGTGATGGTGCTGGTCACCCACCACGTCGAGGAGATCCCGGAGGGCTTCACGCACGTGCTGCTGCTGCGCGACGGCCAGGTGCACGCCGCCGGTCCGATCGACGAGGTGCTGACCGCGCAGAACCTGTCCGAGACGTTCGGCGTGACGCTGGAGGTCGAGCGGCACGGGCACCGCTGGGCGGCACGCGCCGCCGGTTGAGGCCAGGGCTCGGCCGGCTCGGGCCGTTCGATCGGTTCGGCGACCTCCCGGGGCGATCCGAGCGATCGGGTCGGCCCTCCGCGAGGCCGTCGGAGCAGGGTCTGCGCCTCGGTGCCGCCGGATAGGATGCGGTCATCGACCGAAGGAGGCCGTGATGGCCTGGGTGTGGTGGCTCGGAGGCGCGCTCCTGCTCGGCGTCGCCGAGATCCTCTCGCTCGACCTCGTCCTGCTCATGTTCGCCGGCGGTGCGCTCGCGGGTGCCGGCCTGGCCCTGCTCGGGGTTCCGGTCTGGGGCCAGATCCTCGGGTTCGCGATCGTGTCGAGCCTCCTGCTCCTCGCGCTGCGACCGTGGATGCTGCGCCACCTGCGCGGCCGGGTCCCGCTGGTGGAGACCAACGCCGCCGCCCACGTCGGTCGGGTGGCCGTGGCGCTCGACTCGGTCAGCGAGCGCGGCGGGCGCGTCAAGCTCGCCGGTGAGGTCTGGACGGCACGGACGGAGAACGACGAGGAGCTCGACAGAGGTGACGAGGTCCGTGTGGTCCGGATCGCCGGCGCCACGGCGATAGTCACGGCGTACACCGAGAACACGGTGCGGCCGGGAGAACGAACGATCAGTGGCCCGCGAGCGGCGCGGGACGAGGGGACAACCCACGAGGAGCCAGCACAGTGAGCCGTCTGCCCACCGTCGTCCAGGTCGCCGCGACCGACCCGAGCCCGGCGACCGTCGCCGGGTACATCATCCTCGGCCTGCTCGCGCTGTTCGTGATCATCGCGCTCGTCAGGTCGGTGCGGATCGTGCCGCAGGCGGTCTCGATCATCGTCGAGCGGCTGGGGCGCTACTCCAAGACCATGGACGCGGGTCTGCACCTGCTCATCCCGTTCATCGACCGCGTCCGGGCGTCGGTGGACCTGCGTGAGCAGGTGGTCTCCTTTCCGCCGCAGCCGGTGATCACCTCGGACAACCTCGTGGTGAGCATCGACACGGTGATCTACTTCCAGGTCACGGACCCGAAGTCGGCCGTGTACGAGATCGCGAACTACATCACGGGCATCGAGCAGCTCACGGTCACCACGCTGCGCAACGTCGTCGGCTCGATGGACCTCGAGCAGACCCTGACCAGTCGAGACCAGATCAACGGCCAGCTGCGCGGGGTGCTGGACGAGGCGACCGGCCGCTGGGGGGTGCGTGTCAACCGGGTCGAGCTCAAGGCGATCGACCCGCCGGCGTCGATCCAGGGCTCGATGGAGCAGCAGATGCGCGCCGAGCGTGACCGTCGCGCCGCGATCCTGACCGCCGAGGGTGTCAAGCAGTCGCAGATCCTGACCGCGGAGGGGGAGAAGCAGTCGGCGATCCTCCGCGCCGAGGGAGAGGCGCAGGCGGCGATCCTGCGGGCCGAGGGCGAGGCGCGCGCGATCCTGCAGGTGTTCGACGCGATCCACCGTGGCGACGCCGACCCGAAGCTGCTGGCGTACCAGTACCTGCAGATGCTGCCGGAGGTCGCCAAGACGCAGTCGAACAAGGTGTGGTTCATCCCCACCGAGTTCACCGCCGCGCTGAAGTCGATCTCCAAGGGCTTCGGTGCGGGGGCCGAGGGCGACCCGGACGATGCGATCGCGTCCTCGACCCGCCCGGCCGGCACGTCCCCGCTGGGCGAGGGCGACCTGGGGCCGCACGCCCTGACCGACCCCAAGCAGGCGCTGGCGGAGGCCCGGCGTGAGTCCGCGGCGGCGACCGAGGACGCCACCAGCGCCGGGACCCTCTCCGGCCGGCCGCGGGACCGGTCGGTCGAACGTGGCCAGCGGCCCGGGGCGCCGCGTCCGTCCGGCCAGGCCCCTGCGCGAGACCAGCCGCCGGCGCAGGAGCCGCCGGCGCAGGAGCCGCCCGCTGGTGGTCAGGAGTCCTCGCCCCGTGGTCAGGAGCCCACCGAGGAGCCGCCGCCCGTTGGCTGAGAGCGAACACGGAGTGAGTACTCACTCACTCGTGCTACCGTCTCCCGGTGACCAAAGCACCGGGCAGCCCGAGTCGCGGCTCGAACCGTGGGACGTCGCGCCGTGCGGCGCCACTGAGTCCGGACGAGCGGCGCCTCGCCATCGTGCGGGCCACCGTGGACCTGCTGCGTGAGCGCGGCGCCAACGTCACCACCAGGGACCTCGCCGACGCCGCGGGGGTCGCGGAGGGCACGTTGTTCCGCGTCTTCCCCGACAAGGCCGCGTTGATCCACGCCGCGATCGAGCACGCGCTCGACCCCGCGCCAACGGTCGCCGAGCTCGTGGCGATCCCGGAGACCACCGACCTGCGGGAGGCGGTGGGTCGGGCCGCGCAGATCATGCTCGAGCGGTCCCGCGCGGTCGGCTCCCTGCTGCCCGTGCTGCACGAGCTCCGCCGGTCCGACGACACCGGTCACGGGGAGCCGGGGGCCGGTCCGGCCGGTGGCCACGGTGCCCACGGGCACCACGGACCCGGCGGACATCGCGGGCCCGGCGGTCGCCACGGTCGGCACCCCGTCGCCACGGTGATCGCGGCGGTGACGGAGGTGCTGGAGCCGCACGGCGACCGGCTCCGGCACGACCCCGGGACGTGTGCACACATGCTCGTCGCGCTGATCTTGGTCTCCGGTCGGTCGATGGGTTTCGGTCAGGGGTTCGCGGCGCTGACTGCCGACGAGCTCGCCGGGATGTTCCTGGACGGGGCCCTGGTCGACACCGCTCCCACTCCATCCACTCCCACCGAGGAGCCCCCGTGCTGATCCGCCTGCTCCGCGAGCACCTGCACCCCTACCGGGGACTGATCGCGGTGGTGATCGCCTTCCAGCTCGTCCAGGCCGTCGCGAACCTGTACCTGCCGAGCCTCAACGCGGACATCATCGACGAGGGCGTGGTGCTCGGGGACACCGGGTACATCGTGCGCACCGGCGCGGTGATGCTGCTGGTCACGCTGGTCCAGATCGCGTGCGCCATCGGCGCCGTCTACACCGGGGCGAAGGTCGCGATGTCGCTCGGCCGGGACGTGCGCGGTGCGATCTTCGACCACGTGCAGACGTTCTCGGTACGGGAGGTGGGGCACTTCGGTGCGCCGTCGCTGATCACCCGCACCACCAACGACGTGCAGCAGGTCCAGATGGTCGTCGTGCTCGGGCTGACCCTGATGATCGCGGCGCCGGTGATGATCGTCGGGGGCGTGATCATGGCGCTGCGCGAGGACGTCGAGCTGTCCGGGTTGCTCCTGGTGATCGTCCCGCTGCTGCTGGGCGTGCTCAGCGTCGCCGTGGTGCGGATGCGCCCGTTGTTCCGCGCCATGCAGACCCGGATCGACGGCATCAACCGGGTGATGCGGGAGCAGATCACCGGGGTGCGGGTGATCCGGGCGTTCGTCCGTGACGACCACGAGCGGGAGCGTTTCGGCCGCGCGAACGACGAGCTGATGCAGGTCTCGGTGGCCGTCGGGCGGCTGATGGCGCTGATGTTCCCGACCGTCATGGTGATCATGAACGCCTCGTCGGTGGCGATCCTGTGGTTCGGCGGTCACCGGATCGCCGACGGGTCGATGCAGATCGGGTCGCTGACCGCGTTCCTCAGCTACATCATGCAGATCCTGATGGCCGTGATGATGGCCGTGATGATGTTCATGATGGTGCCCCGGGCCGAGGTCTCGGCGGACCGCATCCGTGAGGTGCTCGGGACGTCGTCGTCGGTGGTGCCGCCGGCCGAGCCGGTCACCGGCCTGCGCCCCGGTGGTCACGTGGTGCTGGACGACGTCGAGTTCCGGTATCCCGGTGCGGAGGTACCCGTGCTGCGGAAGGTGTCCCTCGAGGCGCTGCCCGGGCAGACCACGGCGATCATCGGGTCCACGGGCTCGGGGAAGTCGACCCTCCTGAACCTGGTGCCGAGGCTGGTGGACGTCACCGGCGGGACCTTGAGCGTCGGCGGGGTGGACGTGCGGGACCTGGCCCCCGAGGTGCTGTGGGCGACGATCGGCTACGTCCCGCAGAAGCCGTACCTGTTCACCGGGACGGTCGCCCACAACCTGCGCTACGGGGACGAGGACGCCACCGACGAGGAGCTGTGGGAGGCGCTCGAGGTCGCACAGGCGGCGCAGTTCGTACGCGAGATGGGCGGCCTGGACGCGGAGATCGCCCAGGGCGGGACGAACGTGTCCGGCGGTCAGCGGCAGCGGCTGGCGATCGCCCGGGCGGTGGTCCGTGATCCGCAGATCTACCTGTTCGACGACTCGTTCTCCGCCCTCGACTTCAGCACCGACGCGGCGCTGCGGCGCGCACTGGTCCCCCGCACGCGGGGCCGGACCGTGATCATCGTCGCGCAGCGGGTGAGCACCATCCGGCACGCCGACCGGATCGTGGTGCTCGACGCCGGGGCGGTCGTGGGCACGGGGACGCACGAGGAGCTGATGGCCGGGAACGAGACGTACCGCGAGATCGTGCTGTCCCAGGTCACCGAGGAGGAGGCGGCATGAGCGGCGAACGTCGGCCGGCCGGGTCGACCGGAGCAGCCGGCGCGGCAGGCACGACCGGGGCCACGAGCGCACCCGGTGGGGCAACGGCCACGGCACCGCGCCCACCGGGTGGCCCGGGGCACGGCCCGCGCGGTCACGGCCCGATGGCGATGGCCATGCCCACCGCCAAGTCGATGGACTTCGTCGGCTCCGGCAAGCGGCTGCTCGGCACCCTGCGCCCCGAGCGCCTCGCCATCGGCGCCGTGCTGCTGCTCGCGGTGGTCGGCGTGACCCTCAACGTCCTGGGTCCGAAGATCCTCGGTCGGGCGACCGACGTCATCTTCGCCGGTGTCCTGGGCTCCCGGCTGCCCGCCGGGAGCACCAAGGCGGAGGCGGTCGAGGCGCTGCGCGCCCAGGGGGAGCAGCGGCAGGCCGACATGCTCGCGTCGATGGACGTCGTCCCCGGGCAGGGGATCGACTTCACCGTGCTGCGCGACGTGCTGCTCGTGGTCCTCGCGCTCTACCTGGGCGCGTGGCTGTTCGGGTACCTCCAGGGCGTGCTGGTCACCGGGCTGGTGCAGCGCACCGTCTACCGGTTGCGCCAGGAGGTCGAGTTCAAGCTCGGCCGGCTCCCGCTGTCCTACTTCGACCGTCAGCCCCGGGGCGAGCTGCTCTCCCGGGTGACGAACGACATCGACAACCTCGCCCAGACCTTGCAGCAGACCCTGAGTCAGCTCGTCACCTCGCTGCTGACGATCGTCGGTGTGCTCGCGATGATGTTCTGGATCTCCCCGTTGCTCGCCGTGATCGCCCTGGTCACCATCCCGCTCGCCGGTGTGGTGACGGCCGCCATCGCCAAGCGCTCCCAGCCCCAGTTCGTCCGCCAGTGGAAGTGGACGGGGACGCTCAACGCGCACGTGGAGGAGATGTACACCGGTCACGACCTGGTCCGGGTGTTCGGTCGGCAGGAGGCGGCGTCACGGACGTTCCACGAGGAGAACGACAAGCTCTACGACGCGAGCTTCAGGGCCCAGTTCATCTCCGGTGTGATCCACCCGGCCATGATGTTCGTCTCGAACCTCAACTACGTGGTGATCGCCGTCGTCGGCGGCCTGCGGGTGGCCTCCGGTGCGATCAGCCT
>CAYQFJ010000059.1:0-15338 GCA_964416715.1 uncultured Actinotalea sp. | reverse complement strand
GGTTGCCGTGGACATGAGCGACACCTCCCTCCCCCTGGCCGTGCTGGACTTCGTCGGGATCGAGTTCGGTGAGTCGGCGCACTCCGCACTCGAGGGCGCGATCGGAATCGCGCAGGCGGTGGAGGACGCCGGGTTCCGGCGGTACTGGGTGTCCGAGCACCACAACATGGAGTCGCTGGCGTGCAGCGCCCCGGAGATCCTGATCGCCGCCGTGGCTGGGCGGACGTCCCGGATCCGGGTCGGTGCCGCCGGGATCATGCTGCCGAACCACGCTTCACTCAAGGTCGCCGAGACGTTCCGGACGCTGCTGGGGCTCCACCCGGGGCGGATCGACCTCGGCCTGGGACGCGCGCCGGGGACCGACCCGATGACGGCGCACGTGCTGCGTCGCGGGGCCGCCGTCGACCCGGGTGCCGACTTCCCCGGCCAGGTGGCCGAGCTGCTCGCGTTCCTCGGCGACGGCTTCCCGGAGGGACACCCGTACGCGCCGCTGGTCGCGGCTCCCGTGGTCGACGAGCAGCCGCAGGTCTTCATGCTCGGCTCGAGCGGCTACGGCCCGAAGTTCGCGGCCGTCAACGGCCTGAGCGCCGCCTTCGCGCACCACATGAGCCCGGAGATCGCCGTCGAGGTGCTGCGGTCCTACCGCCAGGACTTCCAGCCGCGCAAGCCCGGTGACCAGCCGTACTCGGCGATCTCGGTGCTCACCTTCGCCTCGGACGATGACGCCGCGGTGCTGGAGTTCGAGGCCGCCTGGGCGCTGACGATGGCGAACCTCGCCCGCGGCAAGCGCGAACCGCTGCGGCCGGAGGAGGTCCGCGAGTTCGCGCAGTCGGATGCGTTCAGGGTCAACCGCGCCGCGGGGCTGGGCACCGCCGACGGGCGGATGGTGACGGGGACCGCCGACGCCGTGGTGGCACGGTTGCGAGAGCTCAAGCAGGAGGCCCAGGCCGACGAGGTCGTCCTGGTCACCCCGTCCCTGGACCGCGCGCGCCGTGCCGAGAGCTTCCGCGCCGTGGCCGAGGCCTGGTCGGCCTCGGCCTGACGGGCGCCGGAGCGTTCTCCGCGGCTGGTGCCCCTCAGTCCGCGCGGAGCAGGTTGCTCCTGGGACTCCTGGGGCCAGAGTGACGTCACTCCTGTCACTCCAGCAGCAGGAGCAACTGGCTCCGCGCGGACGTCGGAGCAACGCGTGGGTTCAGCGGTGGTTCAGCGGGCTCAGGCGGGGGTGGTCAGCCTGGGCCGGGTGTGTCGGGCGGGTTGGTCGGCCGGGGGCTGTGTCGGGCGCGGGTGATCAGCTGCGATTGGGCTTGCCGGCTGCGGGTCTGCGGCCGGCGACGGCGGCCATGATCGCGACGACGGCCACGGACACCACCCACTGGACGGTCACCAGCGGGGTGCTCATGGAGTCGATCTGCAGGATCAGCGCGGTGGGCAGGGTGCCGACCAGGGCGACGTCCAGCCCCTTGAACATCCCGCCGGTGCTGGGCACGCCGCCCATCGGGGAGATCACGGCGGTCCGTCTCGGTAACGGCGCCGGCCGGTAGGCGCTGCGCACCGCCCCGGCCGCGAGCACCAGCGCCCAGGCGGGCACCAGCAGCAACCATCCGACCAGCCCGGACCGCGCGGCGAGCACCCCGAGGACCACGAGGCTCCAGACGGTCGCGCCCAGCAGCGGGACGACGCCGCGGGTCAGCCGGACGGACCTGGCCGAGACCGGCAGCAACCGGTCCAGCACCGGCGCCATCTCCGCGTGCCGCCCACCCGCCACCGCGGTGTTCGCGGCCCAGAACCCCAGCACGACGAGGCTCCCGTACAGCGGCAGCCCGGCTCGAAACAGCTCGACCCGCCCGACGACGACGCCGAGCAGCGCGGCCACCGCCACCTGCCCGAGCAGGCGAGGGGTGCGGACGACCAGCAGCAGGTCGGCCAGCACGATGACGCGGCGCGGCCCACCGCCGAACCAGCGCACCGCCCCCACCCAGCGCAGGGACCGGCGTCGGGCGCGCTGACCGGCCGAGCCGAGCACCCGGCCGAGCTCGCGCAGATCGAGCGACATCACCGCCACCTTGGCGCGCTCCCCCAGCGCGCCGCGCCGCCTCAGACCGGCCCCGTCGATGAGCCCTGCGCGACGTTCGGCGAGCACCGTTGCCACCAGCGCGAGGACGAGCAGCGGGAGCGCCCACCACCAGCCCTCCCCCAGGTGCCAGTCGCTGGCCATCCCCCCGGGCACCGGGTCGCCGGCCGCTCCCGGCGCAGCCGTACCGCCGGTCCCCGCCAGCGCCGGCGCCGCGACGGCCGCCACGGCGACGAGCATGAGCAGCTCACCGACCGCCGTAGCGTCCAGCCCGTGCCCGCCGCGGGCACCCGGGGTGCCGACCCCGGAGCCGGGCACCTGCCGGGTCTGGCCGAGCGCGGCGACGGCCACCACCAGCGCGAACACCGCGCAGCCCACGGCCGCCCAGCCGAGCGCCGCGGTGACCGTGGTCCCCCCGGCGAGGACCGCAACCAGCGTCGGCACCAGCACCAGGCCCACCCCCGCCGCGACGGCGGGCCAGGTCAGGACGGTCCAGCGGAGCAACCCGCGGCGCCCCACGGGCATCGGCAGCCACCAGCCGGCTCCACCGGCCCCCACACCCACCGGGCCGAGCCGGCCGGCCAGGCTCAGCATCGCCCCGGCCGCGGCCAGTGCCACCAGGGCACCGGGCAGCTCGCCGGAGAGCATCGCCCCGGTCTGCCCCACGACGGTGCCCTCGGTGAGCGCCGCCGCCGCGAGGACCGTGTTCGTGATCCCCGCGACGAACGCCAGGCACAGCCCGATCGTGACGATCGTGTACCAGACCTCGGACACGAGCGTCCCCAGCCCGCGACCCTGGCGGGCGTCCTGGATCTGTGCGGTCAGCTGCCGCACCCGGCGCCCGTCCGGCACCCGCTCCGGGTCGACCCGCACGACGGCGCTCGCCGCTCGCACGGTCGCGCTCACGCGCTCATCGCCGCCACCGCGTCGTCGCTGGAGACCCGGCGGGACCGGTGGTCGTCCACGACGACGGCGTCCGCGCCGAGCGCGGTGATCAGGAGCGGGTCGTGGGTCGCCAGCAGGACCCCCGTGCCGGCGTCGGCCTCCGCGCGCAGGAGCTCCGCGAGCGTCCGGCGCATCGTCGTGTCGAGGCGCTGCTCGGGCTCGTCGAGCACGAGCAGGTCACGCGGCCGGACGAAGGCCGCGGCCAGCAGCAGGCGGCGCCGCTGCCCGGAGGACAGCGCGGAGGGCAGCGCGTCCTGCTGCTCGACCAGACCGAAGGTCTCGAGCATCGCGTCCACGGTGGTGGTCGTGTTCGTCACGCCGTGCCCGGCCGCGGTCAGCAGCAGGTGCTCGCGGCTGGTCAGCACGGGGAACCACGCGTCGTCGTCGAGCACCGCGGCGACGCGGGCGCGGAACTCTGCGTCACGCTCGTCGACCTCCCGGCCGAAGACGGTCAGCTCGCCGTCGATCGGGGTGAGCAGTCCCAGGACGGTGCGTAGCACGGTGGACTTGCCGGCACCGTTCGGCCCGACCAGGGCGAGCACCTCGCCGGCGCGGACCCGCAGGTCCAGCGGGGCGCAGACGGACTCGGAGGAGTAGCCGACGCGGAGCCGTCGGGCGTGCACGAGTGGGGCGTCGGCCATGGGTCGACTCTAGGGCCGACCCTGGCGGGTACGGACCGGCACGCGGTACCGTCCGGAGCCGGGGGTGCGGATGGGACCACGGGATGTTGCCGGGCAGGATGATCTCGCCGGAGCGCGACGGGGTGATGGCGCCCGGCGGCCGAGGACGGGTGTCCGAGCGCCCGCTCGCGTGCTGGGGCTCGGGATCGCGCTGGCCACGGTGCTGGTCGGCTGCGGCCCCGCCGACGACCCCGAGCCGGACGGCCCGACCGCCGGTCCGTCCGAGACCGGGTCACCCACGCAGGAGGGTCGCACCGCCGAGCAGATCGCGGCGCTGGTCGCCTACGAGACGGCGGTGGGTGAGCGGCTGGCCGAGGACGGCACCATTCCGGTGGACCTGGCGCTCGACATGTTCGCGGGGTCGTTCGGTCCGGTCGACGGCGGCGACCCGACCGCGCTGGGGCCGGCCCCGGGATCGGCGACGCTCGCCGTCTTCGGGATCCTGGGGTCCTGGGACGACCTGACCGAGCCCCAGCGGTCCGACGTCGTCGCCGTGATGGACGCCCACCTCGCCGAGGACGACGACGCCGACGACGCAGGTGACGACGATGCCGACGCCGGAGCCTCCGCGTCCGACGCCTCGAGTCGGCACACCGGTGACGTGGTGGTGAGCGACGGAGTCGTGAGCACGGCGCCCGTGGTCGTTCCGGCGGTCGCCGCGGTGACCGCGCTGCCCGGAGCTGCGGACGGGCAGGTGCCGGTCGAGGAGCTGCGGGCCTGGGCGGACGAGCTCCAGGCGGACACCGAGGTGCTGCTCGGCGAGGACCTGAGCATCCCGGTTCAGGTGGTCCGACGGCAGCGGGCTGCGACCTCGGACATGTTCGGCGTGGCGATCCCGCTGCAGGGTCGCAGCCTGCCGGTGGACGAGAGGGTCAACGGGTGCCGCGTCGTGATGTACACCCGCCCCGGGGACAGCCGCACGGTGCTGCGGGCCACTCTTGCGCACGAGCTGTTCCACTGCTTCCAGTTCACCGTCACGACCGAGGACAGGTTCCCGCGGGTGCCGGCCTGGATCGTCGAGGGGTCCGCCGAGTTCGTCGCCGCCACGATCGCCCCGGGTGACTCGCAGTTCTCCTGGGACGGGTGGCTCGCGAACACCGAGGAATCGCTGTTCGCCCGGGGGAACAGCGCCATCGGGGTGTTCGCCGTCGCCCAGCAGTCCGGTGCGGACCCGTGGGAGACGATGCTCCCGATGGTGCGCACCGGCAGCAGCCGCAGCGCGCTCGAACTGCTGTTCGGGAGCGAGGCCGACGCCGCGATGCGCACGGTCGCGCGGGCCCTGGTGCGTGAACCGTTCTTCGGCACCGGGTGGGAGTCCGTCGGCCCGGACATCACCGCGACCCGCGGGACGACCGAGATGGCGGTCGGCGAGGGCAACGTCGTGGAGAGCCTGTTCCCGATGCGCCGCTACGCCACCGCCCCGGCCACGGTCGACGTCACCGGCACGGTGATCGACGTGACCGTCGTGAGCGGCTACGGGTCGATCGGGATTCCCGGTCCCACGACGGTCGACGTCGGCCGCGGCTTCATGGCGCGCTACTGCGTGACCGGCTTCTGCGAGTGCCCCGACGGCGGCACGGTGAACGGGACGGAGATCCCCTCCGACGGGCTGTTCGCGGTCGCGCTGACCACGCTAGACCCGCTCGGCGAGGCCGGCTTTCGGATCGCGGTGCCGACCCACCAGGAGGCGTGCGAGAACCCGGCAGCCGGCGAGACGCTGATCATCCACTTCGACCGGCCCAGCGTCTTCGAGATCCACGGCGGCGTGTGCACGGTCCAGGACACCGGCGATCTTCTGATCATGGGTGGTGGCGACCGGATGCCGGAGGGCTACGACCCGCCGCCGGAGCACCGGGACGACGCCCGGATGTGGATCTACAAGACCCCGGGGACCCGGGCCGACGGCGGCAGCGTGGACCTGACCGTCGGCGGTGCGCAGCTCGGCGGCGGCTCGACGATCAACCTCGAGCAGGACCTGCTGGGCGGCACGTTCGTGCTCGACTCCGGCTACGCCGGCTGGTGGCGCTGCCCCGAGCTGCTCACCCCCGACGAGGCCTTCGCCCCCGACGGCTGATCCGAGCCGGCCCGTGGGGATCGTGGAAGGTTCCCCGCACCTGGTGCTGGTATTCCTCCCCGATCCGGGGGGAGCGGGGGCGGGCGGCAGGGCGGGTCGCTCAGAGCTCTCCGGTCTTCTGGAGCTTGCGCATCGCGAGCCAGCCCAACGGGATGCGCGCCCAGAACGTGAGCGCACGGAACAGCACGACGACGGACGTCGCGATCGCACCGGGGACGTTGCCGGTCGTGGTCAGACCACCGATCAGGGCGAGCTCGACCGGTCCCAGACCACCCGGCGAGGGGACGATCGCGCCCGCGGCGTTGCCGACCAGGTAGATGAGTGCCAGGTCGATCAGTGACAGCTCCCGCCCGAAGGCCGCCAGGGAGGCGTAGAACGCGCCGAGGTACCCGAGCGTCATCGTGAGGTTGCCCACGATCGCGACGGCGAACCGCTTGGGCTGCCCGAGCATGCGCACCAGCCGGGGCCAGGTCTGGCGCCACAGCGGCACGGTCCGCGCCGCGACCCAGGACCGCACCGCCGGGACGAGCAAGGTCGACGCCGCCGCCACCGCGATCAGTGCCACCACCACCAGCACCGTGGTTGACGGCATCCGCAGGCCGCTCCCCGATCCGCTGAGCAGCGAGAGCACCAGCAGCAGCGCGAGCGTGGTGAGGAACTGCGAGACCTGCACGAGCCCCACCGACGCGACCGCGAGCGGGTTGGCGACCCCGCGTCGGGTGAGCATCCGCAGGTTCAGTGCGGCCGGCCCCACACCGGCCGGGGCTACCAGCGACACGAACGCCGCGGCGGTCTGGACCAGCGTGGTGCGCCACAGGGAGAGCCGGACCGGCGCGAACGCCACCAGCGCCAGGGCCGAGCCCACGAAGGTGACCAGCCCCAGCCCGAAGGCCACCGCCGCCCACCACGGCTCGGCACTGCTGAACGCCGCGGCGATCTGCGGGAAGCTGATCGTTGTGATGACCACCACCGCGGCGACGATCGTCAACGCGATGGTCAGCACGGTGCGGGCGCCGAACCGGATCAGCCGCTCGGGCTGGACGTCGGCGTCCGGGATGCGTTCGAGCAGCGCCTCGCGCACCTCGGCGAGGACGCCCTTGCGCGACCGCGAGTCCTCGCGGGTCGCCCGGGGCAGGGCGATGGACTGCAGCAGCGGCCCGATGGCGGTCAGCTCGGAGTCGGGGAGGTCCCGGCTCGCGGAGGCCACGGCCCGGTCGGCACCGACGCGCAGCGCCAGCAGGGCGAGCAGGTGGCTGATGTCCAGGCGTCGGGCCAGCTCCGACGACGCGACGTCACCCTGCTCCCACCCGGTCAGCATCGCGCGCGGCGCCTCCCGGTCGCTCACGTCGACCAGGACGGCGTCGGCGGTCAGCGCACGGTGCGCCAGGCCCGAGGAGTGGGCGGCGCGCAGCTCGTCCCAGACGGCGTCGAGCACTTCGTCGGTGAGCTCGTAGGCCGGCAGGTCCGCCAGCGGCCGCAGGCCCTCGGGGTGCTCCTGGATCAGCAGCATCGAGTCCTCCGCCTCCGCCATGCCCAGGAGCCGCGGTGTGGAGACACCGGCCGCGGAGGCCGCGTAGGACAACAGCGCCGCCCGCTCGGCCGCCTGGCGCAGGGAGACCACCGCCCGCCCGTCGATCCCGCGCAGCCGCAGCGAGCGCCAGAACCGGGTGAGCATGCCGACCACCTGGCGGTCGCCGTCGAACACGACGACGTCGAGCCGGCGCCCGTCGGCGACGGTCATCGCGTACACCCGGTTGTCACCGTTGCGGGTCAGCGCGACCGCGGCCGGGTCGCCGGCGAGGCCGGTGGCGTCGAGGTCCTGCGCCGCGATGTCCCGGACCCGCACCAGGCTCGTCGGCGCGAAGCCCGCCCGGCGGATCCCGTCCACCAGCGCCGCACCGTAGGCACGTTCGCTCTCCACGCCGGAGAGGTAGCGCGCGGCCAGTCCGGTGATCCGCCCGAGCAGCACGGTCAGCAGGGCGCCGGGCAGGGTGATCAGGCCGGTGATCAGGGCGACGCCCAGCCCGACCCACAACAGGTTCCACGACCACCCGACGGTTCTGCGGCGGTTGCGGGAGCCGGCCGTGGTGATCAGCGCCGCCGTCCCGCTGAGCAGCACCGGGACGGTGATGATCCACTCACCGTCGACCCGGACGCTGAACGAGTCCCGCAGCTCCTCGATCCCGTAGCGGTTCATCAGCCAGACGCTGACCAGACCCAGCACGATGGCGACGACCGCGGCCCCGACCGCCTCGAACGCCTGGCGCACGAGCCGGCGCAGGAGTAGCTCGGTCAGCACGGCGATCGGTGCGATCAGGGTGATGAGCCCCTCGAGGACCGCGAACGGGAAGCCCAGGATCCGCCGGACCACCGAGCCGATGCCCTGGACGTCGGAGGCCAGTCCGGTGGTGGTGCCCTGGGCGTAGACGGCGAGCACCAGGACGGCGGCGATCCCCAGCGCCGACAGCACCACGCCCACCAGGTCACCGGGGTGGTGCACCCGCGCGGCCGGGGTGTCCACTATGCGCACGCCGTGCGCCGCGACGTCGCCTCCGTCGGGCCCGCCGCGACCGCGGGCAGGCGCGCTCGACATGGGGGCGATTCTAGGGCGGGAGGCCGCTCGCGGCGTCCTTACGCCGCGCCGCGGTGCCGCGCACGCTTGACGCGGTACATGTCGCCGTCGGCCGCGCTGCACAGGGCGGACGAGGTGTGCGTGCGGTCGGTGGTCAGCGTCATGCCGATGCTGGCGCTGACCGTAACGGTGGCCTCGGTCAGCACGGCGGGGTGCGCGACGGCCTCGTCCACGCGGTCGATGATCACCCGGACCTCCGCCTCGTCGCGGACCTCGGTGAGCACCGCGCAGAACTCGTCGCCGCCGAAGCGGCCCAGGTGGTCCTGGGACCGCAGGCACGCCCGCAGCCGCTGCGCGACGACGGCGAGCAGCTCGTCCCCGGTCGCGTGCCCGTGCTGGTCGTTGACCTGCTTGAACCCGTCCATGTCGATGAACAGCAGCGCGACGCCCGCGCCGGGGGCCGCCTGCAGCAGGGCCTCGTCGAGCAGCTCGAGGAGCCGGGCGCGGTTGGGCAGCCCAGTGAGCAGGTCGTGGCTCGCCGCGTGCGCGAGCCGGGCCTGCTGCTGCAGGCGCTCGGTGACGTCGCGCTGACTCACCACCAGGCCCCGGACCAGCGGGTCGGTCAGGAGGTTGCGCGCGGTCCACTCGTACCAGCGACGCTCGCCGGAGGCGGTCACGACCAGGACGTCCAGGCCGGCGCGGGTGCGGGGTCCGGCGTCCACCACCCGGTTCAGCAGGCGCGAGACCGCCTCCCGGTGCTCCGGGTCCGCCAGCTCGTGCAGCCGGCGGCCGACGAGCGACTGTGCGGACCTGCCGAGCGAGCGCTCGACGGCCGGTGAGAGGTAGGTCAACGTGCCGGACGCGTCGCACACCGTCAGCACGTCCGTCGAGCTGTCCATCAGGGCATGCAGTGTCGCCTCCGCGCGCTCGCGGGCCAGGTAGCGGTGCCGTGCCAGGACGAACAGGGTCGCCGCACCGACCGCGGTGGCGAGTCCGATGGGAACGGCCCACCAGGCGCCGACCACGGGAAGGCCGGAAAGGGCGCGGCCGAGCAGCAGGCTCCCGGCGACCAGCACGACGATCGCCGCGAACCAGACCGGACCGGGTGCAGCACGGAGCGTCCTCGGGGGGCGCTGCGTCGGGTGACGCTCGGCGTCGGCGCGAGGACGGCGGGGTTGCTCCGTTGCTGCCATCGACATGCCTCGAAGATCTGGGGGCTCTCAGCGTACCGATCGGTACGGAAATGTGAATGGTCTGCGGGAAGCAATCCCCCGACGCCCGGGCGCGCACGGGCCGGCCGGGTCACGCCTCGATCAGGAGGCCGGTGCGAGCCCGAGGGAGACCAGCCACTCCTCCGGGGCCAGCGCATAGCCCACGAAGGACACCAGGTCGAGCACGGTGTGCGCGACCACCAGCGGCATCACGCGACGTCGTCGTAGGTAGTACCAGGAGAAGACGACGCCCATCAGCACGTTGCCGACGGCCATCCCGGGGCCCTGGTACAGGTGATAGCTGCCGCGCAGCAGCGCACTAGCGGCGATGATCGCGGGGGCGGTCCAGCGCAGCCGCGCCAGTCGCTCGGCGAGGTAGCCGACGGCGACGACCTCCTCCAGCAGCGCGTTCTGCACCGCGGCGAGCACCAGCACCGGGACGGTCCACCAGTACGGGTCCAGGCCCGCCGGGTTGATCTGCACGTTGAGCCCGAGCGCGCGTCCGGCGAGGTAGAACGCGATCCCCGGAAGGCCGATCAGGGCGGACAGCCCGACGCCCACCGCCAGGTCCCGGCCGACCCGCGTCCCGTCCAGGCCGATCGTCCGGGTGGCTCGCCGGCCCTGGGCGGACAGCAGGTACAGCGCGAGGACGACCGGGACCAGGGCGAAGCCGATGCCGAGCAGCTGGTAGGTCAGGTCCAGGTACGGCCGTGGCGACCGGGTGGGGTTGAGGGTCGCGGTCTGGTTGGACAGCGGGACGTCGGCGGTCAGCCGGGAGTAGAGCCGGACCAGCGCGTACACGCCCGACTGCCCGAGCGACAGCCCGAGCACGATCCACACCTCCGCGCCGAGTCGGCGGCGGCTCGGGGTGGTGCCGGACGCCGGCTCGGTTGCGTCGGCGGGAGGAGCCGGGTCGGTCGCCGCCGTGGTCGCGTCGTCGGGCACGCCCCAAACCTATGTCCTTCCCGGCCCTGCCCGATGACCCGGGTCGGCGTCCGCCTCCGGATCGGGGTTGACACGAGGGCGACGATGCCGCACTCTTGCAGAGAACTTTGTGGAGCAAAGTAGTTGCCGAGAGTCCGGAGGAGCGATGATCTCGAGTGGGGACCCACGCGGGTCACAGGATCTGCCCGACGCCGCCGCGCGTCCCGACCGGCCACCGCTTGACCCCGAGGAGCGCGCCACCGACCCGGCCGACCCGGCCGACGAGGACGCGCTGCTCGATCCGGCCGACGAGGACGCGCTGCTCGACCCGGCGGCGAGCGCGGCGTTGATCGACGACCAGCGCACCCGGGTGATCAGTGCGATCGACGTCGACCCCCGGCTGCTGTTCGGCACCTGGGGGTCGGCGTGGCTGGCCGGGTTCGGTCTGCTGTGGGCGGTGGCGCTCGAGGACCCGCTGGTCGACGTCACGACCGGTACGGCGCTGGTGGTGTTCATGGGCCTGCTGGTCGCCGCCATCGTGGTCACCACGGTGCACATCGCCCGGCGCACCGGCGGGGTGCGCGGGATCTCGGCGCGGCAGGGAGCGATGTACGGCTGGGCCTGGACCCTGTCGTTCCTCGGGGTGGGCGCGCTCGCGTTCGCCCTGGACCGGCTCGGCGTCGACGGCCCGACCACGGCCACGGTGATGACCGTGGTGCCGCCGATCGTCGTCGGGGCCCTGTACATGGCCGGGGGTGCGATGTGGCGGGACACGGCGCAGTTCGCGCTCGGCGCCTGGATCAGCGTCGTGACGATCGCGGCCGCCTTCGTCGGTCACCCGCACATGCTGCTGGTGATGGCGCTGGCCGGCGGTGGCGGCATGCTCGTCGCCGGCATCGTCGAGACGGCCCGACGATCGGCGGCCTCGCGACGACAGGACGCGCGCCGATGAGCGCCGAACCCCTCGACCCCCTCATCCACAGCCAGGCGCGGCTGCGGATCATGACCACCCTGACCGCGCTGCCCGACGGCGACCGGCTCACCTTCCCGCGCCTGCAGAAGCTGCTCGATGCGACCGCGGGCAACCTCTCGACCCACCTGCGTCGTCTGGAGGACGCCGGGTACGTGGCGGTCAGCAAGGGGCACCGGGGCCGCATCCCGTCCACCGACGTCGAGGCGACCCCCCTGGGCCGCCGCGCCTTCGAGGACTACACCACCGCGCTGCGCGCCCTGCTCACCCCGCCGGCCGACACCACGGCCGGCGTGACCGAGAACGACACCGGAAGGACCAGGAAGGACTCGGTAGGACCATGAACGGATCACGCGACGCATTGAACGGATCCATGACCGGATCGCTCGTAGGGGCCGTCTTCGGGCTGGTGTACGTGCTGGTCAACGCCGGCGACCTACCGTCCGCCGCCGTGCTGCCGGTGCGCGTGCTGGGAGGCCTCGCGTTCCTCGGGGTACTGGTCGCGATGGCGCGTCACGCACGCGACCACGCACCCGCGGCACCGCGGCCCGGCACCGGTCGCCGGTACGGCCTGCTGGTGGCCGCGGAGGTCGCCGCGATCCTCCTGGGCCTGTCGGTGCTCGACCGGGTCCTCGACATCCCGCACGCGGGCGTCGCCTGGGTCTCGGTCGTCGTGGGACTGCACTTCGTGCCGCTCGGCGCCATCTTCGAGGTGCCGTTCTTCCGCCGGCTCGGTGTGGCCGTCGCGCTGTGCGGCGCGGTGGCCATGGCGCTGGCCGCCACCGGTGCCGCGGAGGGCCCCGTCTCCGCCCTGGGTGGGGTCCTGCCCGGCGCCCTGCTCCTCGCCGGCAGCTGGTGGGGAGCGGTCCGGGACCTGCGCGTACCCGGCTCGTCCCGCCGGC
This sequence comes from uncultured Actinotalea sp., assembly GCA_964416715.1. Taxonomy (GTDB): domain Bacteria; phylum Actinomycetota; class Actinomycetes; order Actinomycetales; family Cellulomonadaceae; genus Actinotalea. Next base: position 2,989 of record CAYQFJ010000059.1, on the reverse strand, counting down.
CCGGCCGGTTCGGCCCGGACCACCCCGGTGCGGCAGGCTCCCTGGTGTGGGCCGGAGCCACCCCGTCGAACGAACGATGAACCACGAGGAGAAGCGATGACCGCCCACCACCCGCCCGACGCCGCACCAGTGGTCGAGGTGATCGACGTCACCCGGCGCTTCGGCGAGACGCTCGCGCTCGACGACGTGAGCCTCACCGTCCACCCCGGCGAGCTCGTCGGCCTGCTCGGTCCCAACGGGGCCGGCAAGACGACCCTGCTCTCCCTGGTGACCGGACTGCGGCGGCCGGACGCCGGCGTCGTCCGGCTGTTCGGCCAGGACCCGCGTGCCGCCGGTGCGCGTGCCGGTCTGGGCACGACGCCGCAGGAGACCGGCCTGCCGCCGACCCTGACCGTCGGCGAGGTCGTCGACTTCGTCGCCGGTCACTACCGGGCCTCGGGCGCGACGCCGATGTCCCGCACCGAGGTGCTCGACCGGTTCGCCCTCGGTGACCTCGCACGACGCCAGACCGGCGGCCTGTCCGGCGGGCAGAAGCGGCGGCTGGCCGTGGCGCTGGCGCTGGTCGGCCGACCCCGGCTGGTGGTCCTCGACGAGCCGACCACCGGGCTCGACGTCGAGGGGCGCCATGCGCTGTGGGACGCGCTGCGCGACTACCACGCCGACGGTGCCACCGTGCTGCTGACCAGTCACTACCTGGAGGAGATCGAGGCGCTCGCCGACCGGGTCGTGGTGATCGGCAGCGGCCGGGTGCTCGCGGACGACACGCTGCGAGCCGTCGTCGGGCGGGTCGGTGTGCGGCGGGTGACCGTCGACCTGCCGGACGGAGTCGCGGCGCCGGTCGCGGACCTGCCCGGCGTCGTCGGCGTCGAGCGGGACGAGGCGGGGCCCTCGCGCTACCGGCTGCTGACGGCCGACGCCGACGCGCTGGTTCGCGAGCTCGTGCGGTCTGGTCGGGAGTTCAGCGGGCTGGAGGTGCGCAGCGCGTCGCTGGAGGAGGCGTTCCTCACGCTGACCTCCCACGCGCCGGACGGTCCGGCGACCACCCCTCCGACCACCACCGCCCCCGAGGGGCCCCCGACCACCGCGACCGCCGAGGAGGTGACGGCTTGAGCGCCGTCGACCAGATCACGACCGCGACAGCGAGGCCGCGCGCCGTCGGCGTCGGTACCACCGTCCGGCTCGCACTGCTGCACACCCGCTACCAGGTGCTGGAGACGATCCGGATCCCGGTCGCGGTGATCGGCAACATGCTCTTCCCCGCGCTGGCGATGTTCTTCTTCGTCGTGCCGCAGCGCTCGGTGGCCGGCGATCCGGTGATCGCGACGGCCGCCGTCGGGCAGCTCGCGATGTTCGCCGTGATGGCGACCTGCCTGTTCACCTTCGGCGTCGGCGCGGCCGAGGACCGCGCGCTGCCGTTCGACCCGTACGTGCGGACCCTGCCGGCCGGGCCGACGCCGCGGTTGATCGGGCGGATGCTGACCGGCGGGATCTTCGCCCTGCTCGGGCTGGTGCCGCTGGTGCTGATCGGCTGGCTCTTCACCGAGGCGACCGTCAGCTGGACCCAGGCCGGGGCCGGGCTGCTGGCCATCATCGCCGTCGCGCTGCCCTTCCTGGCCCTGGGGCTGGGCATCGGCTACTCGATGACCGCGAAGGCCGCGATCGCCGTCGTGCAGGTGGTGCTCTTCCCGCTGGCCTTCGCCGGGGGCCTGTTCCTGCCGCCGGAGGCGTTCCCGGGGTGGCTGGACGGGCTCTCTCGGGCGCTGCCCAGCCGGGCCGGGCGGGACCTGCTGGTGGAGGCGCTCACCGGGACGCCCGCCGGGGCCTCCGCGATCCCGGTACTGATCGGCTGGGGTGTGCTGTTCGTCGCGCTGGCCCTGTGGGCCTATCGCAGGGACGAGGGCCGCAGGTTCCGCTGACAGAAGCCAGAGCGCGCGGGCATGCTGACGGAGTGCTCAGAGCATGCTAGCGTCATGCCATGGCCAACCTTCAGATCAGGAACGTGCCTGCGGCGCTGCACGAAGCACTCGCGGAGCGGGCTCGTGCGCGTGGTCTGACGATGTCGCAGTACGTGATCCAGCTGCTGGAGCGGGATCTGGGCCGGCCGACGATGGAGGACTGGCTGGAAGGGCTGGCCTCGGACTGGGCGGCGTCGTCCGTGGCGTCGTCGGCACAGGTGGACACCGTGCACGTGATCGATGACGTCCGGGGCGAGCTCGAGAGTCACACCGCCCAGGTGGCGACTGAGGCCGAGGCGCGCGCGCCGGCCCGCTCAGGGCATCGCAGGTGAGCAGGCTCGTCCTTGATGCGAGTGCGGCCGTCGACCTGCTCCTCGGGCTGCCCCGGGGGCGGGGTGTTGCTCAGCACCTGGCTGATGCCGAGGTCGTGGCACCGGCACTGATCGACACCGAGGTGCTGTCCGCGCTCGCCAGGCTCGAGCGCGGCGGAGTGATCACGTCGACTGTGGCTGGGGTCGCGGTGCGCCGGTGGGGAGCGATGCCCGCGGAGCGGGTGCTGACCACTGCGTTGTCCGCGGACATCTGGGCGCTCCGCTCCGCTCTCCGCGTGGCCGATGCGCACTACGTGGCGCTGGCGCGGCTCATCGGTGCACCGCTCGTGACCGCAGACGCGCGGCTCGTCCGGGCGGGTGTCGAGGGCGTGACGTTCATCCTGCCGACCTGAGCGGTGCAGGGCCATGCCGGTCCGCTGGACGTCGAGGGACCCGCGGTCGGCTCGGGTGGCTCAGGCGAAGGTGCGCAGGCGGAGGGAGTTGCCGACCACGAGGACGGAGCTGAGGGCCATCGCGGCGCCGGCGATCATCGGGTTGAGCAGGCCGAGCGCGGCGAGCGGGATCGCGGCGACGTTGTAGGCGAAGGCCCAGAACAGGTTCTGCTTGATGATCCGCAGGGTCTTGCGGGACAGCCGTATCGCCTGCCCGGTCGATCGCAGGTCCCCGCGGACCAGGGTGATGTCAGCGGCCTCCATCGCGACG
>CAYQFJ010000058.1:0-15418 GCA_964416715.1 uncultured Actinotalea sp. | reverse complement strand
GGTAGTTCATCTTCACGTCGGGGTTGATCCGGCCCTCGAAGTTGCGGTTGCCGGAGAGCACCGACACGACGGCGAGGTCGTTGTCGTTGACCGCCTTGGAGACCTCGGGGATGAGCGGCCCGGAGTTGCCGATGCAGGTGGTGCAGCCGTAGCCCACGAGGTTGAAGCCGAGCTTGTCCAGGTACGGCGTCAGACCGGCCCGCTCGTAGTAGTCCGAGACCACCTTCGAGCCCGGCGCCAGCGTCGTCTTGACCCACGGCTTGCGCTGCAGGCCCTTCTCGACCGCCTTCTTGGCCAGCAGCCCCGCTCCGAGCATCACCGACGGGTTGGAGGTGTTCGTGCACGAGGTGATGGCCGCGATGACCACGGCACCGTGGTCGATCGTCGTCGTCTCTCCGTCGAGCTGGACCTCCACCGGGTTGGTGGGCCACTCGTCCACGGAGCGCTCGTAGCTCGTGGGACGGGGCAGCTGGTCGCGCGGCACGTCGTGGCTGATCGCGATCGGGTCGCTGGCGGGGAACGACTCCATCGAGGCTTCGTCGAGCCCGCCCTGGACCGAGATCTCGTCGAGACCGCGTCGCACGGCGTCCTCGACGGTCTGGCCGGCGAGGAGCTTGCGGAACGCGCGCTGGGCGACCTTCACCGGGATGCGGTCCTGCGGACGCTTCGGGCCGGCCAACGACGGCTCGACGGTGCTCAGGTCGAGCTCGACGACCTGGGAGTACTCCGGGACGTGGTCCGGATCGTGCCACAGGCCCTGCTCCTTGCTGTACGCCTCCACCAGGGCGATCTGCTCCTGGGACCGACCGGTGAGCCGCAGGTAGTCCAGCGTCTCGTCGTCGATCGGGAAGATCGTCACCGTGGAGCCGTACTCCGGGCTCATGTTGCCCAGCGTCGCGCGGGTGGCCAGCGGCACGTTGCCGACGCCGGGCCCGAAGAAGTCCACGAACTTGCCGACCACGCGGGTGCGCCGGAGCAGCTCGGCGACCGTGAGCACCAGGTCGGTCGCCGTGGTGCCCTCGCGCAGCTCACCGGACAGCTTGAGCCCGACGACCTGCGGGATCAGCATGCTCATCGGCTGGCCGAGCATCGCCGCCTCGGCCTCGATCCCGCCGACGCCCCAGCCCAGCACACCCAGTCCGTTGATCATCGGGGTGTGCGAGTCGGTGCCGACCAGGGTGTCCGGGTAGGCGACCGGTCCGCCGTCCTGCCCGGCGTGGTCGGCGACGAACACGGTGCGGGCCAGGTACTCCAGGTTCACCTGGTGGCAGATGCCGGTACCCGGGGGCACCACCTGGAAGTCGTCGAAGGCCTGCTGGGCCCAGCGCAGCAGCTCGGACCGCTCGTGGTTGCGCTGGAACTCCAGCTCGGTGTTGCGCCGGAACGCGTCCGGTCGTCCGAAGACGTCGGCGATCACCGAGTGGTCGATCACCAGGTCCGTGGGGATGAGCGGGTTGATCTTCTGCGGGTCCCCGCCGAGCTCGCTCATCGCGTTGCGCATCGCGACCAGGTCGACCACGCACGGTACGCCGGTAAAGTCCTGCATCAGGACCCGGGCGGGGGTGAACTGGATCTCGGGGTTGTCCGTCGACGCCGGGTCCCAGGCGGCGAGGGCTCGGACCTGCTCGGCGGTGACGACCCTGCCGTCCTCGTTGCGCAGGAGGTTCTCGGTGAGCACCTTCAGGCTGTAGGGCAACCGCTCGATCCCGGGTACCGCGTCGAGCCGGTAGATCTCGTAACCGGTCCCCCCGACCTCCAACCGGTCACGTGCTCCGAAGGTGTTCTTGCTCACGTCACGCTCCGCTCGCTAGCACCCGCGCCCGCTGCCGACCGCGGGGGAATGGCCTGGCCGACGCTCCCACCTTGGCACGCCCACGGAATTCGGTCGACGTGGGGCCCGTTCGTGCCGCAAACTAGATCCCCGCGCGGCGCGGTCCGCCCCCACGCGCGGCGGCCGAGATCGCGCTTCCCGCATCCTCCTGCGACCTGACGGGTGACCTGTGACCTCTGTGACCAAGACGAGCGACCCGGGGACGTCCGGGCCGCCGGAGACGATGACGCCCGAGAACAAGCGGGCGGTCGCGCTGCTGCTCGTCTCCGCCTTCGTCGTCATCCTCAACGAGACGGTGATGAGCGTCGCCCTGCCGCACCTGATGAGCGACCTCGCCATCACCGCGGCCACCGCGCAGTGGGTGACGACGGCCTTCATGCTCACGATGGCCGTGGTCATCCCGGTGACCGGCTTCGTGATCCAGCGGGTCAGCACGCGGGCGACGTTCCTGACCGCGATGGGGCTCTTCACCAGCGGCACGCTGGTGTGCTTCCTGGCGCCGGGCTTCGAGGTGCTGCTCGCCGGTCGGATGATCCAGGCCGGCGGTACCGCGATCATGATGCCGCTGCTGATGACGACGGTGATGACGGTGACCCCGTCGTCCAGCCGAGGCCGGACGATGGGCAACATCTCGATCGTCATCTCGGTGGCACCCGCCCTGGGACCGACGCTCTCCGGCCTCGTGCTGACCTTCCTGGACTGGCGGTGGCTGTTCGGCCTCGTGCTGCCGATCGCCGTCGGCGCGCTGGCTCTCGGAGCCGCACGGCTGACGAACCTGACGACCCCGCGGTACGCGCGGGTCGACGTCGGCTCCGTGGTGCTCGCGGCGCTCGCGTTCGGCGGGATCGTCTACGGGCTGAGCCAGTTCGGCCGCGCGGCCGTGTCCGGGGCGGCCGGGGCGTGGACGCCCTTGCTGGTCGGGCTGGTGGCACTGGCGGTCTTCGTGTGGCGGCAGCTCCACCTCCAGCGCTCGGACCGGGCGCTGCTCGACCTGCGGCCGTTCGCCTCCCCGACGTTCTCGGTGGCGCTCGGGGTGATGGTGATCAGCATGATGGCGCTGTTCGGCACGCTGATCCTGCTGCCGCTGTACGCGCAGAACGTGCTGGGGATCGAGGCGCTCGAGATCGGTCTGCTGCTGCTGCCGGGCGGGCTGCTGATGGGTCTGCTGGCGCCTCTGGTCGGGCGTGCGTACGACCGCGTGGGGCCGAGGGTCCTGCTGGTGCCGGGCTCGATCGTGGTCAGCGCGGCGTCCTGGGCGTTCGCCCTGCTGCTCGGCGGCGGTACCTCGGCCTGGGTCCTGATGGCGGTGCACGCGCTGCTGGGCGTCGGCCTCTCGCTCATGTTCACGCCGCTGTTCACGTCGGCCCTGGGCTCGCTGCCCGCGCAGCTGTACTCGCACGGGAGCGCGGGACTCGGCACGCTGCAGCAGGTGGCCGGCGCGGCGGGGACGGCGCTGTTCGTCACCGTGCTCACCGCGCGGTCGATCGTCCTGGCCGACGGCGGTGCGAACGAGGTGGAGGCGATGGCGGGCGGCGCGCACACGGCCTTCCTGGTCGGTGCGTGCATCTCGCTGCTGGCCATCCCGGCCGCCCTCGCGCTGCGGGTCCCGGAGCAGGCAGCCGGATCGGGATCCGACGCCGAGCCGGAGCCGGCGCTGGAGACGGCCGCGGTCTGACACTCCCGAGGGAGCGGGCTCCCGCCCCGGGGGGCGGACCGGTCAGAACTCGATCTGGATCGAGGCGCGCTCACCGATGATGGGCGTGAAGTGCTCGGCGATCACCTCGAGGTGCGCCGGGTGCTCGGCGTACTCCCGGTAGCCGGCGACGTCGTCGAAGTCACCGGTCACCACGAAGTCCCAGCGACCTCCGCCGAGCTCCAGGTCCGGCCCGACGACGTACCCGCGGATGGTCGGGACCCGCCCGGGCAGGGCGTGCAGGGCCTCGGTGGCCGCGGCCACCTGCTGGGACGTCGTGCCCTCGGCCCAGCGGAACATGGCGACGTGTCTGATCACGCCGGTCACCCTAGCCGGTGACCGATGGCTCGGCCCCGGCCGACCGACGGGCCCGGGCCGATGGACGAACGTGCGCGGGGCGCTCGAAGAACACCACGACGACCGCACCCACCAGCAGCGCCGCGACCGGCACCAGCATCGCCTCACCCATGGCGCCCGCGAACGGTCCGGCGACCTCGGGCGGCATCGCGCCCCCGGTCGCCTGGAACCGTTCGGTCGAACCGCCGGCCCCGGGCAGGCGCGCGGCGAGGCGGGCGGCGATCGCGGCGGCGATCGCGGCGCTGCCGAGCACCGCCCCGACCTGCCGGGTCGTGTTGTAGACCCCTGCCCCCGCCCCGGCCGACGCCATCGGCAGGTTGCGGGTCGCCGTCGTGCTCAGCGGGGCCCAGAGGAACGCGCTGCCCACTCCGACGATCGCCATCGGTGCCAGCAGGTGCCAGACCTCGCTGCCCGGGGTCATCGCGCGGGTGACGAGCCACAGCCCGGTGGCGGTGCTCAGGAACCCGAACGCGGACAGCGGGCGGGGGTGCAGCCGGTCGACCAGACGGCCGACGAGCGGGGCGAGCGCACCGCTGATCACGGCCATCGGCACCATCAGGAGGGCCGCCTGGGTGGGGGTGTAGCCGTGCACCCCCTGGGCGTAGAACATGAACGGCAGGGCCATCGACGTGATGGCGAACCCCACCATCGAGATGCCCGTGTTGGCGAGCGAGAAGTTGCGGTCCCGGAACAGCCGCAGCGGCACAAGCGGCTCGGTCCGGATGCGACTCTGCCACCAGACGAACACGGCCAGGGTGACCACGCCGGCGGCGATGAGCGCGGGGACGGAGATCACGCCGACGATGGGCCCCCAGCCGTACGCCTGCCCCTCCTGGAGCCCGAAGACGATCAGGAACATCGCCACGGCGCTGAGCACCACACCGACGACGTCGAAGCTGTGCGAGTGCGTCGGCAGTCGCGGGACCAGGCGCCAGGCCAGCACGAACGCGAGCACCCCGACCGGCACGTTCACCAGGAAGATCGACTCCCACCCGGCGCTGTCCACCAGGACGCCGCCGAGGATCGGCCCGACCAGCGTGGCCAGTCCCGCGACGGCGCCCCACAGCGCCATCGCGCTGCCGCGGCGCACCGCCGGGAAGGTGCGCGTGATCACGGCCATGGTCTGCGGCGTCATCATGGAGGCGCCGAGCCCCTGGACCACGCGCGCCCAGATCAGCCCCTCGACCGTGTCGGTCAGGCCGCACCACAGCGAGGCGAGGGTGAACACGGTCAGCCCGGCGAGGTAGACCCTCTTCGGGCCGAGCCGGTCCCCGAGACGGCCGGTGACCAGGAGCGGCACCGCGTAGGCGAGCAGGTAGGCGCTGGTGACCCAGATCGCGGTGGTCACGTCGGTGTCCAGCCCGACCATGATCGCCGGGGTCGCCACGGAGACGATGGTCGAGTCGACCAGGATCATGAAGAAGCCGACCACCAGCGCCCACAGCGCGGGCCACGGCGACTGACCCGGGGGAAGGTCGGTCGCGGTGTGCAGGTCGGACGGTGCGGTCACTGGGATCCTTGTCGTCATCGAGGCCAGCCGGGACGTGCCCTACGGCGGCGACCCATCGTAGGCACCGGGGCCGACACTCAGCCGCGCCGAACGGCTCCGACCACGACCACGGCGTCCTCGTCGCGCACGAGCCGGTGGGCCAGTCCCGCTGCGACCAGCACGTCCGCGGCGTCGTCCGCCTGGCCGGTGCTCACCTCCACCAGCAGGTGCCCGCCGGGCGCCAGCCATGAGGGCGCTTCCGCGGCCACCCGGCGCAGCAGGTCGAGGCCGTCCGGCCCGCCGTCGAGCGCCGAGCGGGCCTCGTGGTCGCGTGCCTCGGGCGGCAGCGAGGCGATCCGGGCCGTCGGTACGTACGGGACGTTGGCGACCAGCACGTCGACCCGGCCGCGCAGCGTCCGGGGCAGGGGAGCGAAGAGGTCGCCCTCGTACACCTCGGCGCCCCACGGCCGCAGGTTCTCCCGCGCGCACGCGACAGCAGCCGGGTCGACGTCGGCCGCGACCAGCTCCAGCCCGTCGGGACGCAGCGCGTCGGCGACCAGTGCGCCGAGGATTCCGGTCCCACAGCACAGGTCGAGCACCACCGGCCGCCCGGGGACTGCTCGGGCCAGTGCCGCGGCCTCGGCGGCCAGCAGCGTCGAGCGGTGCCGGGGGACGAAGACGCCGGGCGCCACGGACACCCGCAGCCCACCCAGCTCAGCCCAGCCGAGCACGCGCTCCAGCGGCTCGCCGGCCTCACGTCGGCGGACCAGCTCGTCGAGGTCCGCGGTCCGTGCACCGGCCTCGGCGACGAGAAGGGCGGCCTCGGCCTCGGCGCGCACGCACCCGGCAGCGCGGAGCCGCGCGGTGATCTGCGCCGTCAGCGGCGCCGTCTGCCGGGCGGACACAGCTGGAGCCTACGGCTGGTCGCCTCGTCCGGAGGAAGGGCTCGTGCAGAACAGAAGCGCTCCGCGTGCGCCCGTGCGTCGGTGTGTGCGACCCGAGGCCGACAGGGGAAGATGGCCCGTGTGATCAACGACAACGGCAGACGGCTGCGCAGTGCGCTCTTCGTGGACTTCGACAACGTGTACATCGGGCTGCGGCGCCTGGATCCCGAGGCGGCGGAGGCGTTCGCGACCTCGCCGGGGACGTGGCTGGCGGCCCTGGAGTCCGGCAACGACATCGACGGAGACTTCAGCCGACGGTTCCTGGTCCGCTCGTGCTACCTGAACCCGGCGCGGTTCGCGGGCTTCCGCCCCAACTTCACGCGCGCCGGCTTCAGCGTCGTCGACTGCCCGTCGCTGACCCAGCAGGGCAAGTCCAGCGCGGACATCAACCTGGTGCTCGACGCGGTGGACGCGCTGACCGCCCAGACGCGCTACGACGAGTTCGTCATCGTCTCCGCCGACGCCGACTTCACGCCGCTGGCGCTGCGCTGCCGGGCTGAGGACCGCCGCGTCACGATCGTGACGGCGAGCCCGGCCGCGAGCGCCTATCGCGCGGTGGCGGACACGGTGGTCACCGCCGACGAGCTCGCCGAGCTGGTGCGCGACCCCGAGCTGACCGTGCTCGACGACGCCGGGGGCACCGGCGAGGGACGAAGCGCGGTCGCCGCCGCACCCGAGAGTCAGGCCGGGGGCAAGGAGGCCGACGGATCGGGCAAGGAGACGGGGTCCGGACAAGGACGGTCCGGAAAGGAGCCGTCGGGAGAGCAGCAGGTGGGCAGCCGGGCGGCGCGACGTGCGGTGCTGCGGCTGGTGCGGTCCGCGGACCGTCCTCTCAACGGTGGGGCCGTGGCCCAGGCGGCCCAGCAGGCGGACTCCTCGCTCACCTCGGACTGGGAGGGGGTGGGGAGCTTCTTCCCGTGGCTGGCGCGCGCGGTCCCCGAGCTGGCCGCGGCGTCCGGGTTCGTCTGGGACCCGAAGCGGTTCTCCGAGGCGGACCTGCCCGGCGCGGGAGGGGTGGACCTGCCGCCGCTGCAGCGTCAGGTGGTTGACGTGACCGACATCCCCAACCTGCCCCCGGAGCGGTACCGGTTCCTGCTGGAGGCCCTGGCCGACGACGTCGCGAACCACCCCTTCGAGCGCACCGAGACGGCGCGGCGGGTGCGCGACGCGTGCCAGGCGGCGGGGGAGCCGATCGGGCGGGGATCGGTGAACACCGTCATCGCGGGGGTGCTCTATGCGGGGCTGGACCTCACGGCCCGGCCACCGGTGAAGAAGATCGCGGAGACCTGGGCGGACAACGTCATAGGCTTGTGCCACGGTGCGCGGATGGAGCTCGGCAAACAGGACGTCGCGGCGATCCGGACCTGGGTCAGCGGCGGGCTGGTCAAGAAGTAGGCTCGTGTGCCGGTGAACGAGCGCGCAGTGGGTCCTGTCAGGCGCTGGCCTTCGCGCAGACCCAACCATCCGGCATCCGCCCGGAGGCGAGGAACTCACGCAGGGTCGCGGCCGCCTCGGGGCCGAGGGTCGCATCGGTCTGCGGGTAGATGATCGGCTCCTCCTTGGCGTTGTGCGCCTCCAGGAGGGCGAGCAGCTCGGCGCACCGCTCGCGCACAGCGGCGCTGGTCGGATCGGCCGCGACCTCGGCTTCGAGCGCGTCCATCGCCGTCCAGATCTCGCCGTGCTCGCGGAGCATCACCATGATCGCGGCGAACAGCCCGGATGCGCGCAGTGGCGGGAAGACGAGCTCTTCCTCGAGGTAGATGTGCCGGCGCAGCGCGGTCGTCGCCCGGTTCAGCGGTGCGAGGTCCGGACGCCCCGCCGTCTGCCCGGCGACGAACTCGTCGATCCCCGCGTCGATCTCGTGGTGCTCACGCTCGAGCGCCTCTGCCAGGGTTCCGGTACCCATGTGATCGCCTCCGCGGTCATCCTATGACCGGTTCGCCGCTGCGGACAGGGCCACCGAAGACGTCGAAGTTGTCGCGGAAGACGCCGTCCGGGTCGTAGCGGTGCTTGATCCCGCGCAGCCGCGCCAGCCCCGCCGTCCCGAACGCATCGACCAGCCGCTCGGGTCTCGGGTCGGTCTCGAAGCTCAGGTACAGCCCGACGGCGTGCTCGTGCAGCGGGTCCCAGGCGTCGTCCAGCCGTGTGCGACTTCCCCCGAACGCGACGAGCGAGAAGTTCGCCGACCGGTGCGGGTACGCGGTGGCCTCCGGTGCGACGTCGGACACCGCCCCGCCGACCGACCGGATCTGGAAGAAGTACGAGGCCCCGCTCAGCACCACCTGCGCCGCGGCATCGGCCACCTCCGGCGTGAGGTGCTCGATGAGCGACGACCGCGTCACCGGCTCCCCGCGCCCCGCGTGCGGCCCGAACGGCGGCACGATCACCGCGGAGTACGGCGCAAGCTGAACGGACTGACCGACGAGCGGGGCGATCCGTGCGAAGGGTTGGAGGTGCTCGAGGATCGTGTCCGGGTCGGACGAGTCGACCACGGTCATCACCTGCGCCACGACCGCGCCCTCGCCCGAACGGCCGACGATCAGGAAGCTCGTCACGTCCCGCGGTGCCGCCTCGACGGCCGCACCCCAGCGCTGCAGGAACCCGGAGAGGTCGCTCGCGTCGTAGGCGAGCTGGGCGAAGCCGACCTCGCCGACCTCGTCCGCCTCGAGCTCGAACGCCGTGACGATCCCCACGTTCGCCCCGGCCCCCCGCACCGCCCAGAACAGGTCTGGGTGCTCGGTGTCGGACGCGCGCACGCCGGTGCCGTCCGCCAGGACCAGGTCCACCGCGTGCAGGTGGTCGATGGTGAGCCCGTGCTTGCGGGACAACCAGCCGATCCCTCCGGCGGTCGCCAGCCCCCCGACGCCGACGCCGCCCGAGTCGCCCGAGGTGAGCGCCCACCCGTGCGGTGCGAGTGCCGCGGCCACGTCGGCCCACCGTGCGCCCGGCTCGACCCGGACCCGCCGGGTGGCTTCGTCCAGCACCTCGATCCGGTTCAGGCGGGAGAGGTCGATCACGATCCCGCCGTCGTTGGTCGACCGGCCGCTGACCCCGTGGCCGCCGCTGCGGACGCCGAGCGGCACCGGCTGTGCGCGCGCGTAGGTGAGCGCGTCGGCCACCTCGGGCGCGGTGCGGGGGAGCAGCACGAGCCCGGGTGACCCGCCGCGCAGGTAGTTGTTGCGCACCCCGCCGAACGCGGCGTCGCCCGGTTCGATGATCGCGTCGGCGAGGGAGGCCGGGATCGCCCCGTAGTCGATGCCCGCGCGACGGCGCGACCGGACCCGCAGACTCGGCACGGTCTCCTCGACCGTCCCGGCCGTGGCACGCTCGCGTGCGACCGCCTCGCGAAGTGCCGGCGCGACGTCCTCGGCGAACCGGTGCAGGGTGGTGGGCTCGTCGGAGGCGAGCACGAACGTCGAGACGCCGTCCTCGACCGCGAGCCGGAGCAGGTCGTCGACCCACTGCTCGGGCGGGCCGACGAGGAACCCGCCGGGGGTCGCGGTGAGCTCACCCGAGATGTTCACCAGGCGACGGATCTCGCGCGGGTCGCGACCGGCGTCGTGCGCGGCCTGGTCGATGATCGCGTTGCCCGCAGCGAGGTCACCCGGCCGGAGTCGGCTCAGGGAGGGGAGCCAGCCGTCGGCCTTGGCGCCGATGAGCCGGAGCATGCGGGGGCCGAGAGCCCCGACCCAGATCGGTACGTTGTGCGCGGGCGCCGGGCCGGGCTGGGCACCGTCCAGCCGGTGGTGCCTGCCGTCGAACCGCACGGGCGGACCACCGGTCTCCCAGAGCGCGCGGACGACGTCGATCGCCTCGCCCAGGGCGTCCACCGACTGCCCGGGGGTGAGTCGGTCGACGCCCATCGCCTCCATGGCGTCCCAGACGGCGCCGGCTCCGAGGGCGAGGTCCAGCCGACCGCCGGAGAGCAGGTCGAGGCTCGCCGCGGACCGCGAGAGGACTGTCGGCGGGCGCATCGGCACGTTGTGGACGTTCGCGGCGAGCCGGATGCGCTCGGTACGGGCGGCGACCCAGCTCAGCAGCGTCCACGTGTCGGTGAACCGCGGCTGGTACGGGTGGTCCTGGAACGTCACGAGGTCGTAGCCGAGCCGTTCGCTGAGCCGGGCGAGCTCCACGGGGGTGTCCGGTTCGACGTTGGTGGGGGTGATGAAGGTGCCGAACCGGATCGGGTGGCCGTAGTCGGTCAAGAGCGAGCACTCCGCTCGGCCGCGACCAGCTCGCGCAGCGCGGGGGCCACCTCCTGCCCGACGATCTGGAGGATCCGCTCGTCGTCGCCCATGACGAGATAGCCGCTGAAGCCGTACTCGAGCGTGAGCACGGCGAGCTGTTCGACCCACTGCTCGGGCGGCCCGGACAGCAGTCGGTCGCTCGGTGGGCCGAACTGCCCGCCGACGTTGACCAGCCGACGGATCGCCGACCGTGGGCGGCCCGCGGCCTCGGCGGCCTCGTCGATGGTGGCGTTGGCCGTGGCGAGCTCGTCCAGGGACTTCACGTACGGCAGGGACGGGAGCCACCCGTCGGCCTTGGTGCCGATCAGCCGGAGCATGCGCGGCTTGTACGCGCCGATCCAGATGCCCATGTCGTGCGCGGGCGCGGGCCCGCGCTTGGCGCCGTCGAGCCGGTAGTACGTGCCGTCGAGCTGGAGCCGGGAGCGGTCCTCGGTGTCCCACAACGCCCGGATGACGTCGATCGCCTCGCTCAGCGCCTCCACGCTCTGCCCGGGGGACAGGCGGCGTCCACCCATCGCCTCGATGGCGTCCCAGAACCCGCCCGCTCCCAGCCCGAGCTCGAACCGGCCGCCGGAGAGCAGGTCGAGGCTCGCGGCCGCGCGGGCCAGGACCGCCGGCGGACGCAGCGGGAGGTTGAGCACGTTCCCGGCGACCCGCAGACGCTCGGTGCGGGCCAGGACGTAGGACATCAGCGTCCAGGTGTCGAGGAACGCCGGCTGGTAGGGGTGGTCCTGGAAGGTGGCCAGGTCCAACCCTGCGCGCTCGGACGCGATCGCCAGCTCCACCGGACGCTGCGGGTCGGCGTTGCTGGGCGTGATGAAGGAGCCGAAGAGCAGCTCGTGGCCGTAGTCGGGCATCGATCCTCTTGCTGTCGTGGGCCGGTGTGCTTCCTCATCGATCGTAGGTAGTGAAGGGAGAGGTCGAGAGGAGTCCGATCGGTGTCGACCGACCAGCTCCAGGATGCACGACGAAGGCATGCCCGTCGCTCGTCGACTCGTTCGAGGGCAAGGACGCCTGTGGGCAGCGGGTTCGACGGCGCGGCCGAGCTCGTCAGAACGGTGGACGTCCCGTCGGATCGCGCTCCGGTCTCGGTCGGCCGGGTTCAGGTTCTGGTGGGCCGGGTTCACGTCGTGGTGCGTCGGGTTCGGGTTCTGGCGGGTCGGGTCGAGGTTCTGGCGGGTCGGTCCGGGACCGTTCGACCTTCGTCGGGCCGACGGCGACCGGGTCGCGTGCGTAGGCGTGCCCGGTCGGTGCGTGCCAGATGGTGATCCCAGTGCTCGGGTCACGCTCGACGCGCCAACCGCTGTGGGTCTTGAGCCGGTGGTGGTATCGGCACAGGGCGTGCAGGTTGGCGTGGTGCGTCTGCTCCGCCGCCGGCCGGTCTCGGTCGAAGGGCTCGATGTGGTCGAGGTCCGACTGAGCTGCCGGCGTCCGACACCCGGGGAACGTGCAGGTCACGTCGCGACGGATGACGTCGCCCGTCAGGACCGGTCCGGGTCGGTAGCTGCGCCCCGCGCGGGCGAGCATGGCGCCGGTGCGGTCGTCGACCAGCAGCGGTTCCCAGGTGGACCGTGCGCCGATCTTGCGGGCCATCGTGGCCGGGATCGGTCCGTAGCCGGTGAGCTCGGCGGGAGCGTCGTCCAGACTCAACAGGGTGCTGGCTGAGGCGGTCACGTTCAGATGCGGGTGGCGGTACCGCCGTCGAGCGCGCGCAACCGACCCGGCGTGCCCCCGCCCCGCGGCATCGACGGAGCCGCCGGACCAGGTGCCGGTGTCGAGGACGTCGCTGAACACGTCGACCAGCGCGTCGGCGCGGCGGGCGTCGATCCCGCGGTAGTCGTCGGGCCGACCGCAGTCACCGTCTCGGGCGAGGAGGTCGATGCCGGTCATCACGCGCATCGCGTCGTCGGCCGGGAGGTAGGCAGTCAGCCAGGCCATCGAGTCCGAGGCCGGCGTGAGTGTCACGGCGCGGTCCTCCTTGGCGCGTTCGTGGCGCTCGGCAGCCGCCTGGGGATCGAGTGTCAGCTCCAGCCGTCGGACCGCGTTCCGCAGCTGCGGGCAGGTGAGGCCCGGTGCCCGGTCCAGGACTGCTTCCTGGACCGTGCGGGCGGTCGCCAGGCCGAGGTGCGCCGTCGAGCGGGTCAGGGCGGTCGCCTTGGCCACGTCGAGCGCGCCCGTGGCCAGTGCGTCCGCCACCGCAGGGGAGTGCTCGAGCCGGATGGCCAGGTCCACCTTGTTCCCGGCTGCGCGACCGGTGATCGCCAACCGCGCGGCGACCTCGGACGGGAGGAACTCCTCGTCCGGACTCCACTGGCGGCGCCGACCCATCTCGGCGAGAACCGACGCCTGCGCCGCGGCTGCCCAGGAGCTGATTCGCTCCCACCCGGCGACCATCTCGACCAGAGCCGCGTCGTCGACATCGGCCGGTGTCAGGGCGGCGAGCACGGTCGCCAGCTCGATCCCTGGGCGGGCGCCGTCCAGCTCCGCGGCCAGCGGGTGCGCTGCTTCCCAGGTCCCCTCCGCCGCCGTGGGGCGTGCGGGGGCAGCTTCGGGACGCGCGTCGCCCACGGCGTCACTGAGCCCACTTCGCCCACTTCCGGATTCATCGAACACGCGTTCGACACTAGTGCCCACCCCTGACACGCGACCCTGGCGCCGCGAGACATGGCCACCCCTGACACGCGCCCCTGGCTTCGCGAGACATCTCGCAGGCGAGTCGGCCGGGGAGGCCGCAGCGGCCGCCGGCCCAGGGATCGACGGCCCGCAGCTGTCATCCAGCCGCTATGCCCAGGTCGTCGAGCGTGATCGCCACGATCGTGTCGTTCGTGGCCAGATGGACGGTGTCGCACACGGCCCCCGCCCGGCGCGCGGCGTCGTGCACCGCGCGGGCCCACGCACGATCCCGCGTGTCGGCGCCGCCGGACCCCGGGCGAGCGAGCAGGAAGGCGATGCGGGTGCGTGGTGCGGCCCGCGTGTCGAAGGGCGCCAGGAACTGGGCGAAGCCGTCGACGTCGCCTGGTCCGGGGGAGCGGGGCAGGTCGTCGATCTCGACCAGGCCCGGGACCGGGTGGTCGTCATCGATCAGGAAGAAGTAGAGCCTCGCCCTGCTGAAACCGAGCGGGTTCATCAGCAGCCGCCAGAGCTCCTCGAGCTCGGCCTGGGTGCGGACGGTGGTCGGAAGCGTGGGGTTCGTCATCACCGGCAAGCCTGGCGCGGTGAAGAACCCCGCGGCCGTCGTCCACAGGCGGAAGCGTGAGCGTGTGCCGCGGAAGTGCGCGGCGCGGTACCGATGAGTTTCGATTGCGCAAGAAGTCTGTATCCGTGAAGGCCGGCGGAGTGCGCGGCCCCTCGACGACGGGAGCAGTCGTGATGCCCACCTCGACCACGCGAGTTCTGGAGCTGGCGGACGCCGACCTGGCCTATGACGTCCGTGGCCCGCTACCGACCGCCGACGGAACGCCTCCGTTGCTCATGATCGGGCAGCCGATGGACGCCAGTGGCTTCGAGACCCTCGCGGGCTTCTTCGGTGACCGGACGGTGATCACCTACGACCCGCGCGGTCTGGGACGCAGCACCCGACGTGACAGCAGCCAAGAGCACGACCCACGGCAGCAGGCCGAGGACCTGCACCACCTGATCGCGGCGCTCGGCGTCGGTCCGGTCGACCTGTTCGGCAGCAGCGGTGGCGCCGTGACCTCGCTGGCACTGGTCGCCGCGCACCCCGGGGACGTGCGCACGGTGGTCGCGCACGAGCCGCCGGTGCTGCGCCTGCTTCCAGACGCCGAGCAGGCCTTCGCGGCGGAGGCCCGGGTCGGTTCGGTGTACCAGGAACGCGGGTGGGGCGCGGGCATGGCGATGTTCATCGCGCTGTCGTCCTGGCCCGGTGAGTTCACCGCGGAGTTCGGCCAGCAGGAGCCTGACCCGGCGGCGTTCGGCCTGCCGACCGAGGACGACGGCACACGTGACGACCCGCTGCTGTCCGGCGCCTCCGCGGCGGTGACCGCCTACGAACCGGACATCGCGGCACTGCGGGCGCACGGCATCGTCGTGGCCGGGGGGATCGAGAGCCGCGGGACGATCACCTGGCGCACGTCCGAGGCGCTCGCGGAAGCGTTGGACGAGGATCTCGTCGTCTTCCCGAGCCACCACGGTGGGTTCCTCGGCGGCGAGTTCGGCCAGCAGGGTGAGCCGGAGGCGTTCGCTGCGAGGCTGCGCGAGGTGCTCGCCGGCGCGAGGTAGCGCTCAGCGGTAGCGGCGGTGCCGGTTCTCGACGGTCGAGGGCCCCGGGGGTGCGTCGGCGATCCACGGTCCGGTGCCCTCGGACTGGTCGATCACCCCGCGCTCGAGCCAGGTCAGATCACCGGCGAGGACGGCGCGGGCGAGCTTCTGGTCCCGCCGGTCGGTGTTGTCCCACAGCCGGTCGAACAGGGTGTCGATCCGCTGGCGGGACTGCCCGCAGAACGTGTCGGCGAGCCGGTACGCCGCCCGGCCCTCGCCGCGGTCGCGCGCGCGGATCTCGTGGGCGCGGACGCACACGGCCGCCATCGCGAAGAGCTCTGCGCCGATGTCGACGATCCGTCCGAGCAGCGCCTGCCGCTTCTCCAAGCCGGCCTGGTGCCGCGCCATCGCGTAGAAGGTCTGCCGTGCCAGTCGTCGTGAGGTGCGCTCGACGTAGCGCACGTGCCGGGCCAGCGGGCCGAAGTCCGCGTACGAGCCCGGCCGGCTGCCCTGCCCGACGACGAGCCGCGGCAGCCAGCGCGCGTAGAAGCCGCTGGCCTGCGCGGCGGCCTTCGCCTTGGCGCGCGCGTCGGCGTCGGGCGAGGCGAGGTCACCGGCGGCGGTCAGGTGGGCGTCGAC
>CAYQFJ010000057.1:0-15422 GCA_964416715.1 uncultured Actinotalea sp. | reverse complement strand
CTCCACGATGCGGCGCAGCACCAGGTCCCGGTTGCTCTCCAGCACCATGTCGATGAAGTCGATCACAATGATGCCGCCGATGTCGCGCAGCCGGAGCTGGCGGACGATCTCCTCGGCCGCCTCCAGGTTGTTGCGGGTCACGGTCTCCTCGAGCGTCCCGCCCGAGCCGGTGAACTTCCCGGTGTTGACGTCCACGACGGTCATCGCCTCGGTCCGGTCGATCACCAGCGACCCGCCCGAGGGCAGCCAGACCTTGCGGTCCATGCCCTTGGCGAGCTGCTCGTCGATCCGGTGCTCGGCGAACACGTCGCCGTCGCCCTCCCAGCGACTGACCTTGGCCATCAGGTCCGGAGCCATCGCCTGGACGTACTCGGAGATCGTCGACCACGCGCCGTCGCCGGCGACCACCAGCGAGCCGAAGTCGTCGTTGAAGATGTCCCGGACCACCCGGATCGCCAGGTCCGGCTCCCCCTGGAGCAGCGCGGGGGCCGACGCCGTCCCCGCCTTCTTCTCGATCGCCGTCCACTGGTCCTTCAGCCGCTGGACGTCGTTGCGCAGCTCCTCCTCCGAGGCACCCTCCGCGGCGGTACGCACGATGACGCCCGCGGCGTCCGGCACGATCTCGCGCAGGATCTTCTTGAGCCGGGCGCGCTCGTTCTCCGGCAGCTTGCGGGAGATGCCGGTCATGCCCCCGCCGGGGACGTAGACCAGGTAGCGGCCGGCCAGCGTGATCTGCGACGTCAGCCGTGCACCCTTGTGCCCGATCGGGTCCTTGGTGACCTGCACCAGGACGGAGTCGCCGGACTTCAGCGCCTGCTCGATGCGCCGGGGCTGGCCCTCCATCCCGGCGGCGTCCCAGTTGACCTCGCCGGCGTAGAGCACCGCGTTGCGACCCTTGCCGACGTCCACGAACGCCGCCTCCATGCTGGGCAGCACGTTCTGCACCCGGCCGAGGTAGACGTTGCCCGCCATCGACGCCTGACCGTTCTGGGCGGAGCGCGAGACGAAGTGCTCGACCAGCACGCCGTCCTCCAGCACCGCGATCTGCACGCGGCCGTCGGACTCGCGCACGATCATCGCCCGGTCGACGGACTCCCTGCGGGCCAGGAACTCGCTCTCGGTGACCACGGTGCGGCGCCGGCCCGCGTCGCGACCCTCCCGGCGTCGCTGACGCTTGGCCTCCAGCCGCGTCGACCCCTTGAGGGCGGTCACCTCGTCGCCGCGACCCGAGCGGGACCGGCCGTTGCCGTTGCCGTTGCCGTCCGACGAGTCCCCCCGCGAACCACGTCTGCGGCGGCGCCGGCGTCTGCTGGAGCTGCTGGTGCCCTCGCCGGAGCCGCCCGAGCCGCCGTTCTCGTCCTGCGAGGCCTCGGACTCGCCGTCTTGGCCGTCACCCTCGTCGGAACGGTCGTCGTCGGGCTGGTCGCCGGAGCCCTCGGACTCCGCCGAACCACCGCCCTGACCGGAGCCGGACCGACCGCGGCGCCCGCGCCCCCCGCGGCGCCGACGTCGGCGGGGAGCACCTGCGCCACGCTCGTCGCCCTGGGTGTCGTCGTCGTCCCCACCGGTCTCGTCGTCCGCTGCGTCGTCGGCTGCGTCGTCTGCGCCCGGGCGGGCCGCTCCGCTCGACGTCTCGTCGAGCTGCTCCTCGTCCTCGGTCTCGTCATCGGCGTCGTCATCGGCCTCGTCCGCCCTGGGCGGGCCGGCGGGCGACTGGGCCCGACGCCGCGTCCGGGTCGGCTCCGGCGGCTGGAACAGCAGCGCCGTCGTCGCCAGGCGCGGGTTCGACCCGGTCCCGGCGTCCTGCGCACCGGACTGGTCGACGTCGGCACCCTCGGCGGGCGCCGTTCCCGGGTCGCCCGCGTCGGACTGCTCGGTCGCCTTGGCCTTCCTGGTGCCCGACTTCTTCGCCGCGGACCTCGGCGCCTTGCGGGCGCCGGAACCCTCCTGGGCCGGCTCGACGTCCTCGGTCGCGGCTTCCGGCGCCGTGCCCTCGTCGGATCCTGGGCCCTGCGCGGACGTGTCGGAGGACTTCCTGCGGCGGCCACCGCCGGACCTGGCCCTGGTGCCGTCCTGGTCGGGACCGGCGTCGACGTCCTGCTCGTCGGCCCCCGCGGCAGCGGACTTCTTCGCGGCAGACCTGGCACTGGACTTCTTCGCGGACGTGCTACCGGCGGACCGTGTCGACTTCTTGGTCGGGGCGTCACCGGTCAGGGAGTCACCGGTGGATGCGTCGTCGGCACCCTCGTCGGGCCCGGTCTGCGCCGGCTCCTCGCGCTTCGGCGTGGTGACCGCCGAGGTCGCCCGCCGCGACCTGCGCCGAGCCGGCGGGGCAGCACCCGCGTCCGTGCTCGATCCCGTGTCGTGGTCGCTCGTGTCGCGATCGGTGGTGGTGTCGTCGGATGCGTTCTCGTTGGTCACGAGGTACTCCAGGCCCGCTGGCTGCCCACACTCGTCGGCCTTCGGGCGGTTCGGTCGTCGTCGTGGCAGTCGGTGCCACGCGACGGAAGTCGTCGGGTCGTCACGCTGTGCGTGCGGGCGGCGCCGGCGCCTGCCCAGCCGTCGTGTGGACGGCTGCGGCGCCCGGCGGGCCGCGGGCCCACCAGCGGAAAACGTCGGAGAGAGGCCGGTGTGGCGACCTGCTCTGCCGTGGTCAGTATCGCACAGTTACCTTCTCGTGACCTACGTACACGCCCGATCGCATGGGACCGACGGCCCGCTTCGGGCACGCCGTGGGCCGGTAGCGTGCGGAGGACGGTGCGCACAGCCACCGGGATCGAGGACGGAGGCCGTCAGGTGCCCGACACGACCGCGAGCCAGCGCACGCACGAGGCCGGTGACCTGCTGCGTGCCGCCCTCGACCTGGCCTCGGACCTCGATCTGCCGGTCGTGCTCCAACGGTTCGTCGATGCGAGCACGGAGCTCACCGGGGCGGCCTACGGCGCGATCAACGTGCTCGACGCGAGCGGCCGGTCGACCGCCTTCGTGCACACCGGGCTCGACGACGACGTCGCCGCACTGCTGGGCCGCCCGCCGCACGGCATCGGCGTGCTCAGCGCCATCCCGCCGCACGGCACGCTGCGGCTCGACGACCTCACGGAGCACCCCACCTTCCGGGGCTTCCCCGAGCACCACCCGCACATGAGGTCCTTCCTCGGTACCGCGGTCCGGGTGCGCGACCTGGTCTACGGCTACCTGTACCTGGCGGACAAGCCGGGTGGTTTCACCGACGCCGACGACGAGGTCGTCGGCACGCTCGGGACCGCGGTGGCGGTCGCGATCCGCAACGCACAGCTCTTCGCCGAGGCCGACCGGCGCGAACGGTGGCTGCGCGCCGGGCAGGAGATCACCACGATGCTGCTGTCCGGCGCCGAGCAGGAGGACGTCCTGGCCCGGGTGGCCGTGGCGTCCCGGGAGGTCGCCGGTGCGGACACCGCGGCGCTGGTCCTCCCCGGCCTCGGCGACGGCCTGGTGATGGAGATCGTGGACGGTGTGGGCGCGGACGACCTGCTCGGGACCGTGATGCCGCCCGACGGCCGGGCACACACCGTGCTGCGGGACGGCATCGGGCTGGTGGTGGACTCGATGTCCCGGGCCCGTGCGATGCGCGTGCGGGCGATGAAGCAGTTCGGGCCGGCGCTGTACGCACCCATGCGGGCCGAGTCCGGGGCCGTCGGGGTGCTGATCCTGCTGCGCCGGGTCGGCGAGCCCGACTTCGCCCCGAGCGACCTCGCGACGGCGGAGTCCTACGCCGCCCAGGCCGCCCTCGCGCTGCTGCTGGCCGAGGCCAGGCACGCCCAGGACCTCGCCGCCCTGCTGGACGAGCGCGAGCGGATCGCCCGGGACCTGCACGACCTCGCCGTGCAGCAGCTCTTCGCCACCGGGATGCAGCTCGAGAACGTCCGGCACCGCGCCGCCGACGGCATCGCACCGGCCGAGCTCACCGGCATCCTCGACGCGGCTCTGGACAACGTGGACGCGTCGGTGCGTCAGATCCGGTCGATCGTGCACGCGCTGCGCGACCCGGACGACTCCGCGCCGCTGACCGAGCGACTACGGCGGGAGGCCTCGCTGGCCCGCACCGGGCTGGGCTTCGCGCCGTCCCTGGTGGTCACGGTCGACGGGCGGGTGGTGGACGCCCCGGGCGGCGACGACGACGAGGGTGCGGACGACGCCGTCGTGCTGGACGACCGCGTCGGGCAGGACATGGCCGACGACGTCGTCGCCGTCGTGCGCGAGGGCCTGTCGAATGCCGCACGGCACGCGCGTGCCACCGCCGTGGCCGTGCGGGTCGCGCTGCACGGGAGGGCGACCGGCGGTGCGGTGACGGTCGAGGTCGAGGACGACGGCACCGGTGTCCCCCCGGACCGGGACCGTCGCTCCGGTACGGACAACCTGGCCGCCCGGGCCCGTCGCTACGGCGGGACGTTCAGCCTGGGCCGGACGGCGACGGGGCGGGGCACGCTGCTCACCTGGCAGGCCCCGCTGGGCCGGCGGGCCTAGCGGGATCCACGGCTGCCGGTCCGGCGCTGCTCAGTCCTGGGGGCCGCGCCAGGCGCTGCGTCGGCGCCCGGCCACCCACGCGGCGACCTGCGTGCGGCGCTGCAGACCCATCTTCGCCAGCAGCGACGTGATGTGGTTCTTCACGGTCTTCTCCGCGACACCGAGTCGTTCGGCGATCTCGCGGTTGGACAGCCCTTCGCCGATCAGGTCGACCACCTTGCGCTCGCTCGGTGTCAGGTCCGCGGTCGGGTCGTCGTGGTCCGCCCGGCGCCGGGTCACCGTCCGCTCGTCCAGCAGCGTGCGACCGGCCGCGACGGAGCGGATCACCTCGGCGATCTCGGCGCCGCGCACGGTCTTGAGCACGTACGCCGCCGCACCGACGCGCAGCGCCGCGGCGAGCGCGTCGTCGTCGTCGAAGGAGGTCAGCACCACGGCCCGGGTGTCGGGCAGGGGCTCCCGCAGGGCCTCGATCAGGTCGATGCCGTTGCCGTCCGGGAGCTGGAGGTCCACCAGCATCACCTGGGGACGTACCAGGGTCCCGCGCCGGACCCCCTCGGCCACCGAGCCCGCCTCGGCCACGACCGTCATCCCGTCGGCGCGCTCGACCACCTCGGCGATCCCCCGGCGCACCACCTCGTGGTCGTCGACGATCATCACGGCGATGTCCGGTCGGCCCGCCGGTGCCGCGGTCTGGTCTGCCACGACGCCATCCTAGTTGGGGTGCACCGACCGACTCGTGGACCAGGATCGGTGTGCGAGCCGCCCGCAGGTGAGCACTGTGGCCGCCAGACCAGCCGGCAGACACACCTTCCCTCGTGAATCGTTAGTGACTAACATCAGAGGTATGGATCGTTGGAGCCGGACGCATGAAGCGCTGAGCCGGACGGCCATGGAGTTGTTCGCGGAGCAGGGCTACCAGGCGACCGGCACCGCGCAGATCGCTGCTCGCGCCGGGGTGAGCGAGATGACGCTGTTCCGGCACTTCCCGAGCAAGGAGGCACTTCTGCTGGCCGACCCGTTCGACCCGCTCATGGCCGAGGCGGTACGGGGACGCCCCGCCGACGAGCCGGTGATGCACGCGCTCGCTGAGGGCATCAGGCAGGCATGGGCGCAGATCGACGCAGAGGCTACGCAGGTTCTGCGCGGGCGCCTGCGGATCATCGCGCAGACGCCGGCGCTGCGCGGAGCGATCGAACGGGGCAGCGAGGGCACCGTCGCCGCCCTCGTGGGCGTGCTGGAGGATCGCGGCGCGAGCCAGGCGCAGGCTCGGGTCGCGGCGACCGCAGTGATCGCCGGACTGAGCGCCGCGTTGTTGGAGTGGGCGCGCTCGGAGCAGACCGCGCTGGACGTCGCGCTCGGTGCCGCGCTCGACGTGCTGGGCGGTGGGTGACATGCTCGCGTTCGAGGACGTCTCCCGCCTGTTCCGCGGCGGAGCGGGAGTCCGGGACCTGACGTTCGGTGTCGAGTCGGGTGAGATCGTCGCGCTGATCGGTCTGAACGGGGCAGGCAAGACCACGCTGATGCGGCTCGCGCTCGGGATGCTCCGCCCGCAACACGGCGTGGTCCGGCTTCTCGGCCACTCGATGGACGCCGTGCCTGCGACTGTGTGGGCGCAGGTGGGCGCGCTGATCGAGGTGCCGCCGGCCTACTCGGAGCTGACCGCGCGGAGCAACCTGCGCATCGCCTGTCTGCTCCGCGGCTCCGACCCGGAGGGCACGGTGGAGGACTCGATCGATGCCTGGCGACTCGGTCCGGTCGCTGACCGCCGGTTCCGCCACCTCTCACTGGGGAACCGGCAGCGCGTCGGCCTCGGCGCCGCACTCCAGCACGATCCCCGGCTGATCGTGCTGGACGAGCCGAGCAACACGCTCGACCCCGCCTCGGTGATCCTGCTGCGCGAGCAACTGACCCGACGCGCGAGAGCGGGCGCGGCGATCCTGGTCAGCAGTCACCACCTCGACGAAGTGTCGCGAATCGCCGACCGCGTGCTGCTGATGAACGCGGGCCGACTGATCGGGGAGCTCGACACCACCGGAAGCGACCTCGAACGCAGGTTCTTCGAGCGCATCCGCGAAGACGATGCACGCCGCGAGGCCACGGAGGTGATCCGGTGACCGCTGCCTGCCGTGTTGAAGCACTCAAGCTGACGCGGTCCCTGGTCGGTCCGATCGCCACACTCGCCGTCGTGCTCGGCGCGGTCGGGCTGCTCGGCGGCATCACCGCCGGCGTGGCCGGCGGCAACTCCGAGCTCATCGCCCAGGCCGGGCCCGCCGCGGCGCTGAACTGGGGCGGCCTGCTCGCAGGCGCCACGCAGATCACCGCCGTCGCAGCGATCCTCGGATTCGGGACCGTGCTGGCCTGGATGTTCGGCCGCGAGTTCACCGACGGCACCATCACCGGTCTGTTCGCGCTGCCCATCACCCGCGGGCGCATCGCACTGGCCAAGCTCTTCGTCTACGCGACCTGGGCCGCCCTGGTCGGCATTGCACTCGTGCTCGGCGTGCTCGCCCTCGGGCTGCTGATCGGTTACGGGCCACTGGGCGGCGACGCCTGGGCCTCGCTCGGGCGGCTCTGGGTACTGGCGATGCTCTCGGCAGGCATCGCGATCCCGGTGGCGTGGATCGCGACCCTCACCCGCTCCCTGCTCGCCGCGGTCGGCAGTGCCATCGCCCTCGTCGTCGCCGCCCAAGTCGGAGCGCTGGCCGGGGCCGGAGGCTGGATGCCACTGGCCGCGCCCGCACTCTGGGCCATGTCGGACGGCACCGACGCCACCGTTGTACAGCTCGCCACCAGCGGGGCGGTCGCCCTGGCCTTCGCCGCGCTCGCGTGCGTGTCCTGGTCGCGCCTCCAGCTCGACCGCTGATCCGCGGACGGCGATGCGCCATGGACCCGGACAGCGGGCTCCCGAGCCGGCCCCGTGCGTTGCATCGCCTACCCGCCACGTCCCCGAGTGCAGAGGCCAGGGTTGCAGCTCATCGTCTCGGCTGGCAGCGCGGGCAGAAGTACGAGGACCGGTTCATGAACGCCGCCCGGACGACGGGCTCGCCGCACCGCGGGCACCGCTCGCCGTCGCGGCCGTACACCGCGAGGGACCGCTCGAAGTAGCCGGCCGCCCCGTCGACGTCGACGTAGAGCGCGTCGAAGCTCGTCCCGCCGGCCGCGAGAGCCTCGCGCAGCACCTCCCGGACCGCGGCGAGCAGCTCTAGCCCCTGCGAGCGGCGCAGCGACGTCGTCGCGCGTGCCCCGTGCAGCCGGGCACGCCAGAGCGTCTCGTCCGCGTAGATGTTGCCGATGCCGGAGACCAGGGTCTGGTCCAGCAGGGCGCGCTTGACCTGCGTCCGACGACGGCGCAGCGCCGCGACCAGGGCGTCGTCGTCCAGCGCGGGGTCCAGCGGGTCCCGGGCGATGTGCACCACCGGCTCCGGCACCGCGGCCAGCGGGCTGCCGTGACCACCGGCGGCGCCGTCGGCGGTCGGGACGAGATCGGTGACGGACAGGTGCCCGAACGTGCGCTGGTCGACGAAGTCCAGGAGCACGGGATCCTCGGCCCCTGCCGGACCCAGGTGCAGGCGGATCCGCAGGTGCCGGTGGTCGGGCGCGTCGTCCGGCCCCGGTGAGCGCACCAGGAGCTGGCCGCTCATCCCGAGGTGCGCCAGCAGCGCTTCTCCGCTCGCGACATCGTCCAGCAGCAGCCAGAGGTACTTGCCGCGGCGGACCGCCGCCACCAGGCGCCGTCCGGTGAGCCGGCCGACGAAGTCCTCCGGACCACCCTCGTGCCGGCGGACGCTGTAGTCGCGACGCACCTCGACGCCGAGGACCTCCCGGCCCAGGACGTGCCGCGCCAGCCCGTCACGGACGGTCTCGACCTCGGGCAGCTCAGGCATCCAGCTCCAGCGCGTGGTACGCGGCGGCGGCGGCCTCCTGCTCGGCGATCTTCTTCGCCTTGCCGATACCCGTACCGACCACCTGGTCACCGACGACGATGCGGGCGGTGAAGGTCCGGTCGTGGTCCGGCCCCTCGCCCTCGCACTCGTACTCGGGCGCACCCAGACCGAGCCGGGCGGTGAGCTCCTGCAGGGAGGTCTTCCAGTCCAGGCCGGCACCGAGATCGGCGGCGGCGGCGAGCGCCGGCCCGGTGAGCCGCTCGATGACATCGCGCGCCACCTCCAGGCCGTGCGTGAGGTAGATCGCGCCGAACAGCGCCTCGAGGGTGTCGGAGAGGATCGAGTCCTTGTCGTTGCCGCCGGTGGCCGTCTCACCCTTGCCGAGCAGCACGTAGTCCCCCAGCCCCAGGGTGCGCGCCACCGTCGCGAGCGCCCGCTGGGAGACCGTAGCCGCTCGCATCTTCGCCAGGTCGCCCTCGGGCAGGTCCGGGTGGTCGCGGAACAGCGACTCGGTCACCACCAGACCCAGCACCGTGTCGCCGAGGAACTCCAGGCGCTCGTTGGTGGGCAGACCACCGGCCTCGTACGCGAAGGACCGGTGGGTCAGGGACAGCACGAGCAGCTCGGGGTCGAGCTCGACCCCGAGCCGGTCCAGGAGCTCAGCGGCGGGCAAGGTCAACGACGCCACCTCGAGCCCACGAGCTCCGTCGTGGTCAGCGCGCCTCGTGCTCGCTGCGCAGCGCCTCGGCGTACTGGCGGCCGTCGTAGGCACCGCAGGCCGGGCACGCGACGTGCGGCAGCCGGGCGGCGTGGCAACGTGGGCAGGTCGTGAGGGTCGCGGCGGTGGCCTTCCACTGGGACCGACGCGCACGGGTGTTGCTGCGCGACATCTTGCGCTTCGGAACAGCCACGGCTAGCTCTCTTTCCTGTCGTCCAACATGCTCTTGACCCGGTCGAGCTCAGCCCACCGGGGGTCGATCACCTCGTGCGTGTGGTCGGCGTTCTCCGGGTCCGCCAGGCGTGCCCCGCACACGGAGCACAGACCCGGGCAGTCCGGGGAACACACCGGTCGGAACGGTAGCGCAGGCACCACCGCGTCCCGAAGCGCGGGCTCCAGGTCGACCAGGTCTCCCTCGAGCTCGCGCACGTCCTCCTCGTCGTCACCGTCCTCGGCCGCGACCACGGCACGCTCGGGGTAGACGTAGAGCTCCTGGATCTCGGCGTCGACCTGCTCGACGACCTCGGCCAGGCAGCGTACGCACTCCCCGACCGCCCGGGCACGGGCCGAACCGGAGACCAGGATCCCCTCCATGACCGCCTCGAGCCGGAGCTCCAGCTCGACGTCGTCGCCGGTGGGGACGCCGATCACGGCGGTGCCGAGATCCTCCGGCGCGGCCACCGTGCGCCTGACCTCCCGCATCGTTCCCGGCCGTCGGCCGATCTCGTGCGTGTCCAGCACGAGGGGCGAACGGGGGTCCAGGGTGATCAGGCGCTCCACAGCGTGGTCCATGGTCGAAAGGGATCTCGGTCCGCGCGAGAGCGACAGGACCAACGGACGATCTTACGGCATCACCCGTCGCGCCCCAAACGTGCTGCGGGTCAGGTCGACGGGGTGGGTGAGCCGGGGGCGTCCAGTCGGTCGGCGAGCTTGGCGCGGCCCGCCTGGACCTGGGTCAGCACCCGCCCCAGGTCGATCTCGAAGTCGGCCAGCCGCCGGTCGCAGTAGTCGTCGGCGTCACGCCGCATCGCCTCGGCGGCGCGCTCCGCCTCGGCGACGATCTCGTCCGCCCGCACACGTGCGGCCACGACCACCTGCTCGCGGTCGACCAGCTCCGCCGCGCGCTCCTTCGCCGCGGCGACGACCTGCTCGGCCTCACCGCGCGCCTCGGCGAGCACGGCGTCGGCTCCCGCGAGCACCTCGTCCGCCCGGGCGAGCTGGGTCGGCAGCACCGTGCGCGCCTGGGCGACCAGGTCGAGCACCTCGGCCCGGTTGACCAGCACCGAGGAGGACATGGGCATGGCCCGTGCCTCGGTCAGTGCCTGCTCCAGCGCAGCGAGGATGCCGGTCAGCCCCTCGGCCGGTCCGCCGCGGTCGTCGACGCCGGTCATCTCAGCCTCCCGCCGCCAGCGCGGCCCGCACGGCGTCGGCCACGCCGTCGGGCACCATGTCCTCGATCCGCCCACCGTGCCGGGCGACGTCCTTGACCAGCGAGGACGCGATGTGCGCGACCGACCGGTCCGCGGGCAGGAAGACGGTCTCGATCCCGCTCAGGTGCCGGTTCATCAGCGCCATCGGCAGCTCGGCGTCGTAGTCGCCCCCGCCACGCAGACCCTTGAGCAGCGCCGTCGCGCCCAGCTCCCGGCACAGGTCGACCAGCAGTCCCGGCGCCTCGGCCACCCGGGCCCCCGGCAGACCGGCGACGGCGTCCCCGGCCAGTGCCACCCGCTCCGCCAGCGGCAGCAGGGGCGTCTTGCCGGCATTGGTCGCCACCGCCACGACGACCTCGTCGAACAGCTCAAGA
Organism: uncultured Actinotalea sp.; assembly: GCA_964416715.1. Taxonomy (GTDB): domain Bacteria; phylum Actinomycetota; class Actinomycetes; order Actinomycetales; family Cellulomonadaceae; genus Actinotalea. Next base: position 4,513 of record CAYQFJ010000057.1, on the reverse strand, counting down.
CCACGACGGACGACGTCGAGGTGACCCAGGGTGATCGGGTCGAAGGACCCGGGGCAGACGGCGATGCTCACCCGGCCACCTTAGGGCGCGTCCGTGCCGGGCGCCTCGACGGACCCGTGCCGCCCGCCCGCTTCCTCCCGGTCGTGGTCCGGGACCACGTCGGCGAACCAGAGCACCGTCTCTCCGTACCGCCGCCGGTCGGTCCGTTCCAGCACCGCCGGCCAGGTCGGTTCGGGCGCCCGGGTGGAGCGCTCCACGACGACGACGCCGTCCGGGGCCAGCCGGTCGCCGAGCGCTGTGAGCACCTCGGTCAGCTCGGGCTCGGGCAGGTCGTACGGCGGGTCGACCAGGGCCAGGTCGACCGGGTCCAGCGCGGCCTCGGGTCCGGACCGCTGCGCCCGCAACCAGGGCAGCACACGCTCGCCCACCACCCGCACCCCGGGCAGCGCGAGCGTCGCGACGTTCTCCCGGCACACCCGGACGGCGGCGCGCGCCGACTCGACCAGCACCACCGCCGCGGCCCCACGGCTGGCGGCCTCCAGCCCCAGCGCGCCCGAGCCGGCGTACAGGTCCAGCACCCGCGTCCCGTCCAGCAGCCCCGCGTGCTCCAGCCGGGAGAACAGCGCCTCGCGCACCCGGTCGCTCGTCGGGCGTGTCCCCCGCGGCGGCACCCGCAGGGTGCGTCCCCCGGCGACCCCGGCCACGATCCTGCTCACCGGGCCAGCGTAGGCGCCCGCCGCTCAGGCGCGGTCGAGGAACTCCTCGCGCTGCGGGTCGAGCCACCCCTCGATCGCGGCCCGGAGCACCGGCCTGGTCAGCAGGGTCGGATCGGCCTCGACGACCGGCATCACGTCGTCCCTGGCCCGCACGATGAGGTCCGCGTCGCGCAGCACCCGCAGCAGCCGCAAGGAGCTGGCGACACCGGACTGGGAGGCGCCGAGCACGTCGCCCTCCCGGCGCAGCTCCAGGTCGACCAGTGCCAGCCGGAACCCGTCCTCGGTCTCGGCGAGCGTCTGGACCCGCGTCGCCGCGCCGCTCCCCTCCGGTGCGTGCGAGACGAGGAGGCACAACCCGGGCATGCTCCCGCGCCCCACCCGGCCGCGGAGCTGGTGGAGCTGCGACAGGCCGAACCGGTCGGCGTCGAGCACCACCATGACGGTGGCCTCGGGCACGTCCACGCCCACCTCGATCACGGTCGTGGAGACCAGGAGCTGCACGTCGCCGGCGGCGAACCGGTTCATCACCTCGTCCTTCTCGGCCGCGGGGAGCTGGCCGTGCAGCAACCCGATGGTGACCCCGTCGAACACCGGCAGCGCGCGCAGCTCCTCGGCGACCTCCTCCACGGCCCGCAGCGGCGGTCGGGGTGGTCGCGGCGGCCCGTCGAGGACGGCCTGCAGCCACTCGTCGGAACCCACGAGGTCGGCGTCGTCGGTCGCAGCGGCGGTGGCGTGGTCCTCTCCTGTCTCCCCGGACTCCCCTGCCTGCGGCGGGTGGATCCGGGCGCACACCACGTAGGCGCGGTTGCCGCGGTCGATCTCCTCGCGGACGCGTTGCCAGGTCCGGGCGACCCACGCGGCGTTCTCGGCCGGCACCACGTGCGTGGTGATGCCCGCCCTGCCCTCGGGAACCTCCGTCATCGTGGAGACCTCGAGGTCCCCGAAGACGGTCATCGCGACCGTGCGCGGGATCGGGGTGGCGGTCATCACCAGCAGGTGCGGGGGCGTACCGCCCCGGTTGCGCAGCTCGTCGCGCTGCTCGACTCCGAACCGGTGCTGCTCGTCGACGACGACGAGCCCGAGGTCGGCGAACTGGACCTGCTCACCCAGCAGCGCGTGGGTGCCGACGACGATCCCCGCCCGCCCGGACGCGGCGTCGAGCAGGGCCTCCTTGCGCGCCGCGGCGGACTGCGAACCGGTGAGCAGCGCGACCCGGGTCGCCCGCTCCGCGCCGCCGAGCATCCCCTCCTCGGCGAGCGGTCCGAGCAGCGTCCGCAGCGTGCGCACGTGCTGGGTCGCGAGCACCTCGGTCGGCGCCAGCAGGGCGGCCTGACCTCCGGAGTCGACCACCTGGAGCATCGCGCGCAGGGCCACGACCGTCTTGCCCGAGCCGACCTCCCCCTGCAGCAGTCGCTGCATCGGGCGCGACCGGGCCAGGTCGCCGGTGATCTGCTCGCCGACCGTGCGCTGCCCGTCGGTGAGCGTGAAGGGCAGCCGCGCGTCGAAGTCCGCCAGGAGGCTCGGTCCCTCGCCCAGGGGCCGGGCGACCGCTCGCAGCGCGGCCGCCTCCGCGCGACGTCGGGCGAGCGCCGCCTGCAGCACGAACGCCTCCTCGTAGCGCAACCGCTCCTGGCCGCGGCGGACCTCGGCGTCGGTGTACGGCGCGTGCACGTCCTTGAGCGCCTGGTGCAGCACGGTCAGCCCGCGACGGGTGCGGACCTCCTCGGGCACCGGGTCGGGCAGATCCTCCGGAGTCAGGGGGTCGAGCACGGCGCGGACCGCCTTGGCGATCCGCCACGTGGGGATGGCCGCGCTCGCCGGGTAGACCGGGATCGGCCGGGTCGCGTTGACCATCATCTCGGCCTCGTCGTCCACGTCCACGCCGACCATCTCGTAGTCGGGGTGGGTGAGCTGCATCGTCCCGCGGTACTGGCCCACCGTCCCGGTGAACATGCCCACGCTGCCGGGCCTCAGCCGGGACTCGTGGTAGCCGAGCATCTGCCGGCGCTTGGCGAAGAACGTCAGGGAGAGGTCATGGGTGCCGTCGGTCACCGTCGCCTGCAGCAGGGCGCCCCCGCGCGAGCGCATCGTGCGCACCGTGGCCTGACGCACCCGGGCCATCACGCTCACGTGCTCACCGATCCGCAGCGCCCGCAGGTCGGTCAGCCGTCCCGGTTCGGCGTAGCGGCGCGGGTAATGCCGCAGCAGGTCCTCCGTCGTCCGCAGCCCGAGCTTGGCCAGCGCCCCGGCCGTGCGGGTGCCGAGCGTCTTGGTCAGCGGCTCGCGCAGCCGCGCCAGAGCGGGCTCGAGGTCGAGCTCACCGGCCATCGTCCACGCCCCTCATCCCTCCCGCTCCGTCATCCGCCCCGCGTCGTGCCGTGCCGTGCCGGCCGCACCCTCTGCTGCCCCGCGGTCATCCCACCCCGAGCAGGATGTCTCCACCCGCCGTCCCGCCTTCCAGCACCACGACCTCCACCGCGGGATGCGTGCGGGCCAGGCCCGAGCGCAGCCCGGCGACGACCTCGGGCGGCGTGCCCGCGGCGGTGATCACGGTGAGCAGGGCATCGGCAAGCAGGGCATCGGCGTCGCCGAGCAGATCCTGCGCCACCGTGAGCACCTCCCCAGTGTCCCCCGGGCCACCGACACCGGGCAGCGGGACCGCGGCCGAGCGCACCCGGTCGACCACGTCGCAGACCTCTGACAGGGACGCTCGGGCGTCCCGTCGCGGGTCGATCGTCGCGAAGGTGGCCGCCCCGGCGACCACCTGCGACTCCGTCAGCCCCGCCCGGACCTCGACCCCGGCCCGCAGCACGGCCTCGACCGGGACCGCCGCGAGGACCAGGACCTGCGTCGCCCCGGTGTCCTCGACGGCACGCGCCAGCTCCGGGCCGACGCCGCCGTCGGCCGCCAGGACGACGCCAGCACCGGCACGCGCGAGGTCGGCCACCAGCCCCGGTGCCCGGGTCACCGCGACCAGGCCGAGACCGCCCGTCCCGTCCGACGCCGCGCGTGGCAGCAGGTGTCGGGCCCGCACCTGGTCGAAGGGCAGCCCGAGGGCGGCCGGCACGGCGATCGCGTCGAGGGGCCGGTCGGTGTGCACGTGCGCCTGCCAGAGCCCGTCCGCCCCGACGACCGCCACCGACTCCCCGACCCCTGCGAGCCCGGTGCGCAACGCGGACGCCACGTCGGGTACCGATCCGACCGGGGACGCCCCGACCAGGTACATGACCTCGAACTCCCCGCCACCGTGCTGGTACTCGTGCTCGTGCTCGTGCCCGTCGGACGTCGACGTCGCGGGCCCGTCCCGCCCGTGCCCCACGCCCTCGGTGCCCGCGCGTGGGTCGGCCTCGCCCGCACGTCGTGGCGTGGGCCGGCCTGCCGCCCGCGCCGCGGCCTCCGGGCTCCCCAGGGCGTCGGCCAGCGCATCCAGTACCAGGAGAAGTCCCCACCCGCCGGCGTCGAGCACCCCCGCCACCCGCAGCGGGGCGAGCTGCTCGGTGGTCCTGGTCAGGGCCGCGTAGCCCTCGACGATCGACTCCTCCAGGACGGCGAGCACGCCGGACGCCGTCGCCTCCGTGCGGGCGCGCACCGCGGCCTCACCCACCGCCCGCGCCACGGTCAGCACGGTGCCCTCCACCGGTTCACCGACCGCACGCCACGCTGCGTCGGCCGCGCCGGTGAGTGCCGGGACCAGCACGGACGACGTGACGTCCCCCGGGCCGTCCGGTGGATCGCCGACCAGGCCACGGACCAGCTCACCGACGTACGCGCCGACGATCACGCCGGAGTTCCCCCGG
>CAYQFJ010000056.1:0-15541 GCA_964416715.1 uncultured Actinotalea sp. | reverse complement strand
CGACCGGCCCGAGGTGCGCAACGCCTTCCGGCCCCAGACCGTGGACGAGCTCGCCGCCGCCCTCGACGACGCGCGCCGGAACCCGCGGATCGGGGTGGTGCTGCTCACCGGCAACGGCCCGAGCCCCAAGGACGGCGGCTGGGCGTTCTGCTCGGGCGGGGACCAGCGGATCCGCGGCCGGGACGGCTATCGCTACACCGACTCGGTCGACGCCCAGACCGCCGAGGGGATCGACCCGGCGCGCGCCGGACGCCTGCACATCCTCGAGGTGCAGCGGCTGATCCGCACCATGCCCAAGGTCGTGATCGCCGTCGTCGACGGGTGGGCGGCCGGCGGCGGGCACTCGCTGCACGTGGTCGCGGACCTGACCATCGCCTGCCGCGAGCACGGCCGGTTCAAGCAGACCGACGCCGACGTCGGCTCCTTCGACGGCGGGTACGGCTCGGCGCTGCTGGCCCGGCAGGTGGGTCAGAAGCGCGCGCGGGAGATCTTCTTCCTGGCGCGGGAGTACTCCGCCGACGACGCCGAGCGGTGGGGGGCGGTCAACGAGGTCGCCGGGCACGACGAGCTCGAGCCGCTCGCCGTGGAGTACGCGGCCACCATCGCGGGCAAGTCCCCCCAGGCCATCCGCATGCTGAAGTTCGCCTTCAACCTGGCCGACGACGGGCTGGCCGGCCAGCAGGTCTTCGCCGGCGAGGCGACCCGGCTGGCCTACATGACCGACGAGGCCGTCGAGGGTCGCGACGCCTTCCTGGCCAAGCGCGACCCGGACTGGTCGTCGTTCCCGTACTACTACTGAGCAGCGGCCGGCACCGGAGTCCGCCGACCGACCGTCAGCTGCCCGTCAACCGACCGTCAGCGACCCGGTACCGGCGGGGATCATCTCGACCCAGGTGTTGCCCGGGGCCAGCAGCAGCGGGCTGCCGTCCTCCATCGCCAGGGTCATCGGCGCGTCGGCCGCGGTCTTGTTCCAGGTGCCGGTGATCGTCTTGCCGCCGGTCGCCACCACGACCGGGCCGGAGCCGACCAGGTCGTAGGTCGGCACCGGGGCGCCGCCCTGGGCGTTGAACCCGCTGTCGGGGTGGCCGGCGGTGATGGACACGACGTTGACCGCCGACAACCGCGCGCCGCTGGCCGCCGTCGCCGCCGTCGAGCCCTCCGAGCGCAGCCAGGTCCCGCTGCCGGCGTCCCACGCCCAGCTCGGACGGGCCTGGGCGGACAACCGCAGCGTCAGGCTGGTGGCCGGCGTGCCGGACAGGGTCGCGCTGGCCTGCTCCGGGTGCAGGGCGAACGCGAACTGCTGCGGTGGCGGGGCACTGTGCGCGCCGTCGGCGGCCTCGATCCAGGTGGACATGCTGCCGTAGACGTTGTGCGGCGCAGAACGGAAGCCCACCCGGTACATGCCGGGTGCGCCGGCGTCGTGGCTGAAGCGCTGCACGCCGCTGCCGGCGACCTGGTCCAGGATGCCCGGCTGGCCTCCGGAGTAGGCGAGCAGACCGTTCAGCGGCGCGACGATCAGCGGGTCCATGGGACGCACCGACCGGATCGGGCCGACCTCCTCGGGGACCTGCGAGTGGAACACCGCGACGTACCGGGAGACCTGGAACTCGACGATGGTCTCCCAGACCACGTCGGCCACGTCCAGACCGCTCTGCGGCCGGGCCGAGCTGGTGTTCTCGATCTTCACCGCCACCGCCGGGCGCTGGGCGACCTCCTCGGTCTCGACGCCGGTCAGCGGCCAGACCACCGGGACGTCCGGCTCGGGCGGGGTGGTGCGGGACGCGTCGATCGTCGGCGTGACGGTCACCGGGTCCGGCTGCTCGGGCGGCGGGTTGGACCCACAGGCGGCGAGCGCAGCCATGGACAAGCCGGCGAGCGCCGCGACCGTCGCTCGTGCGGCGGGCCGTGCCCCGAGCCGGGGGGTCGCCCCCCGCTGTCGAGTCACCCTTGCTGTCGTGGTCCGGAACGCCACAGGGCACTTCCTCCTCGCACCGGCGGTGCCGGTTCGCTTCCTGCTCTGCTTGCGGTGACGGGTGCTCGCGACGCCGCCGGCGTCCCGTGCCCCGGAACACTGTACGGCGCACCTACGCTGTCCTGGTGAACCGCCCGCTCATGTCCGTGCCGGTCGGGCCGACCGACCCGGTGCAGGCCGCTCGGCTCACCTCGTTGCTGGCGGCCGCCCTCGCGGGCGAGGGTCCCGCCGTCGCCCCCTTCGCGCCCGAGGAGGGCCGCGTCACCGAGGCGCCCGACGTCGTCGCCCAGGTGGCCGAGCAGGTCGCCCTGGCGGTCGGCACGTCGGGCTCCACCGGGCGGCCGCGCCGGGTCCTGCTGGACGCCACCGCCCTCGCCGCGTCGGCGTCGGCGACCCACGACCGCCTGGCCGGACCGGGGCGGTGGGTGCTGGCGCTGCCGCTGACGCACATCGCCGGCGTGCAGGTGCTGGTGCGCTCGATCGTCGCCGGCACCCGCCCCGCCGTGCTGCCCGCCACGGGGTTCGACCCGGTACGGTTCGCCGAGGTCACGGCCGGCACCGCCGAGGACGTCCCGCTGTACACCGCCCTGGTCCCCACCCAGCTGCACCGCGTGCTGGCCGCGGCCGACGGCGCGCGCACCCTGCCCCGAGACCTCGCCCCCCTGCGCCGGTACGAGGCGATCCTGGTCGGCGGCGCGGCGACCCCCGAGCACCTGCTCGACCGGGCCCGCGGGCTCGGACTGCGCGTGGTGACCACCTACGGCATGACCGAGACCTGCGGTGGGTGTGTCTACGACGGCGAGCCGCTGCCCGGCGTACGGGTCGCCGTGGACGACGACGGGATCCTGCTCGCCGGGCCGGTGCTCGCCCGCGGCTACCTCCCCGGCCCCCGGACCCCCCAGGACCCACCGGGCCTCCAGGACATCGAAACTCCTGACGCCGAGGACCCGTTCTTCTCGGACGGCACCGGGACGCGCTGGTTCCGCACCCGGGACCACGGCGTCCTGGACGTCTCGGCCTCCGGGTCGCCGAGGCTGCGCGTCACCGGGCGGGTGGACGATGTCGTCGTGTCCGGCGGCGTCAAGGTCGTCCCCCAGGAGGTCGAGCGGGTGCTGGCGGACGAGCCGGACGTGGACCAGGTCTGCGTGGTCGGGGTGCCCGATGCCGAGTGGGGTCAGGCGGTGACCGCGGTCGTCGTCCCACGCGCGGCCCCGCCCGGCGACACCGCGACCTGGCTGGCCCGGCTGCGCGACGTCGTCGGCCGTAGCCTGGGACCCGCGGCGGCGCCGCGCCACCTGGTGGTCACCGACTCGCTGCCCACGCTCGGGCCCGGGAAGATCGACCGCGCGGAGGTGGCCCGCCGGGCCGCCCGGAGCGCGGGGTCGGCGACCTGACCGCGCCGTCGGCGACACTCGAGACGACCCAGGACGGAGCACCATGGCCACGCTCGCCCAGTGGATCGAGGGGGCACGCCCGCGCACCATCCCGGCCGCCGTCGCACCGGTCCTGGTCGGCACCGGTGCCGCGGCCCAGCTCGGCTCCGCCTCGGTGGGCCGCGCGGCCCTCGCGGCGGGCGTCGCCCTCGCGCTCCAGGTGGGTGTGAACTACGCCAACGACTACTCCGACGGCTTGCGGGGGACCGACCTCGAACGCGTCGGCCCGCTACGGCTGACCGGCTCCGGGGCAGCAGCGCCGGCGAGGGTCCGGGCCGCGGCGTTCGTCGCCCTCGCCGTCGGGGCGCTGCTCGGGCTGGCTCTCGTGGCGGTCAGCGGGCACTGGTGGCTGCTCGCGGTCGGTGCGCTGGCGATCGCCGCGGCCTGGACCTACACCGGCGGACGACGTCCGTACGGGTACCGCGGGCTGGGCGAGGTCGGCGTCTTCGTCTTCTTCGGGCTGGTCGCCGTGCTGGGCACCACGTACACCCAGGCCGACCGGGTCTCCTGGCCCGCGGTGGCCGGCGCCGTCGGCATCGGGCTGCTGGCCTGTGCCCTGCTCATGGTCAACAACCTGCGCGACGTGCCCACGGACGCGCTGAGCGGCAAGCGGACCCTCGCGGTGCGGATCGGGGAGCGTCCCGCCCGGCGCCTCTACGCGCTGTTCCTGGCGCTCGCGCTGCTGCTGGGGGCGGCGTGCGCCCTGGCTGCGCCGTGGTCGCTGCTGGTGCTGCTGCTGGCGTTCCCGGCGGTGCTGCTGTCCAGCACGGTCCTGCTGGGCGCGCGTGGCCGGCTGCTCGGTCCGGTGCTGGCCGGGACGGGCGCGCTGGAGCTGGGCTACGGGGTGCTGCTGGGCCTGGGCCTGTCGCTGTGAGGGTCCGGCCCGTCCTCGGGCCCGCCGTCCGTGCCGTTCGTGCCATTGGCGCCGTTCGGGCGCTGGGCCCGCTGGGTCCGCCGGACCGCGTCGGCCTCGGCGTCCTCGGCGTCCTCGTCCGCCTCCACGCCTGGGCTGAACCGCACCCCGGCGGTCCGCCGGCGTTCGGCCCGCTCGGCGAGCCAGAGCGCGGCCGCGTCCCGCGGCCCGGCGAGCAGCACGTAGGACAGCCCCCAGGCCACCAACGTCGCCACCACGACCAGGAGCCAGTCCCGCAGGCCCGCGAGCGCACCCGCGACCAGTGCGAGCACCAGCAGCGCCAGACGCAGGGCGGAGTAGACGATCACCGGCACGTGTCCACCCTAGGCCCGGCGACTTAGAGTGGGGTCATGCTCCGCGCGCTGGTGTACATCGTCCCGATCGCTCTGCTGATCTACGCGCTGATCGACTTCTCCCGCAGCCTGCCCTCGGAGCGGGCGGACATCCCGACACCCGCGTGGGTGCTGCTCATCGTCCTGCTGCCGGTGGTCGGGCCGCTGGCCTGGATCCTGGTCAGCCGCTCCCGGAGGTCCGGGGAGCACGTGCCGTCCACGGCCGGCCCCGCCCGCCCGGCACCGGGCGGCCACCCAACCTCCCGCCCGACGCCGCCGCGCCCGAGCGCACCGAGGCGCCGGCCGGGCGCGCCCGCCCCGGACGACGACCCGGACTTCCTGTGGCGGCTGGAGCAGCAGCACCGTCGGCGCGCGCAGCGTGATCGGCGAAGCACCGATCATCCCGACGACGGCGAGCCGGACGGCAAGAACCAGGGGCACGACCGTCGTACCGGTGACGCCGGGCCCGACGAGCAGACCTGACGGTGGACGACGCCGCCCGCCCGATCGCGTGAGGCCCTGCCCGTGGTCGGCGGTGTGAGGCCCCGGCCGTGACCGAACGCGCACCCGACGGTCCGGCCGGCGGGCGCGAGCGGCGGTGGGCCGAGGCGGCGCTCGGCGTCGCCGGCATCGGGCTGGGGTCGGTGCTCCTGCTCGATCCCACCCGGAGCGTGCGCACGCTCGCCGTGCTCGTGACCGTGGCCCTCGTGCTGGTCGGGGTGACCCGTGTGGTCACCGGCCGCCGGGCGGCGCGGGGCTGGGTCGACATCGGGTTCGCCGTCGCCGCGGTGGGCGCCGGCTTGGTCGTCGTCTCGTGGCGAGGGACCACGGTTCCGTTCCTCGCCCTGGTGACCGGCGTCGTCCTGGTCACCCGTGGGCTGCTCGAGCTCGTCGACGCCGTCCGTCACCGGACCGGGCGCCCGGCCGCGGTGCTCACCGGGACGACGGCGGTGGTCGCGGGCCTGCTGTCGCTCGCCTGGCCGCGGGTGTCGGTGTGGCTCGTCGGCGTCGTGCTGGGTGGCTGGCTGGTGTTCTCGGGTCTGCGCCTGGTGCTGGTCGCCGCCGGCCGCCGGCCCGGTCGGCCGCGGGTACGGGCCACCACGTGGCGTCCGGCGGCGGCGCTGCTGATCGCGGTGCTGTTCCTGGGAACCACCGTGCTGGTCCACCGCGGCGACCCGGCGATCGTGCCGGACGGCTTCTACACCCCGCCGGTCACGGTCCCGGCCGAGGCGGGTGAGCTGATCCGGGCCGAGCCGCTGACCCGCGCGGTGCCCGAGGGCATGCGTGCCTGGCGGATCCTCTACACCACCACCGACCACGTGGGCGAACCCGCGGTCGCCTCCGGTACGGTCCTCGCGTCGGTGGACACCGGTGGGCGTGAGACCGCGGACGACCCGTCGCCGGTGATCGCCGTCGCGCACGGCACCACCGGGATCGTGCCCGGGTGCGCGCCGTCCCTGGCCGCCGACCCGTTCGCCGACGGCGCGGCCGCCGCCCTGCGCGCGATGGTCGGTCGGGGCTGGGTCGCCGTCACCTCCGACTACGCGGGGCTGGGCACCGCGGGTCCGCACGCCTACCTCGTCGGCCCGGCCGCAGCGCACGACGTGCTCGACTCGGTCCGCGCCGCCCGGGCGCTGCCGGAGCTGACGCTGGACCACCGCACCGTCGTCTGGGGGCACTCGCAAGGTGGCCACGGTGCGCTGTGGACCGGTCTGCTCGCGCCCGGGTACGCGACCGGCGTGGAGGTGGTGGGCGTCGCCGCGTTCGCTCCGGCCGCGGACCTCGTCGCGCTCGCCGAGGGGGTCAAGGCCACCTCCGCCGGGAAGGTCGTCTCCGCGTACATCGCGCAGTCCTGGGGCGAGGTCTACGGGATCCCGCTGAGCGACGTCGTCTCCCCGGGGTACGAGCAGGTCGTGCGCGGCGTGGGCGCAAGGTGCTTCGGTGGCCGTGACGCGTTGGCCGCGTTCGTGACCGCGATGCAGCTCAGCGGGGAGATCTTCCGAGCGGACGCGATGGGCGGGCCGATCGGTGCGCACCTGCGCGACAACACGCCGTCGGGCCGGATCGAGGCCCCGGTGCTGATCGCCCAGGGGGACCAGGACCCGCTGGTGCTCCCCGGCCCGCAGCGCGCGTTCGTCGAGCAGTGGTGTGCAACCGGTCAGGCGCTTGAGTACCGCGAGTACTCCGGCCTGGACCACCTGACGCTGGTGGCGGCCGAGTCGCCGCTCACCGAGGAGCTCGTCGACTGGACCCGGGCGCGCCTGGACGGGCAGCCGAGCGTGAGCACCTGCCCGTGATCACGACCCTGCGGGGCGGCCGCTGAGTTGCATGATCACCGCGGAGTTGCATGATCACCGCTGAATTGCATGATCACGCGTGAGGGGAGTCAGAGGCCCGAGTAGCTGTGCTTGCCGTTGAAGAGGAGGTTGACGCCGGTGAAGTTGAAGACCACGGCGGCGAAGCCGATGACCACGAACCAGGCGGCACGGCGGCCGGACCAGCCGCGCGTCGTCCGGGCGTGCAGGTAGGCGGCGTAGACGACCCAGACGACGAAGGTCCAGACCTCCTTGGGGTCCCAGCCCCAGTAGCGGCCCCAGGCGTGCTCCGCCCACACCGCGCCCGCGATGAGCGTGAAGGTCCACAGCACGAAGCCGACGGCGGTGACCCGGAAGGACAGCGCCTCCAGCTCGCGGGTGGACGGCAGCGCGTCGAGCATCCGCCACCGGCGGCCGCCCAACCAGGCCGCGACAGGCCCGCCGGTCCCCGCGTCCCGGGAGTCCTTCATGAGCTGGAGCGCGCTGGAGGCGAACGACACCGAGAACAGCCCGGTGGCGATCGTGGCGATCGAGACGTGGATGACGAGCCAGTAGCTCTGCAGGGCGGGCTCGACCGGCTCGGCGGGCACGTAGAACGCCGCCAGCCCCAGACCGAGCGCCGCGACGCTCAGCAGCAGCACGGGGGTACCGAGGAAGCGCACGTCCCAGCGGCGGCACAGCACCACGAAGGTCGCCACCGCGAACAGGGTCCCGACCAGCGTGAACTCGTACATGTTGGCCCACGGCACCCGGCCGGCGGCCAGCCCACGGAGCACCGTGCCCACCACGTGCAGCGCGAGCCCGAGCACGGTGGTCGACATCGCGACGCCGACCGCCTTGCCGGACCGGCGGGGACCGTCCAGAGCCGCCTCACCACCGGACCGGACCTCACCGGCGGGCCGGGCCGCGGCGGGCCGAGAGGGCACCGAGGCTCCCGAGGCGCCGGCCAGGGCACCGACCGCGACCGGCTCGCGGGTCTGCCGGCGTACCGTCCGCTGGTCCGCCAGCCGCGCGAGGTCGATCGAGAACGCGACGAGCGCGACCGCGTACGCGCTGACCGCGCCCCACACCAGGATCGTGCTCAGCTCACCCAGGCCCATCGTCCTGCCTCTCGTCCAACGTCCGAACCGCGTCCATCACCCGCTGCAGCTCGGCCTCCAGGCCGAGGTCGTCCCCGCGGGCCAGCGCGGCACCGGCCACCACTGTACGACCGGCACCGGCGTCCTCCGCTCCGCCGTCCAGCCCGTCGTCCGGGCCCTCGCGGCGGATCCGCAGCCACAACCTGCGCCGGGGCGTGAAGAGCGAGACCGCCAGCCCGACGAGCGCCAGCACGGCGAACACCGCGAGCGCTCCCAGGGAGGGGTCGTGGCGCAGGTCGAGGGCCACGAAGCGGGGCAGTCCCTCCCAGGTGAACGTGCCCAGACCGTCCGGGAGCTCGATGGTCTGGCCGAGCTCGACGAAGAGGGTCGTCTCGGTGCCGCCCTCCTCGAGGGACTGGGTCATGTCCGTCGAGTCCAGCTCGTAGACGTTCTGCGGGACCCCGCGGTCCAGACCCAGGTCGCCGTGCCAGACGGTGAGCACCAGCAGGGGGTTGTTCGGCTGCGGGTACACCGAGGCCGCGCCCTGCTCGGTCACCACCGCGGTCGGCAGCAGGTGCCCGACGATGCCGATCTGGTCCCCGGTCGAGACGTCCGGCACCTTGATCACGCCACGGGACAGGTACTGCGCGTCCTGCGGGAGGAAGGGCACCGGGCCCGCGAACGCGACCTCCCCCGCGGCGTCGTGCACGGTGACGTCCGGGGCGTAGCCGTTGCCCTGGAGGTAGATCTTCGCTCCCCCGGCGGTCAGCGGGTGGTTGACCCGGATGGTCTCCTGCCGGGTCGCACCCGAGTCCGGGTCGGTCACGGTGACGTCGGCGACGAAGTCCCGGGCCCGCGCCGCGATGTCCTGGGTGAACACCGCGGTGAACTCGTCGAGCCGGAGGGTGAACGGGACCAGCGAACGCGGGTCGAAGGCGGTGCCCGACTCGAACGTGTCGTAGTCGGTGACGGCGTTGGCGAAACCGCGGCCCTCCACGACGATCGCCTGGCCCCGGTAGTGGAGCATCTGGCCGGTCGCCACCGAGATCAGCACTCCCACGAGCGCCAGGTGGAACAGGATGTTGCCGCTCTCGCGCAGGTGGCCCCGCTCCGCGCTGACCGTGCGCGCGGCGCGCGGCGCGCCATCACCGCCGGGCTCGCTGCCGTCGTCGACGCGGAACCGCGGGAACCACCGGGAGCGGCCCGCCAGCACGGACCGGGCGGCAGCGACCACCGCCTCGGGCGACGCCGCGACCGTGACCTCGTCCTTGACCGGGAACCGGTCGAACCGGCGAGGGGTGCGCGGCGGACGGGCCCGCCACCCGCGCACGTGTGCGAACAGGCGCGGCACGATGCAGCCGACCAGGGAGACGAACAGCAGCAGGTAGACCGCCGAGAACCACACCGACGCGTAGACGTCGAAGAAGCCGAGCCGGTCGAACCACGCGCCCAGGGTCGGGTTGTCCTGGAGGTACGCGCCGACGGCGGCCGGGTCCTGCGGGCGCTGCGGCAGCACGGAGCCGGGCACGGCGACCACCGCCAGCAGCATGAGCAGCATGAGCGCCACCCGCATGCTGGTGAGCTGACGCCACGTCCAGCGCAGCCAGCCGACGAACCCGAGACGGATCGGCGTGGCCGGTGGTCGGGGCGGCGTTACCTCGCCGGTGCGGCCACCACCGGTACCGTCTCCAGCCATCAGACCACCGGCTCGAATCCGCCGACGAGCCCCTGCAGGGACTGCGTCCACGCCCCCCACAGCCCGGTGACCAGGGCCAGGCCGACCAGGATCAGGATGCCTCCGCCGATCTGCATGATCAGCCGCCGGTGCCGGCGCAGGAATTCCGTCGCACGCGCCGAGCGGTCCAGGCCGAGCGCGATCAGCACGAAGGGCAGCCCCAGCCCCAGGCCGTACGCCACCGACAGCAGGGCTCCGCGCCCCGCGGACGCCTCGTCCAGGGCCAGGGTGTAGACGGCGACCAGGGTCGGACCGATGCACGGCGCCCACCCCAGCCCGAAGACGACGCCCAGCACGGGCGCCCCCCACAACCCGGCGGTCGGCGCGAGGCGCGGGTGCCACTGCCGCTGGGCGAAGGCGAACCGCCCGGTGAACACCAGCCCCATCGCGATGACGACGACGCCGAGCACCCTGGTGATCACGTCGCTGTGGCGCACCAGGGCACCGCCGATCGAGCCGGCGAGCACCCCGAACGTGACGAACACCGCGGTGAAGCCGGCGACGAAGAGGCCGACGCCGAGCACGACCCGCCCCCGGTGGACGCGGGTGGCGGCGGCGGTACCCGCGCCTTGCGGACCGGCCGTCGGCGCCGACCCGGAGCCGGTGGCCGCACCGACCATCCCGGACACGTAGCCGAGGTAGCCGGGCACCAGCGGCAGCACGCACGGCGAGGCGAAGGAGACCAGCCCCGCCAGCAGCGCCACCGGCACCGCCAGCAGCATGGACCCGTCCAGCGCGGTGCGCTGGAACGCGTCACCGACCCCGGCGAGCAGGATCGGGTTCACCAGCGGGCCCCCGGGTTCATGCCGCCTGCCCGAGGGCCTCGTCGATCAGCGTCCGCAGGATCGTCGGGTCCGCGATCCCCAGGATCCGCGCGGCGACCATCCCGTCGCGGTCGAGGACGACGGTGGTGGGCACCGCCTGCACCGGGACGACGTCGGACAGCGCGGCGACCGCGGCGCTCCCGGCGTCGTGCAGCGACGGGTACGGGACGTCGAAGTTGCGCTCGAACGGCTTGGCCGCACCGGCGTCGTCGGTGGAGTTGATACCGAGCAGGTGCACGTCCCGGTCGGCGTAGTCGTGCGCGATCTCGACCAGGTCACCGATCTCCGCGCGGCACGGGGGGCACGCCGCGTACCAGGTGTTGAGCACGACGACGTCGCCGCGCCAGTCGGTCACGTCCACCGGGCCACCGTCGAAGTCGACCCCGGCGATCTCGACCGGCCCGGTCCGGTCTCCCTCGGCCCAGGTGGTCACCGAACGGTCGCCGGAGACGTAGCCGGAGACCTCGCCGTCGTCGGTCCACCCGCCGTCGACGGTGGGCGTGCACGCGCCCAGCACCAGCCCCAGGCTCGCCGCGAGGAGGGCCGCCGCTGTCCGGGCGCGGACCCGGGAGGAGCGACCGGTCATGCCCCGGGCACCGGCCGCGCGTCGGGCAGCAGGTCGGCAGCCGGCTCGAGGTAGGTGATCGATGCCAGCCGGTCGCCCTCGTGGTGCAGCGATGTGACCGACCCGACCGAGCACTCCCGTCGTCGTGGGTCGTGCCACAACCGACGACCTTCCAGCGCGAGGCGGGTGACCCAGATCGGGAGCTGGTGGCCGACCAGGACCGCCTCGTGCCCGGCAGCGGCGTCGCGCGCAGCGGCCACCGCGGCGAGCATCCGCGCCACCTGCACCCGGTAGGGCTCGCCCCAGGACGGCCGCATCGGGTTCCACAGGTGCCGCCAGTGGGCCGGACGGCGCAAGGATCCGTCGCCGACGCCGAAGGTCAGTCCCTCGAAGTGGTTGTCGGCCTCGATGAGGCGCTCGTCGGTGACGATCTCGAGGCCGAAGGCCTCGGCGAGCGGGCCGGCCGTCTCCTGAGCACGCTGCAGCGGAGAGGCGACCACGCGGGTGACGTCGGCCCTCGGGGCGCCAAGGGGCCCGTCACCGGTGAAGTGCTCGGCCACCCGGTCCGCCATCGCCCGGCCGCGCTCGGAGAGCGCGAAGCCGGGCAGCCGCCCGTACAGGACGCCGCCGGGATTGTGCACCTCGCCGTGCCGCACGAGGTGAACGGTGGTGGTGGTGGGCATGCCTCCAGTGTCCCTCACCCGAGTGGGTGCGCAGGACACGGGATGGCGCGGTACGGACGCCGGCCGAGCTCCCCACGGCCCGACGCGCAGACGCCGTCAGAGCCGTCCGGCCGGCCCCTCCGCCACGGCCCGCATCGCCGCACCCAGCGCCTCGAGCTGCTCGTCGGTGAGCACGTCTACCAGTGCGGCCCGGACCATCCGCACGTGGCCGGGCGCGGCCTCGCGCAGCGCCTGGAACCCGGCGTCGGTCAGCACGCAGTTCACGCCGCGCCCGTCGGCGGCGCACGTCTCGCGGCGCACCAGCCCCCGACGCTCCAGGCGGACCACGGTGTGCGTGAGCCGGCTGCGCGAGTGCACCAGCGACATCGCGAGCTGCGACATCCGCAGGACGCGGTCCTCGGCCTCCGACAGGCGCACCAGCACCTCGTACTCGCTGAGCGACAGCCCGCTGTCCGCGTCGAGCTGGCGGCTCAGCGCCTCGATGAGCATCGCGCTGCCGGTGAGGTAGGAGCGCCAGGCGCGCTGCTGGTCCGGCGACAGCCAGCGGACCTCTTCTTCGGTGGTGGTGGTCATCGTTCCTCCCCGGGCCCCGCCCTGGCAGACCCACGTCACAGCATCGTCGAAGAGTGGCAGGTTGCGCGGGGGTGAGCCACTGTAGTAGAAATCTCAACTACGGAATAGTTTACCCTTCAACTACGGTTGAGAGGGGTGAACAGAGCAAGCCACACCCACAAGGAGCCACCATGACCCCCACCGCCACGAGCACCCTGCCGGCCGGCCTGACCACCGGGACCTGGGCCATCGAGACCTCGCACAGCCACGCGTCCTTCACCGTCCGGCACGCCGGGATCTCCAAGGTCCGCGGTTCGGTCGGCATCACCGAGGGCACCATCACCGTCGGCGAGGACCTCGCCTCCACCTCGGTGACCGTCACCCTCGACCCGGCGACCATCGACACCAAGGACGAGAACCGCGACAACCACCTCAGGAGCGCCGACTTCTTCGAGGTCGAGACCTACCCGACCTGGACCTTCACCTCGACCGACATCCGCGCCGACGGTGAGGACTACGTCGTCACCGGTGACCTGACCATCCACGGCGTGACCCGCTCCGTCGAGCTCGCCACCGAGTACAACGGCGCCGGCGTCGACCCGTTCGGCCTGT
Source organism: uncultured Actinotalea sp. (assembly GCA_964416715.1). Taxonomy (GTDB): domain Bacteria; phylum Actinomycetota; class Actinomycetes; order Actinomycetales; family Cellulomonadaceae; genus Actinotalea. Next base: position 2,526 of record CAYQFJ010000056.1, on the reverse strand, counting down.
CCCGGGTCGGCTTCTCCGCCCAGACCCAGATCTCCCGCAAGGACTTCGGCCTGACCTGGAACGCGGCCATGGAGACCGGCGGTGTGCTGGTCGGTGACAAGGTCACGATCTCCCTCGAGATCGAGGCCGTCGCCCAGGTCTGACCCCGATGCCGCGCCCGCGAGGCGCCGCACCCCATGCCGAGGGCCGATCCGCGCAACGGGTCGGCCCTCGGCCTTGTCGTCACCTGGGGCCACGATGTGGTCGGTGCGCCGAGGGCCGGCCCCGGGAGGAGGGTTCCTGGGGGCCGAGGGGCTTGCCGACGATCGCAGATTTGTATGATGAATCGAACTAGTGTGTAGGATAAAGGTGTGTCCGACGACGGGCACCGTTCGACTTGACCGGAGCGACGAAGGGGACCTATGGCCACGGAGACCTATCCGAGCCGCCGACTGCACGGTCAGCTCGTCCACGAGCTCGGGAGCAGGATCGTCAACGGGGAGATCACCCCCGGTGCAGCGCTCCCGACGGAGGAGGAGCTCGCCACCGAGCTCGGTGCGAGCCGGACGGCCGTCCGCGAGGCGGTGAAGGTCCTGACCGGGAAGGGCCTGGTGCTCAGCCGCACGTCGGCTGGGACCCGCGTGCAGACCGAACGGTCATGGAACCTCCTCGACCCCGACATCCTGTCCTGGCGGTACGACCAGCCGAGCCTGAAGCACCTCGAGGACCTGGCCGCCTTACGAGAGGCCCTCGAGCCGGAGGCGGCCCGCATCGCCGCGGAGCAGGTCACCGACTCCTCGCTCGCGGTCATCAGCGAGGCCCTCGACGAGATGCACGCGACGATGACCGACCTCGACGCGTTCATCACCGCGGACCTGAAGTTCCACCGCGCGATCGTCGAGGCCAGCGGGAACGAGCTGCTCATCCACATCCAGTCGATGATGTCCGTCGCGCTGTCGTCCGTGCGCCAGCTGCACACCCGCAGCGTGCGCCGGAACAAGCAGACGATGCCGGGGCACGAACGCGTGCTCGACGCCATCCGGGACCGTGACGGAGAGGCAGCGGCGGCGGAGATGCAGTCGCTGACCCAGCAGGCACATCACGACGTGAGGAAGGCGCATCGCGCGACCAGGACCACGCGCGCGTAGGTCGCCAGACGGCTCAGATCGACCTTCGAAGACGAGGTAGGAACATGGGAGCACTGTCCGGATATCGCGTCCTGGACCTATCCATCGCCATGTCCGGGCCGCTCGCCGCCATGCGACTGGGTGACCTCGGCGCTGACGTGCTCAAGATCGAACCGCTCGCCGGTGAGTGGCAGCGACACGTGGCCGCCGGCGGCGCAGAGGGAAACGAGATCAACGCATCGTTCCTCTCCTTGAACCGCAACAAGCGGAGCCTGGCGGTCGACCTCAAGCAGGAGCGCGGCCGGGCGATCCTGCACGAGCTCGTCGCCGAAGCCGACGTCTTCCTGCAGAACTACCGGCCGGGGGTCGCCACTCGGCTCAAAGTCGACTACGAGAGCCTGCGCCAGATCAACCCCCGGTTGATCTACGTCTCCATCTCCGGCTATGGCGAAGACGGCCCCTACGCGCAGCGCCCCGGCCAGGACCTGCTCCTGCAGGCGCTGAGCGGTGGCATGTACAGCGCCGGCCGCTCGACCGACCCACCGGCCGCTGCGCCGTTCTTCGTGGCCGACGGGATCGCCGCGTACAGCGCGTTCGAGGGAACCCTCGCGGCCCTGTTGCACCGGGAGCGCACCGGGGAGGGGCAGCTCGTCGAGGTCAACATGCTCGACGCGCTCATCTCCCTGCAGATGCAGGAGCTGTCGATCTACACCGTGGGAGGCAAGGCGCAGGAGCGCACCGCCGAGCCGCACGCCCACAACTACATCCGCGCGCCGTACGGCGTCTTCGAGACGACCGACGGCCACGTCGCGCTGTCGTTCGCGCCGTACGACACCTTGGCCGACCTGCTGGACCTGCCACAGTTGCGGGGGCTCGACGAGGAGCGGGACGGATTCGCGCGGCGCGACGAGATCCACGCACTGATCGCCGACGTGCTGCGGACCAGGGACTCGAGCCACTGGCTTGAGCTGCTCGGCGACCACGGACTGTGGGTGGGGCCGGTGTACTCGTACGCCGACGTCGTCGACGATCCCCAGGTGAAGTTCAACGGGTCGCTGATCACGTACACGCACCCGACCGAAGGCGAGGTGACCACGCCCGGGTTCCCCTACCGCCTCAGCGCCAGTCCGCCGGCGCTCGAGCGCGGTGCACCCCGCGTGGGGGAGCACACCCGCCAGGTGCTCCACGACCTCGGCCGCCCCGAGCACCAGATCGACGAACTGCTGGCCGCCCGGGTCGTCGCCAGCACGCCATGAACGCCACGACCCTCGCCGGGATCACCTGGGATCACCCGCGCGGGTACGCGGGGCTCGAACCTGAGAAAGGAGAGGAAGATGGCAGAGGATCTTCAGGGCAAGAAGATCGCGTTCGCCGTCGCGAACGAGGGCGTCGAGCAGGTTGAGTTGGAGCGGCCGTGGCA
>CAYQFJ010000055.1:0-15590 GCA_964416715.1 uncultured Actinotalea sp. | reverse complement strand
GCCGAAGATCATCGGCGGGTCGCTGAGCCAGCACCGCGAGCAGACCCGCAACAAGTTGTTCGCCGCGTTGGCGACGCTGATCGGCGAGCGTAGCTTCGACGCCATCACGCTGGCGGACATCGCCGCCGAGGCGGGCATCGGGCGGACGGCCGTCTACAACCACGTGCCGGACAAGGAGTCGCTGCTCATCGCGTTCATCACGCACGAGACCGACCAGTACGTCGCCACGCTGGAGGCCGCGCTGGAGGGTGTGACGGACCCCGTCGAGCAGCTGCGCACCTATGTGCGCCAGCAGGCCCAGCTCAAGCGCGTGTTCCACCTCGCGCCCGGCGCCGACCTGCGCACCGTCCTGTCCCCCGCCAGCCGGCTGAGGATCCGGGACCACGCCGACCTCGTCGAGGCGGTCCTGCGACGCATCCTCACCGCGGGCATCGAGGCCGGCGTCTTCACGGAGCAACCCCTGGAGACCACGGTCCCCCTGATCAGCGCGTGCCTGTCGAGCAGGAGCGTGCCCGACGACGGCCCGGGGCGTTCGGACGCCATCGCGGCGACCGAGGCGTTCGTGATGCGGGCGGTCGGGGCGACCGAGCTGGTCCCCTGAGCCCAGGCACCGACCCCACTCTCAGGCGCCGACGGCGAACCGCTCCAGCAGCCGGAGGCCGTGGTCGGTCGCAGCAGTGACCACCTGCGCCGGCCCGCCGTCGAACACCTGGCGCTCGGCGATCGTGCCGGTCGGGGCGGCCACGGCGAACCACACGGTGCCCGGTGGCAGCCCCTCGTCCGGCTCCGGTCCGCCGACGCCGGTGAGCGCGAGGCACACGTCGGCGCCGAGCAGCCGCGCGCCCGACTCCGCCATCGTCCTCGCGCAGTCCTCGGTGACGATCGGGCCGCGCTCGACGCCGAGCAGACCGAACTTCACCTCGGGCTGGTACGCGACGATGCCGCCGGCCAGCCATTCGGTCGCCCGTGGCGCGGCGGCGAGCACCGTGGCGATGGTCCCCGCGGTCAGGGACTCGCAGGTCGCGACGGTCCAGCCGCGGTCCAGCAGCGCAGAGCCGAGCTCCGTGCACCTGTCCGCGGCCGCCGCCGTCTCGTCGACGGCGCTCGCCAGGTGCGGGTCAGGAGGCGGCGCCGGCTGCCCGTCGTCGCCCGGGCGCCCGGTGTCGGGTCCAGTCGGCGGCATGACCACAGACTGCCCGCACCGGACGCCCGGCGCTCGGTGAGCCGCTAGCGGCGGGCCGCAGGGCCCGACGTCGCCAGGCCCGCTGGCTGCCGTCGCGGGCGCCACGCGGCGACGAGAGCACCGTCACGGAGGTGCCCCGCGCGTGGACCGCGACGTCCGAGATAGGTGAGCCTAACCTGTGCGAGTATGCTGACAACTCGTCAGGTCAGCCCTGAGCCATCGAGACCGGGAGAGCTCATGTCCGCCGTTGCCGTACCCGCGCACGCCGGCGCCGAGACCGACCCGATGCCGCTGTCCCTGCTGCTGCGCACGTCGACGCGTGAGGCGCACACCCGGGTGGAGACCATGGGCTTCGTCGAGTCGCTCATGGGCGGCGCGCTCGGAGTGCCGGCCTACGCGGACCTGGCGGCGCAGCAGTACGCGATCTACACCGCCCTGGAGGAGTCCGACCCGTACGTCGCGGCCGACCCCGCCGGCGCCACCATGGTCGTCGACGGTCTGGCCCGGGTGCCCGCGATCGAGCAGGATCTGGCGCACCTGCTCGGCGCCGGCTGGCGCGACCAGATCCGCATCCTCCCGGCGACCGAGACCTACGCCGCCCACCTGCGCGAGGTCACCCGGAGCTGGCTCGGCGGATACGTCGCGCACGCCTACACCCGGTACCTGGGCGACCTCTCCGGCGGGCTGGCGATCAAGGCCATGCTCAAGCGGCACTACGACGTGCCCGACGCGGGGCTCAACTTCTACACGTTCCCCTCCATCCCGAAGCCCAAGGTCTTCAAGGACGAGTACCGCGCCCTGATGGACGCCCTGCCGTTCGACGAGGCCGAGCGCCGCCGGGTCGCCGACGAGGCCGCCGTGGCCTTCGACCTCAACACCGCGATGTTCGCCCAGCTCGGCGCCATCCACCTGCGCTGACCTCCCGCAGGGGAACCATCCCTCAGCCCACCCGCCCCTCGCGTAGAACGAGGCGACCCCTCACGGCGTGATCACGCAAGTCGCCGTCTGATCGCACTGCTGAATTGCATGATCAGCGCCGAGTTGCATGATCACCACTGGATTGCATGATCACCTCCAGGGGGTGGGGGGCGGGTCAGCCGTGCAGGGGGAGCGTCAATACCGTCGGGGCACCGGGCTCGACGCGGAGAGGGACGCCCCAGTCCTGTTGGTTGAGGTGGCAGGCGGGGAACTCGATCGAGGGATCCGCATCGCAGGACGCCGCCTGGGCCGTCACGTGCAGCACACCCTCGGCGACCTCCGGGTTGATCCGCAGCGCCCGGTCCAGCGGGACGTCGTCGCCGGCGCCGTCGAGCAGCAGCTCCGGCGGGCTCGCCGAGACCTGCAGCCGCGTCGAGGGACCGTAGCGGTCGTCGTACTTCTGCCCGGCGGCCGGCGTGAACACGACCTCGAGCCGCACCTCGCCCGGTCCCACCTCGCTGACCGGTCGCTGAGTGCGGTGCGCACCGCCGTCCAGGATCTCGCCGGCCAGCTTCGCCGGGAGCCTCAGCCGGGTGATCCGGTGCGCGGCGGACTCCACGACCAGGAGGTCCAGCACTCCGTCGTCGCGTGCCTCGACGAGCAACCCGCTCGGCTCGGCGAGGTCCCGCGCGAGTGTCGTCACCTCACCAGGGCCCTCGCCGTCGGCGGCGGGGGTGTAGCGGCGGACCGCACCGTTGTACGTGTCGGCGACGACGATCGACCCGTCGGGGAGTACGGCGACACCGAGCGGGTGCTGCAGCAGCGCCTGGTCGGCGGGACCGTCGCGATGGCCGAAGTCGAAGAGGCCCGCGCCGACGGCGGTGCCGACGGTCCGGGCACCGGTGTCCGCCCCGAGCCCGTCCAGGTGGCGCAGCGCGGACACCTCGGAGTCGGCGAGCCAGAGGCGGCCGTCCGGGCCGACGGCGAGACCCGAGGTCTGGGCGAACCAGGCCTGCTCCGGCGGGCCATCCTGCAGGCCCTCGTTCATCGTCCCGGCGAGGTGCGCGGCCTGCCCGCCGACGGGGTCGAATGTCCACAGCGTGTGGTTGCCGGCCATCGCGATGACGACCCGGCCCAGCGCGGGCGACCACACCACATCCCACGGCGAGGAGAGGCGGACCCCGCGCGCGCCCTCGGCTGGGTCACCGTTCGCGTGCCCCCCGACCATGTACTGCGCGCCCGTTCCGGCGACCGTGGTGACTGCACCGTCCGCCAGCCGCACCCCGCGCAGCGCGTGGTTGACCGTGTCGGCGACCACGACGTCGTACCCGACCCGCGCGGCGACGTCGTCGGGCAGCAGGGTGAGCCCGTTCGGCTCGCTGAACCGGGCGACGTCGGGGGGCCCGTCCACCAGCCCGCGCTCACCGGAACCGATCCGCCGGACCAGCGTCTCGCCGTCGGGAGCGAGCTCGGCCAGGCCGTGGTGCCCGGCGTCGGCCACCAGCAGGTTGCCGCTCGCCAGCCGGACCACCTTCGCCGGGAAGCGCAGCGTGCCCGACGTCGCGGGTGGCGGCACGTAGGGTCCGTCCCCCCGGTTCAGGGTCCCCTTGGCCTCGTGCTCGGCGACGAGCTCGCGCACCAGCACGGCGAGGTTGTTCCGGTGCCCCTCGCCGGCCATGTGCGCGACGATGTACCCCTCCGGGTCGACGACGACGAGCGTCGGCCAGGCGCGTGCGGAGTACGCGGACCAGGTGGTCAGGTCCGGGTCGTCGAGAACCGGGTGGTGCACCTCGTACCGGTCGACGGCGGCCGCCAGCGCCACCGGATCGGCCTCGTGCACGAACTTCGGCGAGTGCACGCCGACGATCACCAGCACGTCGCGGTACTGCTCCTCCAGCTCGCGCAGCTCGTCCAGCACGTGCAGGCAGTTGATGCAGCAGAACGTCCAGAAGTCGAGCAACACGATCTTGCCGCGCAGGTCCGCGAGGGTGACGTCGCGGCCGCCGGTGTTCAGCCAGCCCCGGCCGACCAGCTCGGAGGCACGGACCCGGGGCAGCCGGGACGGGTCGGACGAGTCTGTCGTGGTCACACCGACAGTGAACACGACGCCGCGGCGCCGTATGCCCGGCGGTCCAGCACCCGAAACCTCACCGCACGGCTCGAGGACCGCGCGTCAGCCTGACGTCCGGCGGTCGCCCCCCGTGCGCACCGACTCAGACGGCGGGCGGCGGGTTGCGGTCCTCGTGCCGCTCGATCACCTCGCGGTGACTGGTGTTCGCCCGCTGGCGCTGCATCACCAGCGCGAGGATCAGCGCGATCGCGCCGGCGACGATGCAGATGTACCCGATGATCGTCAGGTCGACGACGTCCCAGCTGTCCCGGACGGCGAACGCGAGGATCGCTCCCACGACGATGAGGAAGATCCCGGTACCGATGCCCATGGTCGTACCTCCTTGTCGGCGGACGGTTCCCCGTCCGCTCCCGATCATGGCGGAGGTGACGTCTTCCCGCCCGTCGAACCGGTGGCTCGCGCCCGCGACGCAGGGACGGGCGGAGCCGACGAGGGCCCGCCGTCACGCTCGGCGATACGGGCGAGCATTGCGTTGTACTCGGCGAGCTCGGCGTCCCCGTCCCGGTCGGCCGCGCGGTCCCGGCGTCGGGCGCTGCGTTCGTCGGCCCGCGCCCAGGCCACGGCGACGGCGATCGCGATGGACAGCATCGGCAGCTCACCGATGCCCCAGGCGACGGCACCGCCGGTCTGCTGGTCGTCCAGGGCGCTGGGACCCCACGGGCGGCCCATCAACCCGAACCACTCCGGCGCCAGCAGCACCTCCCCGCCCACCAGGGTCACCCCGAAGAAGGCGTGGAACGCCATCGTCGCGAACAGCAGCACCAGCCGCAGCGGGTACCCCGGACGCTTGGGGCCGGGGTCGATGCCGGCCACGGCGTTGATGAACAGGTACCCGGCGAGGGTGAAGTGCGCGATCATCCCCAGGTGACCCAGGTAGGTCCGCATCGCCAGCTCGAACAGGTCGGTGAAGTAGAAGACCACCATCGACCCGGCGAAGTTGATCGCGGCGACCACCGGGTTGGCGACGAACGTCGCGACCGGCGAGTGCACGATGCCGAGCAGCCACTCACGCGGCCCGCGTGACCCGTCCTGCCGGGCGGGCAGGGCGCGCGCGGCGAGCGTGACCGGTGCGGACATGGCGATGAAGATCGGGGTGATCATCGCCAGCGTCATGTGCTGCACCATGTGTGCGCTGAACAGCACGTACCCGTACACGGCTGGTCCGCCCGACGTCGTCCAGGCCAGCACCAGCAGCCCGATGAGCATGCTCGCGGTCCGCGCGACCGGCCACCGGTCACCGCGGGCGCGCAGCCGCCGGGTCCACCGGACGTAGACGATCGCCGCGGCCAGGCAGCCCAGCGCGGAGACGATGTCCCACCGGAAGGCCGTGAACCAGAGCTCGACGGTCGGCTCCGGCGGCAGCGGGTGGCCGGTGACGATCTGCGCCGGGGTGAGCTCGCCGGTGGGCAGCTGCGGGACCGGCGGGGCGGTCGAGCCCAGCGCCACCGCGACCCCGGAGACCGCGCCCATCACGGCGAGCTCGACGGCGACCAGCCGCCAGAAGAGCCACCCGCCCCGCGGACCGGTCAGTCGGGGGATGGTGGCGCGCCGGTGCGCCCAGCCCAGCGCACCCAGCCCGGCCAGCAGGCCCACCTTCGCGAGCACCAGCACCCCGTACCGGGTGGACAGCCCGTCGAGACCACCGACCCGGATACCCGCGTTGACCACGCCGGAGGCACCGACCGCGACGAAGCACCAGGCCGCGACCGCCGAGTAGCGGGTGACCGCGGGCACCAGGTCACGGCCCAGCCGGTGCACGACCATCGCCAGCACCGCCAGCCCGCCGATCCACAGCGCCGCGCCCATGACGTGCAGGAACATCGAGGAGATCGCCAGGTGGTGGTTCACGCTGCCGGACGCGTGCCCGGTCTGCGCCTTGAGCACCAGCGCCGACGCCGCGAGGAGGCCGGTCAACAGGGCGGCGCGCGGGGTGGTGGCCAGCAGGGCGACGACGCACGTCGCCGCGGCGATGATCACCGTCCACAGCAGGATCCGGCCCAGCGCGATCGACCCGATGAAGACGCCGAGCTCGGCGCCGAACGTCTCCCCGCCGATCGGCCGGCCCGTCACGTCTGCGTAGGTCAGCACCAGCTCGCCGACGCCGAGCACCGTCCAGCACCCGGCGGCGACCGCCGCGACGATCACCGTCGTCGACCAGGCCCGGCCCTCACCCGGGCGGCGGCCGGTCGACCGCGGCAGCACGAACGCCGCGAGGAAGAGGCCGCCCAGGGTGACCGCGGCGGCGAGCTCGGCGAGCACGGTGACGACCGGCAGGCCCCACCGCACGACGGCGCCCGGGTCGAGCACCGCGGCCGGCAGGGCCGCACCGGAGAAGAGCGCGCCCAGCACGGCGGCCGCCACTGCCACGAGCCCCCCCGCCACCAGCCCCGACAGCGTCGTCCGACGCGCTTCGAGCCTCAACACCGCCACCCTTCCAGCCTACGGCGCGCCCGGTTCACCCCGGCCCCGGCGTCCGCCGGACCGGCCGCTCGGCCGGACCCGGCGGTTCCGGGCACCGGCCCAGGTCAAGCCGCCGAGGGGTGGAGGGCGCGCTCCGGTTCCGTGAGTCGCAGGGACAGGACGAACGCGACGACGAGCAGGCCGGCGGCCATCAGGAGCATGGCCCGGATCCCGACGGCGTCGGCCAGCAGCCCCAGGAGCGGGGCGAACGCGCCGCCGACGGTGACCCCCAGGCCGAGCGTCACGCCGCTGGCGGTGCCGATCCGGTTCGGAAGGTACTCGTGCCCGAGCGTCACCTGGACGGAGAACGGCAGGTGGACGGCGAAGCCCAGCACCACGAGCGCGGCCAGGGCACCGGCGAGCGAGGGCGACAGCACCATGGCTGCCAGCGCGAACGGGCTCGCCGCGTAGGCGATCCGGACGGTGCGCACCCGCCCGATCCGGTCGGCCAACCACCCGCCGAACAAGGTGCCGCCGACGCCGACCCCGGCGAGGACGGTCAGCGTGCTGGACCCGAAGCTCGTGCTCTGCCCGTGGTGGGAGACGAAGTACAGCGCGATGAAGGCCCCGATGCCGACCGACTGGATGGAGTTGATCATCACCACCGCGATCAGCCGCCGGAACGCCTTCCAGTCGTCGGGCTGCACCTGCGGCGCGGGGTCGGGCGAGCCCGCGGCCACCGTGTCCGGACCGCTCGTCGCCGGTGCACCATGGCCGGTGGTGGCCTGGGGGACCCGGTCCGAGCGACGGCGTCGGGCCGCGTCCACCGCGAACCACACGGCCATGAGCAGGGCGGGGACCACGAGCAGAGGGGTGCCACGCGTGCCGAGCCAGCCCAGCGTGCCCGCCACCGCGAGCGGCGCCAGGGCCCGCCCGGCGTTCCCGCCGACGGAGAAGACGCTCAGGCCCGCGGCGGAGTACCCGACGGCGTCGCGGGCCTGGCGCATCCCCTCGGGGTGGTACGCGGCCACGCCGATCCCGGAGACCGCGACCACGACGCAGGTGAGCAGGTAGGTCGGGGCGATGCCGGACAGCCCGATGCCCACGCCGGCGACGAGCATCCCGGTGATCACCATCCACGCCATCCGACGCCGGTCGGTGATCACCCCGAACAGGGGCTGGACGATCGACGAGAACAGCGTCGCGGCCATGGTGATGCCGCTGATCGCCGCGTAGCTGTACTCGCGCTCTACCACGAGGAACGGCAGGATCGCCGGGACGGCACCGGTGTAGAAGTCGGTGACGACGTGCGAGACCGTCAGCAAGGTCAGACGTCGTCGGGTCACGCGAGCAGCTCGTCTCCTGGATGCGCAGCGGGCCGGCAGTGGGCCCCGGCCACGACTCTAGGAGATATTGGATGCACGCGGGTGCGTCGGCCCGTCGGCCCGTCGGCCCGCTCGGTCGTGGACCGTCAGCCCCAGACCAGGCCCTGGCCGGGCTCCTCCAGGACGGCGGCGACGTCGGCCAGGAAGCGTGAGCCCAGGGCGCCGTCGACCAGGCGGTGGTCGAAGGACAGCGCGAGCTGGGTCACGTGCCGCACCCGGATCTTGCCCTTGTGCACCCACGGCTGCTCGCGGATGGCACCGAAGGCGAGGATCGCGGACTCCCCCGGGTTGAGGATCGGGGTGCCGGTGTCGATCCCGAACACGCCCACGTTGGTGATGGTGATCGTCCCGTCCGTCATGTCCGACGGCGTCGTGCGGCCGGCCCGGGCGGTCGCCGTGAGGTCCGCGAGCGCGACGGCGAGGTCGTGCAGGCTCAGCCGGTGCGCGTCCTTGATGTTCGGCACGATCAGCCCGCGCTCGGTCTGCGCCGCGATGCCGAGGTTCACGTAGTGCTTGTAGACGATCTCCCGCGACTCGTCGAGCCAGGACGCGTTGATCTCCGGGTGGCGGCGCACGGCCAGCAGGACCGCCTTCATCGCGATCAGCAGCGGGGTCACGCGCACGTCGGCGAACTCGCGGTCCTCGCGCAGTCGGGCGACCAGGCGCATCGTCTTGGTCACGTCGACCGTGTGGAACACCGACACGTGCGGGGCGGTGAACGCGCTGGAGACCATCGCCTCGGCGGTGCGCTTGCGCACCGCCTTGACCGGCACCCGGGTCGAGCGGCCGTCGCTCGACACCGTGCCGGAGGCGAGCCACGGCTGGTCGTCCCCGGCGTAGGTGGCCAGCGGCCGCGGCTCGTTGGCCCGGCTGCGCGCGATGACGTCCTCGCGGGTGACGATGTTGCCCGGGCCGGTCGGGGTGACCGTCGCGAGGTCGACGCCGAGGTCCTTGGCCAGCTTGCGCACCGGTGGCTTGGCGAGCACCGGCGCGGCGTCATCGGGCGGCGTGGCCGGTGCGTCCTCGACTCCCGGCGCCGCCGGGGTGAGGGCGGCGGGCGGCGTCGGGGACGTGGCCGGTGCGTCCTCGGGTGCCTCGTCCCCGGGCGGGACCCGGCGGCGACGCCGACGCAACGGCCCCTGCTCGGCCACCCCGTACCCGACCAGCACCGAGCCGCCGGAACCCTCCGCCTCGTCCGGCCCGTCCGCGTCCGAGGACGGCGCGACGTCGTCCTCGGCCCTCAGGCTGGACCCGGACGCGTCGGGGGCCTCGTCGGACGTGCCGGGAGCGGTGTCGACCGTGATGATCGGCGTGCCCACCTCGACCGTCGTGCCGGGCTGGACCAGGATCTCGGTCACCACCCCCGCGAACGGGCTGGGCAGCTCGACCAGCGACTTCGCGGTCTCGACCTCGACGATCGGCTGGTTGACGGCGACCGTGTCCCCGACCGCGACCTGCCACTCGACGATCTCGGCCTCGGTCAGGCCCTCACCGGCGTCGGGGAGTCGGAACTGCTCATACCTCGGCACGGGGTCTCCTCACGGGCGGCGGCGACGCGACGACGCTGGTCGGTTCGGACGGTCGGGGGATCGGTGGGCGAGCGGTCAGTGGGCCATGGCGCGGTCGACGGCGTCGAGCACGCGCTCCGGGCTGGGCAGGTACTCGTGCTCCAGCCGGGCCACCGGGTACGGGCTGTGGAACGCCCCGACCCGCAGCACCGGCGCCTGCAGGTGGTAGAAGCACTCCTCGGTGATCCGCGCGGCGACCTCCGCACCGGTCCCGTACAGCACCGGTGCCTCGTGCACGACGACGCAGCGCCCGGTCCGGCGCACGGACGCCGCCACGGTGCGCGTGTCCAGCGGGGAGATGGTGCGCAGGTCGACGACTTCGATGCTGGTGCCCTCGGCCGCGGCGGCGTCGGCGGCCCGCAGCGCGGTCGCGACCGTCGGGCCGTGCGCGACCAGCGTCAGGTCGGTCCCGGGCCGCACCACGCGTGCCGCGTCCAACCCTCCGGCGGTGGTGCCGTAGGCGTGACCCAGGTCGACGTCGGCCTTGTCCCAGTAGCGGCCCTTCGGCTCGAAGAACAGGACCGGGTCCGGGCAGGCGATGGCCTCCTGGATCATGGTGAACGCGTCGGCCGGTCCCGCCGGGGACACCACACGCAGACCCGCGGTGTGCGCGAAGAGCACCTCCGGCGACTCGCTGTGGTGCTCGACCGCACCGATCCCGCCGCCGTACGGCACCCGGATCACCACCGGCAGCGACAGCCGACCGCGCGAGCGGTAGTGCACCTTCGCCAGCTGCGTGGTGATCTGGTCGAACGCCGGGAAGATGAACCCGTCGAACTGGATCTCGCACACCGGCCGGTACCCGCGCATCGCGAGCCCGATGGCGGTGCCCACGATGCCGGCCTCGGCCAGCGGGGTGTCCACGACGCGGTCCGGGCCGAAGTCCTTCTGCAGCCCGTCGGTCACCCGGAAGACGCCGCCGAGCTGGCCGATGTCCTCACCCATCAGCAGCACCTTGGGATCGTGCTCCAACGCGCTGCGCAGCCCCAGGTTGATCGCCTTGGCGAGCGTGATCCGCTCCGGCCCACGCGTCGGCGCACCCTCAGATCCGTGGGAGGCCCCGGCCGTCGTGCTCACCGGACCCATCGTCGTCGTCGCCATCACCGCACCCCCGCCACGGCACTCGACGTAACGTCCGAGGAACCTTGGGTTATAGCCGGAAGATCCTCGGACGTAAGCGTGGGGGGCGAGGAGGTGGGGACTCCGGCCTCGTAGTCGGCGAACCAGGCGCGGTCCGCCTCGACCACGGCGTTCGGCGTCGCGTAGACGTGCTCGAACATCGCCGATGTCGGAGGCGCCTCCATGGCACGGACCTCGCGGCGCAGGTGCTCACCCAGGGCGTCGGCCTCGGCGTCGAGCCCGTCCAGGAAGTCCTGCGGGAGCTCCCCGACGGCGGTCAGGTGGGCGCGCAGCCGGTCGATCGGGTCGCGGCGACGCCAGTGCTCCTCCTCGGCGGCCGACCGGTACCGGGTCGGGTCGTCCGACGTCGTGTGTGCACCCATCCGGTACGTGTACGCCTCGATGAAGCTCGGGCCGCCGCCGGAGCGGGCCCGCTCGAGCGCCTCGCTCATCACCGCGTAGCAGGCCAGCACGTCGTTCCCGTCCACCCGCACCCCCGGGACGCCGAAGCCGAGGCCGCGGTCCACGATCGGGACGCAGGACTGCCGCTCGGTCGGCTCGGAGATGGCCCACTGGTTGTTCTGGCAGAACAGCACCAGGGGCGCGTTGTTCACCGCCGAGAACACGAACGCCTCGTTGGTGTCGCCCTGGGCCGTGGCGCCGTCGCCGAAGTACGCGACCACGGCGGTGTCCCGCTGCGGATCCCCGGTCCCGACGGCGCCGTCGCGCTGGACGGCCATCGCGTAGCCGGTGGCGTGCAGCGTGTGCGAGCCGATCACCAGCGTGTACAGGTGGAAGTTGTGCGCCTCGGTGTCCCAGCCGCCGTGGTCGACGCCACGGAACTGCCGCAGGATGTCGACCAGGTCCATCCCACGGGTGTGCGCCACACCGTGCTCGCGGTAGGAGGGGAACACGTAGTCCTGGGGGGCCAGCGCGCGCCCGGAGCCGACCTGCGCGGCCTCCTGACCGAGCGCCTGCGGGAAGAGACCGAGCTCGCCCTGGCGCTGGAGCGACGTCGCCTCGGTGTCGAAGCGACGCACCAGCACCATGTCCCGGTACAGCCCGCGCAGGTCGTCGGGGCCTAGGTGGGCGGCGCGGGCCGAGTACTCCGGATGGGTGAGGAGCTCCCCGGCCGGGGTGAGGAGCTGGACCATTTCGGGCTCGTTCACGCGCGGGTCCTTCCGGGTGTCGACCGAGCTAACCTACGACAGCGTAGGCTACGCATCCGTAGGTTGCGACTGCACGGGACCGACAAATCCACGACCCGTGACCGTTGTCGTCACCCTCCAACACAGCACCACCCGCCCGGTGTGGAGCGTTCGCGCGCGCCGGTGGAGCGTTCGCGCGCGCGTGTGGAGCGATCCGCCGCGGGTGGAGCGTTCGGGCGCGCATGTGGAGCGATCCGCCCCCGTGTGGAGCGTTCGGGCGCGCACGTGGAGCGATCCACCCGGGTGTGGAGCGTTCGCGGTGCGACACGCCGGCGTGTCGGGACCGAACGCTCCACACTCGTGCGGGCCTCGCCCTTGCGGCGGCGAGTCCGTGCGGGTTCCGCCGTCGCGCGCGGTCCGACGGTTGTGGGCGGTGGGCGCTCACGCGGGCGTCGGTGCGCGTTCCTCCGTGTCCGGGGTCGACTCCAGGGACGGGGCGGCCGACGTCGTCGCTTCCGGTTCATCGGACGCCGCGCCGGGCCGAGGCGCGCCGGCCCGCGCCAGACCCACCGAGAGGACGGTCAGCGCAACCAGGATGGCGAGCGCGCCCAGGCCGGCGATCGACGTCGTCGTCCAGCGGTCGTTGAGCAGGAACAGCGCGGAGACGGTGCACGTCGGGATGCCCAGCCACACCAGGAACCAGCCGGTGAACCGCCCCAGGTCCAGCGAGCCGAGGTGCGTCCGGCCCAGGGCGAGGAGCAGGAAGAACAGGGTCCACATGATCGACCAGGTGGCCCAGATCACGGCGAACACCGGGTCGCTCCCGATCGAGGTCACCGCGTAGAACGCCGCGATCGCGGCGACGAACACGCTGTACCAGCCGAAGCCCTCGGGCTCGATGCCGAAGATGTTGATCAGGCCGAACCAGAGGTACGTGAACCCGAACAGGTAGCTGGGCCAGGTCGCGTTGAGGACGGCCGGGTCCGTGCCGCCCTGGATCAGCACCAGGGTCGGCAGGATCACCTGGGCGGCACCGACGAAGACGTTCAAGGGTGCCGCGCTGCGCCCGGACACCAGGCCGAGGGAGGCCAGCCCGTTGACGAACAGCACCACCCCGACCAGGAGCAGGCCGACGTTGCCCATCAGCGGGTCACCAGCTCGACGAAGGTGTCCGAGGAGATCACCGGGGCGAAGAAGTTGTTGATCCGCTCGAACGTGGATCGCTCGGTGCTCGGGTGGTTTGTCCCCGTCGCGTCGCCGATGACGATCGGCAGGAAGCCGTTGTCGCGCGCGGCCCGGGCGTTCCCCTCGATGCACCAGTCGGTGTGGATCCCGGTGATGACGAGGACCTGGACCTTCTTGCGGGAGAGCTCCAGGGGCAGGTCCGTGCCGGTGAAGGCGGTCTGCAGCGCCTTCTCGTACAGCTCGTTGTCGCCGGGCTCGACGAGCTCGCGCAGGTCGCTGACCAGCTCGTTGTCCCAGGCGATCTGCTCCGGGGTGGCGTCCAGGGCGCCGGTCCACGAGCCGTACTGCGCCTTGTCGAACTCGGTGCCGGGGTAGTTCTCCCGGAACACGGTGTAGCCGATCCAGTTGAAGGACACGAAGTTCTTCGCGGCCCGCGCGGCCTTGACGACCTTGACCGTCGCCGGCAGCGAGCCGCGGAACGCGTGGCCCTCGGCGTACTGGACTCCGCCCGGGCGGTACAGCGAGTTGGACTGGCTGACGGACAGGAACGCGGCGGGGCGGGACAGGATCTCCCGCAGGTCCAGCGCCTTCCACTGCTCGGCCAGCGGCGGGATCTGGTCGACGTTCGTGGGCGGGAGCCCGAGCGCGACCGGGTCGATCTCGACCGGGGGGAGCGGGGTGGTGCGGGTCTGGGTGTCGATGCTCATGGGTCTGGCCTCTCGGTGGGTTCGGTGTCGATGGGTGGATCTCGATGGGTGGATCTCGATGGGTGACCGGCTGACGGGATGTGCGCTCACCGGAATCCCCGGCGTCGTGGACGCAGGCAGGCAGGAAGCGGCGAGCTCAGGCAGAGGTGGCCGACCGGGCGGTGAGCCGGGACGGTCGCGGCGCTCGGCATCGGGCCGCGGCGGGCGCGTGGTGCGCGCGGAGCGGGACCGAGGTCGGCGGCCCGCTCAGGAAGCGGGACTCAGCCGAGCATTCGACGGCCGGGCACTCGCCCGCCGGGCATTCGACACAGGCCGCTACAGGCGCGGGTGCCGCGGACGGCAGGCACGACGGCGACGCCGAGGGCGTCGGCCGGAGAAGTCGTCCTGGAGGTCGTCACGGTTGGTGAACCTATCGCTCGACAGCCTCCCGACAAGCACTGATGCCGACTTGTCTTGAGTAGTGAGACGGTATCTCGTTATGTGGTCGCGCGAATCCACCCGCGAGCGAGGGACAGGACCCGGTCGTTCGCGGCGGGTTCGCCGACCGATATCCGGATCCCCTCGCCGGTGAAGGGGCGCACGAGCACACCCGCCCGCGCGGCGTCGGCGGCAAGTGCCGAGGTGGAGTGCCCAGAGGGCAGCCAGACGAAGTTCCCCTGGGCGTCCGGGATGTCCCAGCCCTGGTCGCGCAGGCCGGACCGCAGCCGGTCGCGCTCGACGACGATGGCGTCCACCCGCGCCCGCAGCTCGTCCTCGGCGGCCAGCGACGCCACCGCGGCCACCTGGGCCAGGTGATTGACCCCGAACGGGGTGGACGCGGTGCGAATCCCACGGGCGAGCGCAGGGTGCGCCACGGCGTACCCCACCCGCAGCCCCGCCAGCCCGTACGCCTTGGAGAAGGTGCGCAGCACCACGAGGTTCGGGTGCTCGGCCAGGAGCCGGTCGGCGTCGACCGCGTCGGGCTGCCGGACGAACTCGACGTACGCCTCGTCGAGCACCACCAGGACGTGCTCGGGGACCGCTGCCAGCAGCGCGGACAGCTCGGTGTGCCGGACGGCAGGCCCGGTCGGGTTGTTCGGCGAGCACACCAGCACCGCGCGGGTGCGCTCGTCGACCGCGGCCGCCATCGCGGGCAGGTCGTGACGTCCGTCCGAGGTCAGCGGGACCTCGACCGGCACGGCACCCTGCAGCCGGACGGTGATCGGGTAGGCCTCGAACGCACGCCACGCGTACACCACCCGGTCGCCGGCGTCGCAGAAGGCCTGGAGCACGTGACCGAGCACGGCTACCGAGCCGCAACCGGCCACCACCGAGGCGACGTCCACGCCGTGCTTCGCCGCGATCGCCTCGCTCAGCTCGGTGGCGAACATGTCCGGGTACCGGTGGAACCCGGCGGCCGCGCGTTCGACGACCTCGCGCACCGAGTCCAGCGGCGGGTACGGGTTCTCGTTCGAGGCGAGCCGGTGGACCCCGGCGTCGACCGACCGCGCACCGGGCACGTAGGCGGGAATCTGAGCGACGACGTCGCGCAGGGGCACACCGGGCTGGCTCACCGGGCCAGCATGCCACCGGTCGCGCCGACGCCCCCGCACCGTGTGGAGCGTTCGCGCGATCGTGTGGAGCGTTCGCGCGAAGGTGGGCGCACTTCGTTCGCGAGTGTGGAGCGTTCGCGCGCGACACGCCGGGCGTGTCGGGACCGAATGCTCCACACAGAGCCCGAACGCTCCACCTGCGAGGCGGAACGCTCCACCTGCGAGGCGGAACGCTCCACACTCGAGCTCGGAGTCGAGGGCGGCCGTGGCGGGTGCGGCCTGGCGGGTGCGGCGTGGGGGGGTGGGCGTGGGGG
>CAYQFJ010000054.1:2807-15808 GCA_964416715.1 uncultured Actinotalea sp. | reverse complement strand
AGGACGTGGTGCTGCGCGCCGCGGGCCCGGAGGTCTACGACCAGTGGGTCGCCCACGAGATCCCGTTCAACGACCCGCAGATCGTCAGTGCCATCGAGACCGCCGGGGAGATCCTCAAGAACCCGGACTACGTCAACGGTGGCCTGGGTGACGTCACGACCATCGCGACGACACCGTGGACCGACGCCGGTCTGCCGATCCTCGACGGCAACTGCTGGATGCACCGGGCGGCGAACTTCTACCAGAACAACTGGCCCGAGGGCACGACGATCGGCGAGGACGGCGACGTCTTCGCCTTCTACCTGCCGTCCATGGACCCGGAGACCCGTCCGGTGCTCGGTGGCGGTGAGTTCGTGGCGGCCTTCGACGACCGTCCCGAGGTGCTTGCCTTCCAGCAGTTCCTGTCCAGCGACACCTGGGCCAACGAGAAGGCCAGGGTGACCGAGGGCGGTGGCTGGGTCTCCGCGAACAGCGGCCTCGACCCCGCGAACCTCGCGACCGACTTCGACAAGCTGTCGGCCGAGATCCTCGGTGACCCCTCCTCGGTGATCCGCTTCGACGCGTCCGACCTCATGCCGGGTTCCGTCGGTGCGGGGAGCTTCTGGACCGAGATGGTCGCCTGGGTCGCCTCGGACAAGAGCGCCCAGGACGTCGCCGACGCGATCGAGGCCTCCTGGCCCGCGTCCTGACCTGACCGGACGATCGGGAAGCCGGTCGTCCACACCCCAGCAGGGGTCCGCCCGCACGGCGGGCCCCTGCTGGTGTCGGCACCGGGAGCGCTACGGTGACCTGGTGCGGACCACGGTGCTGACGGCACCGCCCTCATGACACGGTTGTCCGGGAGGTCGATGTGGACTACGTCTCGAGATACCTGAGCTGGCTGTTCGGCGAGATCCGGAGCTTCCTGCTCGACGCCGGGACCCCGACGCACAAGATCCTCCTCATGCTCGTCGTGATCGCACTCTTCGTGCTGGTCATGGGACTGATCCTGTGGGCCGTGGACCGGCCCAGACGGATCCCGCGGTGGGTGGTGGCGCTCGGGTTCTTCGGCCCCGCCGCACTGTTCCTGGTCTTCGGGCTGATCTACCCGGCGATCCGCACGATGTACATCTCGTTGTTCAACCGCAACGGGCAGGAGTTCATCGGCTTCGACAACTACGTCACCGCCTTCACCCAGGACCAGTTCCAGATCGTGCTGCGCAACACGGCGCTCTGGGTGCTCCTGGTGCCGATCATCGCGACCCTCGTGGGCCTGGTCTACGCGGTCATCGTGGACCGGACGCGGTTCGAGAAGTTCGCCAAGACCCTGGTCTTCCTGCCGATGGCGATCTCCATGGTGGGCGCCTCGGTCATCTGGAAGTTCGTCTACGAGTACAAGCCGGACATCCCCGGTGTCCAGCAGACCGGTCTGCTGAACCAGGTCCTGGTGTGGCTGGGGCTCGAGCCGCAGCAGTTCCTGCTCGGCGCACCGGCCAACACCTTCTTCCTCATCGCGGTGATGATCTGGATCCAGGCCGGGTTCGCGATGACGATCCTCTCGGCGTCGATCCGGGCCATCCCGGACGACATCGTGGAGGCCGCCCGGCTCGACGGGCTCGCCGGCATCAAGATGTTCCGGTACATCACCGTGCCGAGCATCCGACCCGCGCTGGTCGTGGTGGTCACCACGATCGCCATGGCGACCCTGAAGGTCTTCGACATCGTGCGGACCATGACCGGGGGCAACTTCGAGACGTCGGTGGTCGCCAACGAGTTCTACACCCAGAGCTTCACGGCCGTGAACAACGCCGGTCTGGGCGCGACCCTGGCGGTGATCCTGTTCATCCTGGTCATCCCGTTGGTGGTCTACAACGTCCGGCAGATGCGCATGGTGGAGGAGATCCGATGACGACGACGCCACCTCCGCCCCAGGGCGTGACCGCGGCCGGCGACACCGAGGTCAGCGGCGACGAGGCCGCTGCGAGCGTCTCGCGCGAGGGCGAGCTGCGGCGTCGGGCTGGGCTCGCGAAGAAGAGGCTGACCTCGCCGTGGGCGACGGTGATCGCGATCGTCATCGCGATCCTGTGGACGACGCCGACGCTCGGCCTGCTGATCACCTCGTTCAGGCCCGAGGGGGAGATCCGCAGCAACGGCTGGTGGACGGTGTTCACCGACCCGCAGTTCACGCTCTCCAACTACGAGCAGGCGATGTTCGGCAACCAGACCGACCTCGCCGGGGTGTTCATCAACACCATCGTGATCACGCTGCCCGCAGTGGTCATCCCGATCAGCATCGCCCTGCTGGCGGCCTACGCCTTCGCGTGGATCGACTTCAAGGGGCGCGAGTGGATGTTCGTCGGCGTCTTCGCGCTGCAGATCGTGCCGATCCAGGTGACCCTGATCCCGCTGCTCCAGCAGTACGTGCGCTGGGACATCACCGGCTCCTTCTGGACCGTCTGGATCTCGCACACGATCTTCGCCCTGCCGCTGGCGATCTTCCTGCTGCACAACTTCATGAAGGACATCCCGCCGTCCCTGGTGGAGGCGGCCCGGGTCGACGGCGCGGGGCACGTGAAGATCTTCTTCCAGGTGCTGCTGCCGCTGCTGGTACCGGCGATCGCCTCGTTCGCGATCTTCCAGTTCCTGTGGGTGTGGAACGACCTGCTGGTCGCGCTGACCTTCGCCGGGACGAACGAGCGGCCGCTGACCGTGCGGATCGCGGAGATGGTCGGCTCCCGCGGGTCCGACTGGTTCCTGCTGTCCGCGGGCGCGTTCATCTCGATGATCATCCCGGTGATCGTCTTCCTGGCGCTGCAGCGGTACTTCGTCCGAGGGCTGCTGGCCGGTTCGGTCAAGGGCTGACCGGGCCGGGTTCCCAGGGCGCTCAGAGGTGGCGCCCGGACGTGGCGCCCGGAGGTGGCGCTCAGAGGTACTGGCCGGGTGGCCTGCCCTCGTCGGGTCGGGGCGGGCCACCGGGGCCCCCGGGTCCGCCCGGGCCCACCGCACCGGGGGGCATCGCCCCCGGGGGCAGCGCGCGCCGCATCTGCGCGAGCTGGGCCTGCGACGCCATCTGCTGGGCCACGAGCGCCGTCTGCAGACCGTGGAACAGGCCCTCCAACCAACCCACCAGCTGGGCCTGCGCCACCCGCAGCTCCGCCTCCGACGGCGAGCCGTCCTCGGAGAACGGGAGCGTGATCCTGCGCAGCTCCTCGACGAGCTCGGGGGACAGGCCCTCCTCCAGCTCGTGCAGCGACCGTTCGTGCACCTCGGCGAGCCGGCTGCGGGCCGCCTCATCCAGGGGGGCGGAACGGACCTCCTCCAGGAGCTGCTTGACCATCGTCCCGATGCGCATGATCTTGGCCGGCTGGCCGACGAACTTCTCGTCCGGGGTCGACTCCACCTCGGCACCGGGGTCGGCGTCCGTGCGGGGGTCGTTCGCTGACTCGTTCGATGTCTGGTCGTCCATCCCCCCATTGTGGTCGGACTCGTCGCGCGGTGCCCGATCGCGCTCGGTCGCGCCCCGCCGGGCCGCGCCGGGTAGCGTTGCGACGGCCCCGCCGGGCCGGGAGCCACCGGCGCCCACGGCCTCGACCCGAGGAGACACATGAGCTGGCTGACCTCCGCCGCGCACCACCGGTGGCTCGAGTCCGAGACCGACCGGCTGCTCGACTTCGGCCGGGGATCGCTGGTGCCGCGCGCGGGCTTCGGGCGGCTCGACGAGCGCGGTCGTCTCGAGGACCAGGGCGCCAGGACGCGCAGCGAGCTGTGGCTCACCTGCCGGATGACCTACGTCTACGCGCTCGGCGCGCTGCTGGGACGTCCGGGGTGCGCACCGCTGGTCGACCACGGCCTCGCGGCGCTGGACGGGACGGACGGGCGGGACGGCCCCCTGCACGACGCCGAGCACGGCGGCTGGTACTCCGCGGTCGAGGTGCCCGACGGCGAGGGGCAGGTGGGCCCCGTCGGGCCCGAGCAGGAGCGCAAGGGGGCGTACCCGCACGCGTTCGTCGTCCTGGCCGCGGCTGCCGCGACCACCGCCGGACGGCCCGGTGCCCGTGAGCTGCTAGACCGGGCGCTCGCCGTCTCGCTGGAGCGCTTCTGGGACGAGGACGAGGGGATGGTCGTGGAGTCCTGGGACCGGGCGTTCACCCGGAGCGAGGACTATCGCGGTGTGAACGCCGCGATGCACACGGTCGAGGCCTACCTCGCGGCCGCGGACGTCACCGGCGACGCGGCCTGGCTGGACCGGGCACTGCGGATGGTCGAACGCGTGGTGCACGGCTTCGCCCGCGAGGGGTCGTGGCGCATCCCGGAGCACTTCGACGTGACGTGGCGGCCGCTGCTGGACTACAACCGCGAGCAGCCCGCCCACCCGTTCCGGCCGTACGGCGCGACGGTCGGCCACTGGCTGGAGTGGGCGCGGCTCACCCTGCACGCGCGGGCCGCCGTCCAGGCCGCGGGCCGTCCGGTACCCGGCTGGATGCTCGACGACGCGGTGGGCCTGTTCGAAGCCGCGGTGGCCGAGGGCTGGTCGGTGGACGGGGCACCGGGGTTCGTCTACACGGTCGACTGGTCCGGCCGCCCGGTGGTGCGCGAGCGCATGCACTGGGTGCTCTGCGAGGCCCTGGGTGCGGCGTCCGCCCTGTTCACGGTCACCGGTGAGGAACGCTTCGACGACTGGTACCGCACCTGGTGGGACCACGCCGACGAGCACATGATCGACCGGGCCGGCGGGTCGTGGTGGCACGAGCTGGGGCCGGACAACACGGTCTCCCGCACGGTGTGGGCAGGCAAGGTCGACCTCTACCACGCGGTCCAGGCCACCTTGATCCCGCGCCTGCCGCTCGCCCCCACCCTCGCGCCCGCGCTCGCCGCCGGACTGCCGTCCTGACGTAGCACCCCGGCCCCGACCACCGTGGAGCTGTGTGGAGCTGTGTGGAGCGTTCGCGTTGCGACACGCCGGCGTGTCGCACCCGAACGCTCCACACGAGGGTGGGAGGGGCGGTCAGGGAACCAGGAGCAGCTTGCCGAAGGGACCGCCGGACGCCATCAGCTCGTGGGCCCGGGCGGCGTCGGACAGCGGGATCCGCTCGTGCACCACCGGACGGACCCGGCCGTCGGCGACCATCGGCCACACGTGCTCGCGGACCTCCGCCACGACCCTGGCCTTCTCTGCGAGCGGGCGGGCCCGCAGCGTGGCGCCGACCACGGTGGCCCGCTTGCTCAGCAGCGCACGTAGGTCAAGCTCGCCCCGTCGTCCCTTCTGCAGGCCGATGACCACCAGCCGTCCACCCGTGGCCAGTGCCTCCACGTTCCGCTCCAGGTAGGCGGCCCCGATGACGTCGAGCACCACGTCCGCCCCGTGCCCGGAGGTGAGCTCGGCCACCCGCGCCACGAAGTCCTCGGTGCGGTGGTCGATCACCGCCTCCGCACCGAGGGTGAGGCAGCGTCCGGCTCGCTCCGGTCCGCCGGCGGTGGCGAGCACCCTGGCCCCCCGTGCCGCCGCGAGCTGGACGGCGATCGACCCGACACCGCCCGAGCCGCCGTGCACGAGCAGCCACTCACCGGGCTGCAGGAACACCCGGGACAGCCCGGACCACAGCATGGACCACACCGTGCAGACCGCCTCGGGCAGCGCTGCGGCCTCGACCAGCCCGACGCCGTCCGGCACCGCGAGCACCTGCGCGGCGGGGACCGCCACCCGCTGCGCGTACCCGCCGCCGTCGAGCAGCGCCGCCACCCGGTCGCCCACCGCCCAGCGCGGCCCGTCGGCGTCGGGCCCCTCGGCCTCCGGTCTCTCGGCGTCGGGGCCGACGCCGACCACGGTCCCGGAGACCTCGAGGCCGGGCCACGGTGGGGCGCCCGGCGGAGGAGGGTAGTGGCCGGCACGTTGCAGGAGGTCGGCCCGGTTCACCCCGGCCGCGGCGACCTCGATCAGGATCTCGCCCGGACCGGGGACCGGATCGGCCACCTCGATCGCCCGGAGCACTTCCGGACCCCCGGGGGTCTCGACAGTCACGGCTCGCATCGGGAGAGTATCCCAGTCGGGTGAAATGTGGTCGATCCGTGCATCCGCGTGCAGCAGATGCCCGGACGGGCTAATGCCGGACGCCGAGTCAGCCGATGCAATGCCGACGGGCTCATGACCGCACAACGGTCCATGCCTACGACCGGCACGTCGTGCAGCAGTCCCGCGCTGCAGTGAGGGAGGCGCCATGCTTCGCAGGTTGGGCATCCGCGGAAAGGTGCTCGCAGCCCTGTCCGTCCCCGTGCTCGTCCTGTTCGTGCTGGCCGGTGTCGTCTCCCTGGGCTCGATCCGCGAGGCGCAGACCGCCCGCACGGCGACCACGATGCTGACCGCGCTGCAGGAGTCCCGTGACGTCGTCACGGCCATGCAGGCGGAGCGACGCAGCGCGCTCGCCTACGCCGCCGGGAACACCTCGGTCGAGGCGGAGATCGAGTCCTCGCGCAAGGTCACCGACGACGCGATCAAGGCCTTCGACCGCGCCATCGAGCGGGTGGACCTCGGCGCGCTGGACCCGTCCGTGTCGAACGCGGTGGCCGACGTGCGGGCCGTCTTCGACACACTCGGCGGGATCCGCGAACGGGCCGACACGCCGGGCACGACGATCTCCGGCGTCTTCAACGGCTACGCCCGCGCCATCGACGACACGATCCTGTTCACCACCGCGGTCGCCGACGGGCTCGACGACCGCCGTCTCGCGGCGATCATCGCCGCCAACGGCCTGGTCACCGCCATGGTCGAGGGCTACAACGGCGAGCAGGCCCTGGGCGCCGTGGTGATCGACGGGTCGCGCGGTCCGGAGATCCTCACCTTCCTCTCGACGCTCTTCCCGACCACTGACCTCGCGCACGTGCGTGCGGCCGGTGCGGTCGAGGCGCTGGGGCTGGGCGAGGACGTCGTCGTCCCGCGGCTCGGTGCCTCCGGCAACAGCTACCAGTCGTACATCTACTACCGCGTGCAGGTGGTGACCGGTGCGGCCCACAACCTGAACGCCATCGACCCGGAGAGCTGGACCTCCGCCGCCGCGCAGGAGATCCGCGCCTTCACCCCGGTCGACAGCACGCTGCGCATGGAGGCGAGCAACCGGGCGCGCGACGTCGCCAGTGCCGCCCTGCGGACCAGTGCGCTGACCATCGCCGGATCGCTCGCCGCGGTCGTCCTGTCGATCATCGCCGCGCTGGCGATCTCCCGGCAGATCATCCTCCCGCTGCGTCGCCTGACCGACGCCGCGGAGACGGTCCGTGACGAGCTCCCCACGCTGGTCGGCCAGGTCGCCGTGCCCGGGCAGGGGCCGGACCTCCAGCTGACCCAGATCCCGGTGACGGGCAACGACGAGATCAGTCACCTCGCAGCCGCCTTCAACGACGTCAACGCCACGACCATCCAGGTGGCCCAGGAGCAGGCGGCGCTGCGCGGGTCCATCGCGGAGATGTTCGTCAACGTCGCCCGTCGTGACCAGGCGCTGCTCAACCGCCAGCTCTCCTTCATCGACGCGCTGGAGCGGTCCGAGGAGGATCCCGCCACGCTGGCGGACCTGTTCCGACTGGACCACCTCGCGACCCGGATGCGCCGCAACGCCGAGTCGCTGCTGGTCCTGGCCGGTATCGACACCGGCCGGCGGCTGCGTGAGCCCCTGCCGATCTCGGACGTGATCCGCACGGCGTCCTCGGAGATCGAGCACTACGAGCGCGTCCAGCTCGACCTGCCGGTCGACCCGATGATGCTCGGGCACACGGCCCTTCCCGCCGCGCACATGATGGCCGAGCTGCTGGAGAACGCCACGGTGTTCTCCGAGCCGGGCACCCCGGTGCACGTCTCCACCGGGGTGGACGAGGACCACGTGCTGGTCACGATCCTTGACCACGGCCTGGGGATGAGCCCGGAGGAGCTCGAGCAGGCCAACAGCCGGATGCTCGCGACGTCGGCCGGCGAGGTGCTCGGGTCCGAGCGGCTGGGCATGTTCGTGGTCGGGCGGATCGCGGCCCGGCTCGGCGCTGAGGTGCACCTGAGCACCGGACCGGACGGGACCGGCACGCTCGCGACGATCCGGCTGCCCCTGGTCCTGTTCACCGACGCCGCCTCGATCCCGAACACCGCACCGGCCCAGGCCCCGCGGGTGGAGACGTTCGCCTCGATCGACGAGGCCGCCGGTGCCGCACCGCTGCCCGCGCAGGAGGCCGTGCCGGCCGGCGTGGGCGACGTCGCGCCCGGGGCCGTCGGGTCGGCGCAGAACCCGGCGGAGGAGATCGACCTCGGGTCGCTGACCGACGGCGCGACCGGCCTGGGCCTGCCGCGCCGGCGCTCCAGGGCCGCCGACGTCGAGGCGCCGGCTCCCAGCCGGTCCTACCGCGAGGAGGACGACGCCGCCGCGGCACCGTCCATCCCCCTGGCCCCGCGCGCCGACTCCCTCGCCGGGGCGACCGGGACCACCGACGACGAGGTGTGGACCCCGCCGACGGTCCAGGAGTCGAGCCCGCTGGGGACGCGCCGGTCCGTCGGTGCTCCTGACGGCGATGCTCCAGATGCCCCTGCTACCGGGACCGGCGCGACCGACGAGGCACCGGCGCTCCCCACCCGCCGTTCCGTGCACGCCGACCCGCTCACATCCGACCCGTTGGGCGCCGACGCGTCGAGCACGCCGGCCGGAGAGGGCCTGCCCACCCGCCGTTCCACGCGCGGGGAGGGTCTGCCGGTGCGGACGCCCACGGCGCCGGTCGCCCCCGATGCACTGTCCACCCCGTCGGCGGGTGCATCCGGTGCCGATGGCGCGGCGAGCACCCCCGAGGGTCGCTCGGCGATGTTCAGCGGGTTCCGGTCGCGCCGGGCCGAGCTCGCCGCCGCGGCGGTGCAGGTGGACCAGGGCGACGGTACGACCGACCCGACCATCGGCACCCAGGACGGCGCCGAGCGGCTCGCCGCGGTCGCGGCGGGTGCTGCCGCGTTCTTCGGGCGCAGCCCGTCGTCGACCAGCGACGAGCCGGACGAGCCGCCGATGGTGATCCCGGCACTGGTGGACGACGACGAGGAGTACGACGACGAGGAGTACTTCTCCGCGGACCACACCGCGGAGAGCCTGGTCACCGACCCACCGACGGTTGCCGAGCAGCCGGCGGCGGACGAGTACGCGGCCGTCGACCAGTCGGGGTACGCCGGAGCGGAGTCGTGGTCCACCAACGACGAGGCCGAGGTCGCCTGGCCGCCCCCGCCCCCCGCCCCGCCCGCTCCCGTCGAGGCGGAGCCGCCGGCACAGGTCCCCGGACCGGCGTCGTACGAGCCCGCAGGGCCGACGTCGTTCACGCCCGCGCCCCTCGAGGCGGCACCGTCCCAGATCGCCCCGCCGGAGCCCGCGGCGACCGACGGCGTCGTGCCGGTCCCGTCCGCGGGTTCCCCGACCGCCGGTGCGTCGACTGCCGAGTTCAACGAGCTGATCGGTGACGAGCCCACGAGCCGGGCCAGCCGGCGCGACGGCCGCCGGGCCAAGCGCGGCTGGTTCCGTCGCAAGCGTGCGGACAAGTCGACGCCGGTCGCCGAGACGCCGGCCGCCGGAGCGCCCGCCGACAAGGCAACCGAGTTCACGCCCGTGGTCGGCTTCGGCGTCGGCCAGCCGCTGCCGCCGTCCGCGTGGGACCTGGACGCCATCACGCCGGCCGACGGGGCGGGCCCCGAGGGCACGGCGCTGGCGGAGGCGGCCGCGACCCCGCCGAGCACGGTGCCGGCCCGAGCCGTCGACCTCCCGACGAACGGTGCCCCGGCCGACGGCGCACCAACCGACGGCCAGGACGGCATCAACGCGTGGGCGCCGCCCTCGTCGGTCCTGCCCCAGCCGGAGCAGTCGTCGACCACCTGGCACCCGGCGGCCGACCCCGTGCCGGACCCCGCGTCGCGCCTCGCGCCGTCGGGCTCCTCCTTCACGCCCGCGGCCGCCGACGAGCATCCCGCGTACCTGGCGGACCAGGGGCAGCGGGCGGACGAGCCGCAGCACGCCGGACCGTTCGGGCAGCCGACCTCGTTCCAGCCCGAGCCGCTCGAGGGGTCGTTCAAGCCCGAGCCGCTCGGCACCGAGAGCACGTTCGGCCCCGAGCCGGCGCAGTTCACGTCCGCCCCGACGTTCGGTTCGGACCAGCCCGTGGTGCCCTCCCCGCGCCCGGCGAGCACCGCGGAGGACCCGGCGGCCTCCGCCCCGTCCGCTCCGGCAGCGTCGGCCCCCGCGGCCGCGCCGCACGCCCCCGGCCCGCAGACGTTCACACCGCAGACCTTCACCCCGCAGACCTTCACCCCGCAGACGGGTGCCGGCGTTGACGACGAGGTGACGAGCATGCTCGCGCAGCGCGCTGACCTCGCCCAGCAGGCGCTCTCGGAGCTCAGCCAGCTCTCGACGTACCGACCCAAGGCGGCGGCGGGCGGCTCTTCGCTGACCCGCCGTACTCCCGGCACGATCCCGGCGGCGCCGGAGATCAAGACCGCGCCGTCCGGCCGTCGTGCCGAGCGCGACGCGCACCAGGTGCGTTCGCTGCTGTCCAGCTTCCAGTCCGGGACCAGCCGGGGCCGGGAGGCCCTGGGATCGGCCGACGGCGCGGAGGCCGACCCCGGTAACGGTGACCCCCCGCCCGGTGCACCGCCCGGTCCGAACGGTCACGGCGATCCCGTGACCACCCCGGACACCGACCTGACCCAGCAGCGGAGCACCTCATGGTGACCGCGACCCGAACCAGCCGCATCCACAACAGCCGGCAGGCCTGAGGAGGACACGTGACATCGCTCAGCTCAGAGGCAGCCAACTTCGGCTGGCTCCTGGACAACTTCGTCAAGACGGTTCCCGGTACCAGACACACGCTCGTGGTGTCCGCGGACGGCCTGCTCATGGCCATGTCCGAGAACCTCGACCGCACCAGCGGCGACCAGATGGCGGCCATCGTGGCCGGTATGTCGAGCCTCACCCGGGGCGCGGCACGTCAGCTCCAGGCGGGCGACGTCCGGCAGGCGATCATCGAGATGGACGAGCTCTTCGTCTTCCTGATGAGCGTCTCGAACGGCTCGGTGCTCGCCGTGGTCGCGGACGCGAGCTGCGACGTCGGGCTGATCGGTTACGAGATGGCCATGCTGGTCTCCCGGACCGAGTCGACCCTCACGCCGCAGCTCGTGACCGAGATGCGCGGCAACCTGCCGGTCGACGGCGCGATGCGGGCTTCGGTCGGGTGAACGAAGCAATGGCGAACATCGAGGAGACGTTCGGGACCCCCGGGCGTCAGTCGGCGGCCGAGGCGGCCGACGGCGACGGGCACTACGAGGCCCGCACCGTCCGTCCGTACGCGGTCACCGGCGGCCGCGTACGGGCCGCGAACTCCGACCTGCCGATCGAGGCGCTGGTCGAGGTCGTGCCCGGCAGCAGCCCGCAAGGCCTTCCCCCGGAGAAGCGGGCCATCCTGCAGCACGCTGCGCACACCTTCGTCTCGGTCGCCGAGCTCTCGGCGATGCTGCGACTCCCCATCGGCGTGGTGCGCGTCCTGGTCACGGACCTTTCCGAGTCCGGGCACCTGCGCATCCACACCTCCACCCCGGTGAGTGTTCACACCGGTCAGTCCCCCGCCCTGTCCCTGAGTGTGCTGGAGAGTGTTCTCAATGGCATATCCGCCCTCTGACGCCGCTGTCACCGACCGGGCGCCGGCCGGTGGGGCAGCCGTCGCACCCACAGTCGTCAAGATCGTCGTCGCCGGAGGCTTCGCCGTCGGCAAGACGACGTTCATCGGCTCGATCTCCGACATCGAGCCGCTCAACACCGAAGCCGCGATGACCGAGCACTCGGTCGGCGTCGACGACGCCGGTGGCGTCACCGACAAGAAGACGACCACCACGGTCGCGATGGACTTCGGTCGTATCGCCCTGCCGGGGTCGCTGTGGCTCTACCTGTTCGGCACCCCGGGGCAGGACCGGTTCCTGTTCATGTGGGACGACCTGGTCCGCGGCGCCATCGGCGGTGTGGTCCTGGTCGACACCGAGCGGCTGGACCAGTGCTTCCCCGCCGTGGACTACTTCGAGAGCCGGGGCATCCCCTTCGTCGTGGCGGTCAACTGCTTCGACGGCGTCGCCCGGCACCAGCTCGAGGACGTCCGCGAGGCGCTCTCCGTCCCGCCGCACGTCCCCCTCATGTACACCGACGCACGCTCGCGCGCTGCCACCAAGCAGACGCTCATCTCCCTGGTGCAGCTCGCCATGGAGCGCCTGCGCGGCGCCGCCTGACCCCTGTCCCCGCGGCGCCTCCCGGCACCGCCCGTACGTCACCCGACCCGCCCCCGCGCGTCGGCCCGCTCCACCCGACCCGCCCCCCGCGCGTCGGCCCGATCGCGTGAGGTATCGGTCGTGATCCGCGACCAGAACCTCACGCGATCGGCGGTTTGTGGGGCGGTCCCGCTCGGTAGGGTCGGTGGCTGACGGGAACGGATCGAGCGGACGGACGAGGATGCTGATCTATGCCGACGGTTCGGCGCTGAGCCGTTGGCTCGGGACCGACGCCGAGTCGGCCTCGTGGTCCGGTTGGGCGGACGAGAACGCCGAACGGCTGGTGACCTCCCCACTGGGCATCACCGAGCTGCGCCGGGCCGTGCCGCCGGCCGACACCGCGGCCCGCGACAAGGTGCGTGACCTGATCGACCGGCTCGAGGTGGTGCGGTTCTTCGACCAGTCGCTCAAGAGCGCCGCGATGGCTTCCTCGGTGCTCTCACCCTTCGGCGCGATCCACCTCGGCATCGCCGTCGCCCACCCCGACGTCGAGCAGATGGCGACCTACGACGCCGTGCTCGCCCGGGTCGCCGTCATCCACGGCCTGGACGTGGTGACGCCCGGCCGGGCGGACGACTGGTGGCAGGACTGAGGCGACGTCGTCGGCGGGGGACGTCCCGGCTGGCACAATGGCCGGGCGCTGCCGAGCGGCCGACAGGTGCCCGACGGCGCGAGGAGGGCTGGCTGAGCGGCCGAAAGCGACGGTCTTGAAAACCGTTAG
>CAYQFJ010000054.1:0-2707 GCA_964416715.1 uncultured Actinotalea sp. | reverse complement strand
CGGCGCGAGGAGGGCTGGCTGAGCGGCCGAAAGCGACGGTCTTGAAAACCGTTAGGGCGGTGACCCCGTCCTCAAGGGTTCGAATCCCTTGCCCTCCGCCGCCCGGGCATTGCGCACCAGGCGCTCGGCGGCCGGCTCAGTCGCCCTTGACGTTGACGATCTGGCGCATCGTGTGGCGGATCCGTACGAGGTCGGCGGAGTCGGCCATGACCTGGTCGATGTCCTTGTACGCGGCAGGGATCTCGTCGAGGAACGCGTCGGAGTCCCGGTACTCGATCCCGACCATCGCCTCGCGCAGCTGCTCCCGGGTGAACCGGCGTCGTGCCGCCCGGCGGGAGTACCGGCGTCCGGCTCCGTGCGGGCTGGACCGGAACGACTCCGGGTTCCCCAGCCCCTCGACCACGTAGGAGCGGGTGCCCATCGAGCCGGGGATGAGCCCGAGGTCGCCCACGTCGGCCTTGATCGCGCCCTTCCGGGTGATCCACAGGTCCGTGCCGTAGTGGTGCTCGCGCTCGGTGAAGTTGTGGTGGCAGTTGACCCGTTCGGTCTCGTGCGCCGGCTCGCCCATGTGGTCGCCGAGCACGGCCAGGACGCGGTCGGTCATCTCCTCCCGGTTGAGCCGGGCGAAGTCCTGCGCCCACCGCAGCTGGCGCAGGTACGCGTCGAACTCGTCGGAGCCCTCGACGAGGTAGGCCAGGTCCCTGTCCGGCAGGTCGCGCCTGAGCTCGCGTGAGCGGCGGACCGCGACCTGGATGTGGTGCTGGGCGATCTTGTTCCCGACGCCCCGGCTCCCGGAGTGCAGGAACGTCCACACCCGCCCCGCCTCGTCGACCGTGATCTCGATGAAGTGGTTGCCGGACCCCAGCGAGCCGAGCTGCTTGCGCCAGTTCGGCGCGTACTCGGCCGGGTCGAAGCCGGCGGTCTCCGCCTTGGCCTCCAGCTCGGCGACCCGCGGCTCGGCGGGGTCGGAGACGCCCCGGTTGTAGCGTCCGGCGGACAGCGGCACCGCATCCTCGATCGCCGTGCGCAGCGGACGAAGCGGCCCGGCGGCACGCACCTCGTCCTCGGTCCACGTCGTGCGCACCGCGATCATGCCGCAGCCGATGTCGACGCCGACCGCGGCCGGGATGATCGCCCCGACCGTCGGGATGACCGACCCGACGGTCGCCCCCATGCCGAGGTGCGCGTCGGCCATCAGGGCCACGTGCGGGTCGACGATGTGCATGGAAGCCGTCCGCAGCGCCTGGCGCTCGGTCTCCGGGTCGAGCTCGGAGGCCCAGCTGAGCAGCTTGAGGGACAGGCGAACGGGAGGCATGGCCTGATCGTCGCCGATGACGGCGCGCGGCGCAGGTCCGGTGGCCGATGGCCCCGGGTTCAGGGCAGCATCTGGCCGAGGAGCGCCTCGACGCGGCCGCGGATGTCGTCGCGGACACTCCGGACCGTCTCGATGCCCTGTCCGGCAGGGTCGGTCAGGTCCCAGTCCTCGTACAGCTTGCCGGGGAAGATCGGGCAGGCGTCGCCGCATCCCATGGTGATGACGACGTCGGACGCCCGGACCGCGTCGGTGGTCAGGACCTTCGGCTGCTCGGAGGCGATGTCGATGCCGACCTCCGCCATCGCCTCGACGGCGACCGGGTTGACCCGGTCGGCGGGTACGGACCCGGCGGATCGGACCTCGACCCGCCCGCCGGAGAGTGCGGTCACGAAACCCGCGGCCATCTGGGAACGGCCGGCGTTGTGGACGCAGACGAACAGGACGCTGGGTCGGTCGGCCATGGTTCTCCTGTGCGCGGGCCCGCGGGCGGGGCGGGTGGTTCAGCCAGGCCACGGTATCCGGGCGTGCTCAGTTGCGATACCAGATCTCCTCGGTGAGGGCGGTGGCGAACCCGGTCCAGGCGACGTACGGCACGAGCGCGACGCCCGCCGCGGCGTCCTGGCGCCACACCCGGCGCAGGAGGGTCAGGTTGGAGGCGTCCATCGCCAGGACGACCGCCAGCGCCAGCCCTGGCCGCTGCGCGCGGAAGAACGCCCAGCTCCAGCCGGCGTTGAGGGCGAGGTTCGGACCGAGCGCCCGCACAACGTCGGCCCGCTCGCGTCCGGAGGACCGGTTCAGCGCCCGCGTGCCGGCCCAGGCGATGGTCCCGTAGAGCGTCGTCCAGACGATCGGGAACACCTTCGCGTCCGGCTGCCAGCTCGGCTTGTCCAGGCTGCGGAACCACGCGGTGTCGGGTTTGCTGCCGATGGAGCCGACGACGGCGGTGGTCACCACTGCTGCGGTGACCAGAGCGGCGTTCCGGAGCTTGCGCACGCGGTCACGGGGTGCTCGTCCGCGTGCAGGCACGACATCGGTGCCCGGCTGCTGCCGACCGGAGGTCCGGCTTCGGTGTGCCCGCATGGTCGCGTCCCCCGTACGTACTGGCCTTGGTCCGACGATGGGTCCGACGATAGGAGAGACCACCTGATGTGGCACCTGCTGGAGGGGTGGACCGTGGCGGCGGACGCTGCCGCGGGGCGGGTGACGCCTTTGCCGGGCGGCGACGGCGCCGGGTACCCTGGCCTGCACTTGGAGACGTCGCATAGTCAGGTCTAGTGCGCGGCCCTGCTAAGGCCGTGAAGGGGTTACCCCCTTCCGTGGGTTCAAATCCCACCGTCTCCGCGCGCGCGTTTGGCGGTGGGGAACAGGATCGGCCCCGTTGCCGCGCCAGAG
>CAYQFJ010000053.1:0-15903 GCA_964416715.1 uncultured Actinotalea sp. | reverse complement strand
AGCGAGTTCTCTCTCTGACCGTTTTTTCCGTGGAAGGGGGTGGGCGTGATGCCTCCCGCCAAGCGTCGCAAGACGCCACTGCGCGCGGTCGCGGCGAATGAGAAAGCCCCGGACAAGCCCGCGAAGCTCATGACGATCCTGGAGGCCGCCGAGGCCGACGACCGCCTGGCCGAGCTGGTCGCCATGCGTCGGCGCCTCGCGAAGGCACTCGACGACCCGAACTGCCCGCCCCGTGACATGGCCGCTCTATCGCGTCGCCAGTTGGAAATCGGCCGCGAGGTTGAGGCCATCAGGGCCGTGTCAGAGAGAGACGGTGACGGTGAGCAGCCCGCGGAAGACGAAGAGCTCGACCCCGCGGCTGTCTGACCGGGCGAGCGTGGTCTACCCGTCGGGCATTGTCTCCACGGGGTGGCCCGAGGTGGAGCGGCAGCACCGCCGGATGGGGATCCAGTTCGACTGGTTCCAGGTTGCCATCTCGAAGCTCGCGCTCGCCAAGCGTGACGACGGGACGTATGCGTCGACGGTCGGCGGCGTCGTGCTTTCGATCCCGCGTCAGGTGGGCAAGACCTTCATGCTGTGCGGCCTGCTTTTCGCCCTGTGCATGATCTTCCCGAACTTCACGGCGCTCTGGACGGCACAGCAGCTACGGACCGCGAAGGAGACGCTGCGATCGATGCAGGGGTTCGCCCGTCGCAAGGCTGTCAAGCCGTTCGTCGCGTACGTCCGAGTCGCGAACGGCGAGGGCGAGGTCGGGTTCGTCAACGGCAGCCGGATCCTGTTCGGCGCCCGCGATTACGGGTTCGGTCTCGGCATGGCCGGTGTCGACCTACTCGTGTTTGATGAGGGGCAGCGGCTCGGCGAGACCGCGTTGGATGACATGCTCCCGACTCAGAACCGGGCGCCCAACCCACTGTTCTTCATCGTGGGGACCCCTCCGCGACCGACAGATGACGGCGCCGTGTTCACGCGCAAGCGGGCCGAGGCCATGTCGGGTGATGCCGATGACCTGCTGTACGTGGAGTTCAGTGCGGACGCGAAGGCAGCGCCGCGCGACCGGATCGACTGGGACCAGGTCGCGAAGGCGAATCCGAGTTTCCCGGAGCACACGCCCAAGACCGCGATCCTGCGCATGTGGAAGAATCTCGGCGCCGAGTCGTTCTGGCGCGAGGGGTACGGCATATGGGACGAGACCGGCATCCTGCCGCCCGTCATCAGTGCCGAGTCCTGGGACTCGCTCACGATCCCGCCGGATGCTGCGCCGTCCGACGGCAACCTTGCGTTCGGCGTCAAGTTCTCCGTCGACGGCTCGCGGTACGGCGTCTCTGTGGCCCTGGCGCATGTCGGCGGCGTGCACGTCGAGGCTTTCCCGCCCACACCGATGGGCCAAGGCTTGACGCCTCTTGCGGACTGGCTCGCCGCCCGCTGGCGGAAGGCATCACTGATCGTGATCGACGGCAAGGCGGGCGTGGGTGACCTCGTGAACCTCCTCCGCGAACGCGGCGTGCCCGCGAGGCGGATCCTCGTACTCGGCGCCGACACGGCGGTCGCGGCGAACGCGACGCTGGTGCGACACGTGGACGAGGGGACGCTGACCCACATCGGGCAACCTGGCCTGACGCTCTCCGTATCACTCGGAGCACGACGAGCCATAGGCAAGGCGGGCGGATGGGGTTTCGAGCCCGCGACGCCGGACGCCGATGTCACCCCCGTGGAGTCCTCCGCGGCGGCCGTGTACGGAGCCACAACGACGAAGAGGCCAACAGGCGGCCGGAGCAACACCAACAGCAACCGGAGGGCGGTGGTCCTGTGAGCACCCCACGCATTACCCTCCCGGACATCTCGGGTGACGAGAACGCCGATCTGAATCGACTCCTGGAGAACCTGGGGAGGAAGTCGCAGATCAACAAAACGCTGGCCGCGTACTACGACGCCGAGAAGAACCTCCGTATGGCGCACGGCGGCGTCGTACCCCCGCAGTACTACCGTCTCGGCTTGGTGCTGGGGTGGACGGCGAAGGCTGTGGATGTGCTAGCTCGCCGGTGCCATCTGGACGGCATGGTGTGGCCTGACGGCGACCTGGAGTCTTTGGGCTACCGCGAGCTGTGGGACGGCAACCGGCTCGGATCCGAGACGAGCCAGGGCATCACCTCGGGCCTGATCCACGCGGTCACGTTCGTGACGGCGGCCCGTGGGGATGGTCCAGACGAGCCCGAGGTTATGGTGCATTTTCATGACGCGTCGGACGCCACAGGCGACTGGAATGCGCGCTCGCGCCGCCTGGACAACCTCGTGGTGGTCAACGGCCGCGACGACGACGGGCACCCTGACGCGCTGACGCTGTACCTGCCCGGCAGGACCGTCACGGCGTGGCGAACTCTGGCCAGGTGGAGCACGGAGGTGTCCGAGCACTCGTTCGGCGTCCCGGCAGCCCCGCTGGCGTACAAGCCGCGCCTGAAGCGTCGCTACGGCCGCTCGCGCATCTCTCGCCCGCTGCGGGCAATCCAGGACGCCGCCGCGCGTTCGCTGGTGCGTCTGGAGGGCCACTCGGATATCTACTCCTACCCCGAGTTCTGGATGCTCGGTGCGGACCCGAGCATCTTCAAGAACTCCGACGGGACGCCGACCGATCGCTTTCAGCAGATGCTGGGCCGGATCAAGGGGATCCCCGACGACCCGTCTGCCGACCCGGCGCTGGCTCGCGCGGATGTGAAGAAGTTCTCCGCCGAGTCCCCCCAGCCGCACCTGGCGACGCTGAACGCCCAGGCGAAGCTGTTCGCCCGTGAGGCAGCCATGCCGGACACGGCACTGGCCATAACCGACTTCGCCAATCCGACGTCGGCCGAGTCCTACGACGCGTCCCAGTATGAACTGATCGCCGAAGCCGAGGGCGCAACAGACGAATGGTCGGCGCCGCTGCGGGACGTGATTATGATCGCGCTCGCGATGCAAAACGGCGAGACCGAGGTGCCCGAGGGGTGGCGGTCGATCGACACGAAGTGGCGTGACCCGCGCTACCAGTCGAGGGCCGCGCAGGCCGACGCCGGATCGAAGCAGCTCGCGGCTGCGCCGTGGCTCGCCGAGACTGAGGTCGGTCTAGAACTCCTTGGGATGGACGAGCAGCAGGTACGCCGCGCGCTGGGTGAGCAGCGCCGTGCGCGCCTCGCGGGTGCTCTGGCCGGGCTCACCGATGTGGCCGACGCCGCGGACAGCCTCGAAGGCGCGTAGTCATGGTCTCGACTGCTGACGCCGCGGCGTTCCGGCAGGCGCTCGTCGGCGTCCGCGTCCTGGTCGAGCGGGACCTGAAGGCGTTCTTCGCCTCGCTCGACACGTCCCGTCCGGAGTCAGCCCGTGACCAACTGTTGAAGTTCGTGCCTCATCTGGTCTCGCAGTATGGCGAGGTCGCGGCGACGTTCGCGGCTGACTGGTACGACGAGATGCGCGCCGTCGAGGGCGTCCCCGGACGATTCCGTGCGGCGGTGCAGGCGTCGCCGTACCAGGACGCCACCGAAGGGCTCGCGCGCCGTGCTGCGGGGAGCCTGTTCGATGACGACCCGGGCGGCGCTCTGCTCACGTTGACGGCCTCGGCGGGCAAGTACGCGCTTGCCGCCGGTCGAATGACCGTGGCCACAGCGACCGTCCGCGACCCGCAGGCGTCTGGGTGGAAGCGAGTCACGCGCCCGCCGGGCTGCCGGTTCTGTCGGATGCTCGCCCAGCGCGGCGCCGTCTACAAGGAGGCGACCGCGTTCTTCGCCTCCCACGGTGATTGCAACTGTGCGGCCGTCCCGTCCTGGGACCCGAGTGCACCCGAGGTCGAGGTGTTCGCCTACGAGGCGAGCATCCGGATGTCGGAACTACGCCGGGCCGCGGCGCGTGGCAGTCGCGATGCACAGCGACGGATCAGGGAGCACAACGACCTGATCGCCCGCGCCGTGGAGGACTACACCTGATCTTCCCGCCCTGACGGCGGGATCTACCGCGACCGGCGCGACGCCGTCACGGTCCATACCGAGCGATTCGGGAGCAACCCAATGAGTGAACAGCAGGCCCCCGCCCCGAGCGGAGGCGCACCGCAGGACCCACCCCACACCCCGCCGGACGGAGTGCCGGACGAGGCATGGACGGCCCTGGGGGACCCCGGCAAGAGGGCCATCACCGCCGAGCGCGAAGCTCGTGAGGCCGCCGAGAAATCAGCCGCGGCGCTGAAGGCGCAACTGGACGAGATCGAGAAGGCCAACCTGTCCGAGGTCGAGCGTGCGAAGCGCGAGGCCGAAGAGGCGAAGACGGCGGCGGCGACGGCGCAGTCCGAAGCGCTGCGTGCTCGCATCCAGGCGCGACACTCCATCTCCGACGAGGACGCCGAGCTGTTCCTCACCGGATCGGACGAGGCGACGCTGAACCGTCAGGCAGAGCGTCTGGCCCAGCACGCCGCGGACCGCAAGAAGATCGGCAACCGTGCGCCCCTGCAAGGACGCACACCTGACCAGAAGCCCGGGAAGGACGACGCCAAGCGTGAATGGCTGGCGTCTCTCCGGAGCGACTAACCACCCCTTCACCTAGGAGGCCATCGTGGCCGCACTGAACACCAGTGACGTGACGCTCCCGACTCAGATCGTGGACGGCATCGTCGAGAAGACCAAGACCGGGAGCACCATCGCGGCGCTATCGGGCCAGGAGCCCATGCGCTTCGGAGAAGCCACGATCGTGACGTTTGACGACGACCTGACGGCTGAGTTCGTCGAGGAGTCGGGCGCGAAGTCGGATGACGAGGCCGCTCCGGGTGCCGTTGTCGCCGTCCCGCACAAGGCGGTCGTCAACTTCCGCACCTCGGACGAGTTCCTGATCGCGGACGAGGATTACCAGCTCGGCATCCTCGCCAAGTTCGAGGAGAAGTGTGCGCGCGCGCTGGCTCGCGGCCTGGACCTCGGCGCCTACTACCGGATCAACCCGCGCACCGGCAACGAGATTGCATCCTGGACCAACTACCTCAACACGACCACGAACCGTGTCGAGGTCGGCGCAGATGCAGACATGGACATCGAGGCGGCGGCGGGCCTGATCATCGGTGACGGGTACAGCCCGACCGGGATCGCCATGGACCCGCAGTACGCGTGGACGCTGGCTACAGCCCGCTACCCGGACACCCGCAAGAAGTACCCCGAGCTCGGTCTCGGTGCCAGCGTGTCCTCGTTCGAGGGCCTGCGCGCGTCGGTGTCGTCCACCGTGTCGGGAAAGCCGCGTGACGGCGACGCCGACGACAACGGCGTGCGCGCCATCCTCGGGAACTTCACCAGCGGCTTGCGGTGGGGCGTCCAGCGCTCGTTCCCGTTCCGGATGCTGGAGTACGGCGACCCGGACAACGTCGGCCGCGACCTGGCTGGTCACAACGAGGTCCTGTTCCGTGCGGAGGTCATCTACGCCTGGTACGTCTTCGCCGACCAGTTCTCGGTCATCGAGGTCGACGGCGACGGGAACGGGGGGGACTGATCATGGCGCAGTCCACGAAGCAGGTCCGCGTCGTCCCCCTGGGTGCCCCGGTCCCGACCCAGGCCATGGAGGCCACCGCGTTCTTCGACGAGGACGGCAATCCTGTCGACCTCGGCGGCGGTGGCGGCGGTGGCGGCACGGTCGCATGGGAGGACGTCACGGGCGTCCCCTCGGCGCTCACGTCCGCCCAGTCCGCGGGCACGGCGTCGATCCGGGCGATCGGCACCAGCGGCACGACGGCGGCGGCGGGCAACCATACCCACGACGCCGGGGACGTCTCTGCCGACGCCGTCGACGGAGGTACCGCGACCGACGTCCAGGGAATCCTGGACGAGCTCGCCGCCCGGATCACCGTCCTCGAAACGGATGCGGGCTAGTGGCCCGTCTCCGCAACACCCGAACCGGCACCACCATCCGCGTCCCTGACGCGAAGGCGGTCCGACTCGGGCCCGAGTGGGTGCCCGTCGGCGCGGCCACGCAGGCCGCGCCGACGGCACCCAGAGGCAACGCGTCTCGCGAGCAGTGGGCCGCCTATGCGGACTCCCTCGGGGTCACCTACCCCGAGGACGCTGGACAGCGAGACATCCGGGCCGCCGTCATGGCGGCGGTCTGACAGGAGGTCCATCCATGGGCGACTTCATCGACCCCGAGGACCTGGCCCCGTTCGCGGACATCCCGACGGACAAGGCGGAGGCCATGATCGCCGACGTCGAGGGACGCGCCGTACTGGTCGCTCCCTGCATCATCGACCTGATCACCGAGCCCGACGACGAGACCGATGCGGACCGCGCCGCGCGCCTGGCGAAACTCGCAGCCGTCAAGTCGGTGCTGCGTGGGGCGATCCTGCGGTGGCACGACGCCGGATCGGGCGCCGTCACCCAGACACAGGTGGGCCCGTTCGGGCAGATGCTCGACACCCGCCAGCCGCGCCGCACCATGTTCTGGCCCTCGGAGATCGAGGACCTACAGGCTGTGTGCTCCGGCGGCGGAGACGAGAAGGCATTCTCGGTCGACACCGTCCCCACGCGAGGGTTCGGTCACGCGCCGTACTGCAACGTCATGTTCCCGGGCGGCGCCGACAACGGGTGCTCGTGCGGAGCCGTCCTGACGGCGGGCAACGGCCCGCTGTGGGAGTGATCGGCCATGGCCTGGGTCGGCGAGTCCGTGACCCGCGTCCGGCGCGAGCAGACCGGCACCGACCGGTACGGGAATCCCGAGTACGGCGACGTCGAGACCGTCCTTCCTGAGCGTGCCGGTTTCGCCCCTGGGGGCACCAGTGAGCCCGTCGAGGTCGGACGGGAGCCGGTCATCACGACGCCAAAGTTGTACTTCCTCAGGCAGTACCCAGACCTACGCCGCGACGACCGCGTGATCGTTCGCGGCCGGACCTACCTCGTGGACGGCGACCAGGCCGACTGGATCGACCCCTTCGGGTCGATCGTCGGCGGCGCCGTGATCGAACTCGAAGCCGCGGAGGGCTGACCCATGGCGAAACTCCGCGTGAAGATCTCCTCCAAGGGAGCCCTGGCGATCCTGAACGACCAGAAGACCCGCGCCGTCGTGCAGATCCACGCGCGGCGTGTCGCCGGTCAGATACGAGCTCGTGGCCTGGACGCGTCGCTGCGGTCAGGCCGGACGGACCGTGTCGTGGAGACCGTGGACACGAACCAGTCGGTCGCGGCGGAGTCCCGTGACGGCAAGGTCGCCCGAGCCCTGAACGCCGCGAGGCGCTGATGGTCGCAATCATCCACGCCGACATCGAGGCCGAGTTCATCGGCTACATGACGTCGGCGCTCTCGGCGCGCCCCGAGCCGTACGCGGCCGACGTCGCGGTCCGTAACCGGGTACCGGACGAGACGCCCACCCAGCCGTGGCCGTCGTCGGGCCGCCTGGTCGTGGTGCGTGACGACGGCGGCACGACGACGCAGGACGTGCGGGCCACCGCGACGCTCGGCGTCCGCGTCTGGGCCCCCACCGAGGCGGAGACATCCGACCTCGCCAATCTCGTCGGCGCGCTGATGCGTGGCTGGCGCTCCCCGGTCGTGCGGCGTACCGAGCCGTCGCGGCCCTACTCGGTCACTGAGGAGTCACGCCGTCCCGCGGCGTACCTGACGGCCGAGCTCATGATCCGCGGTCGGCAGCTGCCGGGCGCGTAACCCAGGAGGAAACCCATGAAGGTGACCCTCGCGCTCCCGACGGAGATCGGCGGGAAGCAGCACAAGCAGGGCGACACGGTGGACGTCGACCGGGCGACGAGGAACAACCTCGTGTTCCTGGGTCGCGCCCGCGATGCCGCCACCGAGACGAAACCGGCGGCTCCCCGTCCGGTCGACGGGAAGGTGAAGTGACATGGCACTCGATGCTGCCAACGCGCGGATCTTCGGATCTGACGACGACAAGGTTCTGATCGCTCCGCTGGGCACGACCCCGCCCACCGCGCTCGCGGCCCCGGGCGAGGACTTCCTCGATGTGGGTTGGCTCCACACCGACGGGATCCCGTTCACGCCGACTGACAGCGTGGAGAAGATCCGCGGCCACCAGGGCGGGCGTGTCGTGCGGACCACGATCACCGAGTCGGATCTGACGTTCCAGTTCCAGGCGCTGGAGACCACGGCTCTGACGCTGGCGCTCCAGCACAACATCACGTCCGCCTCGACGGCGTCCGGCAACACGACCATGGAGGCTTCCCCGGGCCGTCTCGTGCTGGCGAGGGCGTTCATCCTCGACCTTTTCGACAAGGACGACTCGAGCATCCAGTACCGGTACGTCATCCCCCGCGGGGAGATCGGCGAGCGGTCGGAGTTCGCGCACTCCAACGCGGACATCACCGGGTATACGTTCAACGTCGAGGTGATCGGTTCGTACCAGATCATCACGAATGACCCGGCCGCTGCGGTCGAGGACGACGACCCCGGCGACTGACCCCGACCACCCGGCCCGGTGTAGGCGATGCCCCGGGCCGGGTGCACCACCCTCATCGCCGCCCATCGCCACATCGCCGAGGAGTAAAAAATGACTACCGCTGCGCCCCGCAAGACGCCCGCGAAGGCGGCCACGACCGTGGTCCCCGCCAGCGCGAAGAAGCCGTCAGACCGCAAGCCGAAGGTCGAGGCCGCGCCCGAGCCGGACGCGCCCGTCGTGGACCGTCACGAGGACCGTGTAGACCTCACCTACCGCGGGATCACGGTGACGATCACCCAGGACGCCGCGAACGACTACGAGGTCCTGGAGGACGCGGCATCCGGGGACGCGACGCGCCTGCCCGCGATGCTGCGCAAGCTCGTCGGGGACGAGGGGCACGACGCCATCAAGGAAGCGTGTCGCGACCCTCAGACCGGCCGCGTACTCCTGGAAGGCGACGGCTCGATCTCCGCGTTTGTGGCCCACCTGTTCGGGGCGCTGAACCCAAACTGACGGTGCTCGTAGGCGCACTCCGGGAGCACCGGGGAGCCCTACGGGCATCGCTCCGCGCCGAGTACCGGTTCGACCTGTCTCGCCCTGACCTGCCGTGGACCGAGCTCGCCGACCTCGTCGCGTACCTGCCGCAGGGGTCTGCCCTGTGGCGGGCGTCTGGCGGCGCGGTCGCGTGGTCGCAGGAGGTCCACATGCTCGCGGCCGTCGAATACCGGCTACGCGTCCTGGCCTGGCAGCAGACCAAGGACGGCTCCAAGGGCAGGAACCAGCCCCAGCCGCTCGACCCGCCGAAGTCCGAGCGTCAGAAGAAGTCTGAGGACAAGCGCTTGGAGTCCCGGGCCGAGGCCTACCGGCGCCGCACGCAAGGGGGGTGACCCGTGGTCGATCTCGCTACGGCATACGTCCGCATCGTCCCCAGCCTGGCTGGGGCCGAGAAGGAGATCGCCAAGCAGCTCGGCGGCAGCAAGGTCCGCAGGGCTGGCGAGGAGGGTGGGCGGACCCTCGGTGGCGCCGTCATCGGCGGGCTGAAGACCGTAGGGAAGATCGCGGGCGGTGCCGCCGTCGCGGGTATCGGGCTGGTCGCCGGTGCCGCGATCACCAAGGGGTTCGACCGCGCCCTACAGCTCCAGGACGCCGAGGCGAAGCTCACGGGGCTCGGTCACTCGGGCGAGTCCGTGGCGAAGATCATGGAGTCGGCCCTGGCCGCCGTCAAGGGGACGGCGTTCGGGATGGGCGACGCGGCCACGGTCGCGGCCTCCACGGTCGCCGCTGGGGTCAAGCCGGGCCGGGACCTTGAGCGCACGCTGACGCTGATCGGTGACGCCGCGACGATCGCGGGCACCGACATGAGCGACATGGGCGCCGTCTTCAACAAGGTTGCTGCTAGCAACAAGTTGCAGATGGACTCCATCAACCAGCTCCACGACGCGGGAATCCCCGCGCTGGCGCTGGTCGCGGACGAGCTCGGCGTCACCGCCGAGGAAGCCTCCAAGATGGCGTCCGCTGGCGAGATCGACTTCGCCACCTTCCAGAAGGCCATGGAGTCCGGCCTGGGTGGCGCCGCGCAGGAGTCCGGCAAGACATTCCGTGGCGCCATGGCCAACATGGGCGCCGCGCTCGGCCGCCTCGGCGTCGGGTTCGCCGACCCCCTCGTGGCCGGGGCGCCCGTCCTGTTCACCGCGATCACCGGGGCGCTGGACTCCGTCAACGAGATCATCGCGCCCGTCGCCGACGGATTCGCGGCGAGGCTGACCCCTGCCCTGGAGAACGCCGCGGGCGCCGTCGACAAGATCGCGCCCGCCATCGTCGGCCTGCGGGACCTGGTGACGACCGGGGATTTCTCGGCCGATATCCGCCGTGCGCTCGGCGTCACCGAGGATGACCCGCTCGTGCGCAGAGTCCTCGATCTGCGCGACGGCGTGGCGGCACTGTCCGGCGCGTTCCGTGACGGCGGGACGGTCGTGTCGTCCTCCGGCCTGGCTGGCTACATGGAGACCCTGGGCCTGGTCGTCCGCA
Organism: uncultured Actinotalea sp.; assembly: GCA_964416715.1. GTDB lineage: Bacteria > Actinomycetota > Actinomycetes > Actinomycetales > Cellulomonadaceae > Actinotalea. Next base: position 5,490 of record CAYQFJ010000053.1, on the reverse strand, counting down.
ATCTGTGGGACGCGATCGGGCCCACCGTGGCGACGCTGGCGCCCGCCGTCTGGGAGCTCGTGCAGGCGTTCTCCCCGCTCGGCCTGGTGTTCCAGGTGCTCGCGCCGGTGCTGCCGTCGCTGGCGCAGTCCCTCAGTGAGATCGTCGTCGCCCTGGCGGGCGCTCTCGCGGGTGCCGCCCCGGCGCTGGCGAGCGTGGCCACGGCACTGTCCATGATCGTCGTGGGCGCTGTGGAGCTGGTCGCGCCGCTGCTGGAGAACGAGACCCTGGTCAAGTCCGTGGTGCTCGCGTTCATCGGCTGGAAGGTGATCGCGGGGATTGTCGCCGGTGTGCGTGGCGCGCTGGCCCTGTACCGGGCGGTGCAGCTCGGCGTCGTCGCGGTGACGTACGGGGCGTCCGGCGCCATGGTCGTCGCGGGCGCGTCCGCGAAGGTGTACGGGATCGGCATGAAGGCCGTCGCCATCGCCCAGCGTGCTGCCGCTATCGCGCAGTGGGCGTTCAACGCGGCAATGACAGCGAACCCGATCGGCCTGGTGATCGCCGGTATCGCCGCGCTGGTCGCGGGGCTGGTCTGGTTCTTCACGAAGACCGAGGTCGGTCAGAAGATCATCAAGACCGTCTGGGGCGCGATCCAGTCTGCGATCTCGGGCGTCGTCTCCTGGTTCCAGGACACCGCGATGCCCGTCATCGAGAAGGTCTGGGGCGCCATCGTCCGATTCGGCGAGGCCGCGTGGACGGTCATGAAGATCATGTTCGTCGCGTGGGCCACGGCCTGGACCCTGCTGTGGAAGGGCATCGAGTGGGTCTGGTCCAAGACCGGCGCCGTGGTATTCGAGGCCATCAAGAAGGCCGGTGCCGCCGTATGGGAATGGCTGAGCAAGAAGGTCTTCACGCCCATCCGGGACCGCTTCGAGGATATGGCCCTCGGCCTGAAGATCATCAAGGACAAGGTCGTCGTTCCCGTCTGGAACGGGATCAAGGACGCGGCCAGCGCGGTCTGGGAGTGGTTGAGGGACAGGGTCCTGAAGCCGATCCGCGACCAGTTCGAGGTGATGGCGCTCGGAATGCGCATCATCAAGAACCGGGTCATCGTCCCTGTCTGGAACGCGATCAAGGACGCTGGCGCGGCCATGTGGAAGTGGCTACGGGAAAAGGTGTTCAACCCGATCCGAGATCACTTCCAGCTCCTGGGTGACATCTTCCGCTTCGTCGTCAACAGCTACATCAAGCCCGCCTGGAAGAACATCAGGGACTCTGCTTCCAACGCCTGGAAGTGGGTCAAGGATCGGGTCTTCTCCCCGATGAAGGAGGGTGTCCGGGCGGTCGGCGACACCTTCGACACGGTGCGGAAGGTTATCAAGACCGCGTGGGACAAGATCAAGGCGGCGGCTGCCGGTCCGGTGAATTTTGTCATCGAGACCGTGTACATGAAGGGCATCCGGAAGACGTGGAATGACATCGCGGACTCCGTCGGCCTGGATCTCAAGCTCCCGTCGGTGTCCTCGATCCGGTTCGCGTCCGGTGGCGTCCTGCCCGGCTACACGCCGGGCCGGGACGTGCACGAGTTCTACTCGCCCACCGGTGGGCGCCTGTCGCTGTCGGGCGGCGAGGCGATCATGCGCCCGGAGTTCACCCGGGCCGTGGGCGGTCCTGCGGGTGTCGCGGCACTGAACGCGAAGGCCCGCTCCGGGCAGGCGTTCAAGAACGGCGGCGTGTTCGGTGACGTCTGGGACAAGATCAAGAACGTCACGGCCGATTTCCTGTCCGGGCCTGCCGCGCTGATCAAGAAGGCCATCACTGGGCCGATGAATTCCCTCCTCGGGGGCATCGGTGGCGGGTCGGTCGGGCAGGTCGCGGCGGCACTGCCGCGCCGGATCGTGGAGGGCCTGGCCGACAAGGCCAAGGCTCTGATCGGCGAGATGTTTGCGGGCTCGGGGACGGGCGGCGGCCGGTTCTCCGGCCCGGCTCTGGGCTGGCAGAACATGTGGGCCATCCTCAGGAACGTCTTCCCGGGCGCGACGCTGACCTCGGCCTACCGGCCGGGCGCCATTACCGCGGTGGGCACCCCGTCGTTCCACGGTCAGGGTCGCGCGATCGACGTCACCCCGTCGATGGAGATCTTCAACTGGATCGCCAAGGCCTTCCCCAACTCGTCCGAGTTGATCTACTCCCCGGCCGGTGGCCGTCAGCTCTACATGGGCCGCAAGATGCAGTTCGGGGAGCCGACACGTGGGGACCACTGGGACCACGTGCACTGGGCCATGCGGAACGGTGGCGTCGTGCCCGCCCTGTATGACAACGGCGGCTGGCTGCCCTCGGGCGGCCTGGGCATCAACGCGACCGGGAAGCCCGAGGCCGTGCTCACGCCGGACGAGTCCCGGGCACTCAAGGCCGGGCTGAACCGGGCGCCGAGGACGCTCGTGTTCAACACCACTCGCGTGAGCCCGCGCGACGTCGTGCATGCCCTGGACCTCTCCGATCTACACGACGTGGGGGCACCGGCATGACCTTCTTCATCCTGGCCTCGGTACGGTCGTCGCCGTCGATTCCGACGGCGCCGCCGTACGACTCGCGGCGGCTGTGGCTGGAGTCCTGGGACGGGCGGACCGTCATGCCGCTCCCGCTGGACGGCATCGCGGAGATGATCGCTCAGCGCGGCATGCTCGGCCTCGGCGTCGCCCCGACGGACCTGGAGACCGAGGGCACGCCGGGCGTGGCCGGTTCTCGCATCGTCGAGGTCATCGAGCGAGACCGTCCGGTCGCGCTCCCGGTCGCGTTCCTCGCTGACCGGCAGGCGGATCTGTGGACGACGATCCAGCGGCTGCGGGACCTGACCGACCCCACCCAGGGCATGACCCCGGACGGGAACTTCCGACTGGTGTGCCAGTCGCTGTCGGGCACCCGGCAGCTCGCCCTGGCCTACCGGTCAGGCCTGGAGGACGAGGACCTGGAGCACTACGGCGCCGACCGTGCCGTACTGGACCTCCTCGCGCCGCTGCCGTACGCACAGGACCGCGAGGATCAGACCGAGAGATTCCGGCTCGCGTCAGAGCTGCGTCCGTTCGTGTCCTCCACGCCCGGCACCGACTATCCGTGGGGCACCCGGCAGGTCACCTCCTCCCGCATCGCGGGCGAGGACACGCCCGTGGAGATGTTCTCCTCAGTGCCGGTGTACCCGGTCATCGAGATCACAGGCCCGGCCGACTCCGTGCTGATCACGGGCGAGAACGGTCTGCGGATCGACGTCCCCGGCGGCGTGCCGTCCGGGTCGACGCTGCGGATCGTCACCGACCCCCGGCACAAGTCGATCCGGCTGGATGGCGTGGTCGCGGCGGGCATGCTCGCGCTCGGATCGCGTCTGCGCCCGTTCTCGCGGGGGACGACCCTCGTGGACGTCGAGGCGCCCGGCTCGACCGGCGCCACACTGCTACGCCTGACGTGGCGCGGACTGCACAGGGGGCTGTGGTGACCTGGGAGATCGTGCCGCGTGACGCCGACCTCGGCCGCACGCTCGACCCGCTGTCACGGTGGACATCCCTGGACCTCGTGGAGCGGTACAACGCCCCGGACACGTGGGTGATCGAGGGTGCGGCGGCTGAGCTGTCGACGATCACGCCGGGCATGGGCTGCATCCTGGCCCGTGACGGCCAGGTGGTCACCTCCGGCAAGGTGCGGTCGATCGACCGCACCGCGGGCTACTCCGAGGACGACTCCGGGCGTCCGGTGCTCCAGGACACCATCACGCTCGGGTTCATCGCGGACTCGCGGCGACTGTGGGAGCGATTGTGCTACCCGGACCCGACCCACCTGATCACTGACGAGCAGTCCGTTTTCTCGGTGTCGCACGACACCCGTACGGGCCCGCACGAGGATCTGATCCTCGGGTACATCGCCGACAACCTCGGCCCGGCCGCGCCGATCGCCTCACGCCGCCTGGCCGATCTCGTCCTCCCGACGAGCCTGGAGCGCGGCGAGATCATCACGAAGAAGGCGCGGATGAACGTGCTCGGGGATCTCGTGGCGGAACTGGCCGAGCAGGCGGGTCTACGGGTACGGATCGTGCACGACGAGCAGACCGGCACGCCGCGGCTACTCCTCGTCATCGACGACGTCCCGGACGTGTCCGAGAACATCATCTTCGGGCCGCCCGACGTCGGCCGCGCGACCGGTCACGTGACCTCCTGGGGCTACAAGATCGAGGCGCCGACGGCGACCGACCCGATCGCGTTCTCCGCGGGGGAGATGACCGAGCGAGAAGCCACGCGGCTGTCCGACGCCGACGCGATCGAGCTGTGGGGCGACCGCGTGGAAATGCTCGTCGACCAGCGGCAGACCGACGAGTCGTCAGAGATCACGGCCGCGCTACGAGACCGCCTCATCGAGGGCGCCACACCGGTGTCCGTGGAGTTCTCCGTGGCGCCGGGCGGGGACACGGTCTACCGCACGGACTACGACGTCGGCTCGCGTGTCGGCGTCGAGCTGCCGGGCCTGCCCGACGAGGTGTCGGACAACGTCATCCGCGAGGCGCACACGCAGATCCAGCACGGGCAGCGGGAGACGTTCTCGCTCGTCGTCGGCACGCCAGGCGCGCAGAGCGCATCCACCGCGAGAGCCGCACGCCTGAACAGGGCGCTCCAGCGGATCGCCCTGATCGAAAGGAGTCGCTGATGGCCGAGGTACAGGAATCCGGGCCGGTCCTGGATCTGAACTTCACGAACGAAATGCACCTCGCCTCGCGCGTCGACGGCGTCGGCATCGTCTCCGACTACGACGGCGGCAGCTTCGCCCTGACGCTGCCCTCGGGTAGCGACGTCGCGACCATCGGGCCGGGGTATGCGCAGGTCGGCGCGCACGGCTACCGCGTGCCCGCCAGTCAGGTGCAGGACATCACAATCCCCGCATCCACCAACGGTGCGGCCGGGCGTACTGACCTGATCGTGCTCCGGTACCAGGCCAGCTGGGACAGCGAGGCGCCCGGTCCCGTCCGCGTCCACCGCATCGCCGGTGTCGAGGGGTCGGGTTCTCGCCCGTCCCCGGACTCGACGTTCGGTGTCGGTGACACGGTGCTGGACCTGCCCCTGTACGCGGTCACTCGCGTGGAGGGTGACGCGCTCGATCAGGCGTCCGTGACGGACCTGCGCGTCTGGAAGGGGCAGACGCTGCGGATCCCGGCCGGGTCGCCGCTGTATGCGGCCCCGCTGGCGTCACGGCTGGTGCGTGACGGGTCGATCTACCGTCGGGACCTGGCGGGCGGGTCGCCGTCGTGGGTGCTGGAGTCGAGCCCGCCGGTCGTCCTGACCGGCACCAGCGCGACCGCCAACCCGTCCGATCCGTCCAACGGGGGCACGTCCAACGGATGGCTGCGTCGTGGCGGGTCGCGCATGGTGCGTGACGGGCAGTGGCGGTGGCTGCACATGGAGTCGTACAAGGGCTCGGGCGGGCGCCTGACCTCCGTGCAGTCCTCGGGCGCGCACGCCGACCAGCACCTCG
>CAYQFJ010000052.1:0-16079 GCA_964416715.1 uncultured Actinotalea sp. | reverse complement strand
GCTGACCGAAGGCGAAGACTACGAGGTCGACGAGAAGAAGCGCACCGTCGGCGTGCTCGAGCCCGGGATCGCCAAGGTCGAGGACCACCTGGGCATCGACAACCTGTACGAGTCGCTCAACACCCCGCTGATCGGGTTCCTCAACAACGCCATCAAGGCGAAGGAGCTGTTCAAGCGGGACAAGGACTACGTCGTGATGAACGGCGAGGTCCTGATCGTCGACGAGCACACCGGGCGCATGCTGCCCGGGCGTCGCTACAACGAGGGCATGCACCAGGCGATCGAGGCCAAGGAGGGGGTGACGATCAAGGCGGAGAACCAGACGCTGGCGACCATCACCTTGCAGAACTACTTCCGGCTCTACGACACGCTCAGCGGGATGACCGGTACGGCGACCACCGAGGCCGCGGAGTTCCAGTCCACCTACGGCCTCGGTGTGGTCCCGATCCCGACGAACCGGCCGATGCAGCGGATCGACCAGCCCGACCTCGTCTACAAGAACGAGGAGGCCAAGTTCAACGCCGTGGTGGCCGACCTCGTCGAGCGGCACGCCGCCGGGCAGCCGGTGCTGGTCGGTACCGTCAGCGTCGAGAAGAGCGAGCTGCTCTCGGGGATGTTGCGCAAGCAGGGTGTCCCGCACGAGGTGCTGAACGCCAAGCAGCACGCGCGTGAGGCGGCGATCGTCGCCCAGGCGGGCCGCAAGGGTGCGGTCACGGTGGCGACGAACATGGCCGGGCGAGGCACCGACATCATGCTGGGGGGCAACGCGGAGTTCATGGCCGTGGCCGCGCTCGAGGCCCGCGGGCTCGACCCGGCCGAGCAGCCGGAGGAGTACGAGGCCGCGTGGGACGACGCGCTGGCCGAGGCGCAGGCCGCCGTCGAGGCGGAGCACGACGAGGTCGTCGAGCTGGGCGGGCTGTACGTGCTGGGCACCGAACGGCACGAGTCCCGCCGCATCGACAACCAGCTCCGTGGGCGCTCCGGACGTCAGGGCGACCCCGGCGAGTCCCGGTTCTACCTGTCGATGGCCGACGACCTGATGCGGCTGTTCAACGCCGGGCTGGCCGAGTCGATGATGAACCGCGCCGGCTTCCCGGACGACCTGCCGCTGGAGTCCAAGATGGTCACCCGCGGCATCCAGAGCGCCCAGGCCCAGGTCGAGGCCCGCAACTTCGAGATCCGCAAGAACGTCCTCAAGTACGACGACGTCATGTCCCGTCAGCGGTCGGTGATCTACGCCGAGCGCCGCCGCGTGCTCGACGGCGAGGACATGGCCGACCAGATCCAGCACTTCGTCACCGACGTGATCACCGCCTACGTCGAGGGTGCGACCGCCGAGGGCACCCCGGAGACCTGGGACCTGGACGGGCTGTGGACGGCGCTCAAGGTCGTCTACCCGATCTCGATCACGGTCGAGGAGGTGATCGAGGAGGTCGGCGCGGCCAACCTGCTCACCCAGTCGATGCTGCTGGAGGAGATTCTCTCCGACGCCCGGCTGGCCTACGCCGCGCGCGAGGAGCAGATCGGCGAGGAGAACATGCGCCAGCTCGAGCGCCGCGTGGTGCTCTCCGTGCTGGACCGCAAGTGGCGTGAGCACCTGTACGAGATGGACTACCTCAAGGACGGCATCGGGCTGCGGGCCATGGCCCAGCGCGACCCGCTGGTGGAGTACCAGCGGGAGGGGTTCCAGCTCTTCGGCGCGATGACCGAGGCCATCAAGGAGGAGTCGGTCACGTTCCTCTACAACCTCGAGGTCAAGGTGGCCGAGCCGGGCGAGGGTGAGGCCGCGACGGATGGCGAGGCCCAGACGGATGGCGAGGCCCAGACGGATGGCGAGACGGCGGATGCGGCGGGCGGCGCGGGTGCACCCGAGGCAACGGCCGACGCCGGGACTGCCCGGGGTGCGACGTCCGCGACGAAGACGGCGGCCGCCGCCAAGGCCAGAGCCGGTGCGTCACCGAAGGCCGCGACCCGGAGCGCCGCGTCCGGTGCGCGCACCGGTGCCCGTCAGGGCTCGACCATGATCGCGAAGGGGCTGGACGGACCCGAGCAGCAGGTGCCCTTGCAGTACTCGGCGCCGAGCATGGACGGCGACTCGGGCCCGAAGGTCACCAGCGGGGGAGCGGTGGCCGCGGACAAGGACGGCCAGACGTTCCCCGGCACCCCGCGCAACGCGCAGTGCCCCTGCGGCTCGGGCAAGAAGTACAAGGTCTGCCACGGTAAGAACGAGGTCGCCTGATCGGCCGACCCGGCTCAGCCGATCTGAAGGACCGTCACCCGCCAGTGACCGCGGTGCACCTTGAGCCGGGCAGCCGCCGCCCGGACCCGGACGCCGTCGTGCAGGACGACGCTCGCCTCGGCGGTGCGGTCGTCAACCCGGGTGAGGATCACCCGGCGCACCGTCGCGCGTGGGGTAGGCATGACCCGCGGACGTCGCCCGGTCCCCGCACGCGCCGACGCCGACGCTGCCGCTTGGGCCGCACCCCCACCCAGCCCTCGGGCCGGGCTCGCCGGTGACGGGAGCGGGGCGCCCGCCCGCGCGGATCCAGCCGCTGGTCGACCGGGCTCGCGGTTCGACCCCGGCGTCACCCTCGCCGCGACCAACGCGTCCAGCACACGGGGGGTGACCCAACGGGCGAGCTGAGTGATCGGCCGGGTCCCGGCGAGCACCTCCACCGCGGCCAGCACCACCGCCCCGCAGAGCTGATCCGGGTCGGGAAGACGTCGCCCCGACCTGACGGCCGGGTTCGCCGTGGGCACCGGCCACGCCTCGTCGGTGACGGGAGAGAGCACCGAGCGCAGGTTCGGACTGGCCAGCACCGCCTCCGCGACGGCCTCGGTCGCGTCCGGAGGCTCGCTGACCGGCGGGAGCAGCAGGCGGGGGCCGCGCGGTCCGCGCTCGGACGCAGGCGGGCTGGTGGCCACGGCACGGCTGCCCGACTGCGGGGTGGGTGCGAAGGTGAGGGCGCTCATCGGGACTCCTCGGTCGTGAGCCCGTCCGGGACGAGCAGCTGTTGGCCAGGTCGGATCAGGTCGGGATCCTCGCCGATCACCTGCTCGTTGAGCGCGTACCAGCGAGGCCACGCACCGGCGATCTCGGCGTCGGTGGCGCCGTCGGGCAGGTGTTCGGCCGCGATGGCCCACAGCGAGTCACCGCGGGCGACGGTGACGGTCGCCGTCGTGGGCTCGGGTGACGCTTCCGGCACCGGCGCGCTGACGGTCCGGACGGCTGCGGGCGCAGACGTCGTCGAGCTCGCACGGGAGTCACCCGGCGGCTCTACGACGGCCGGGACCTCCGGCGCCCTCGCAGTGGGCTCTGCGACGGGTACGGGTGGCTCCGTCGTCGGGACCGCGGGCTCCGCCGTCGGCTCCGCGGCAGGTTCGGCGAGCTGACTGCCGGCTCGCTCGTCGTGCGTCACCTCCCAGCCGAGGTCGAACTCGGTGGCCGAGGCCACGCCCGCGGTGCCGGCGAGCCCGAGCCCCGTGGTCAGGGTGACCGCGACGGCCCGGCGCACGACGGCGGGGGTCAGCCGGGCCGCGGCCCGCTCGAGACCACGGGCCGACCCTCCGGCGAGGCGCGCGAGGGCGGTGCCGACGAGGAGCAGCGCCCCGATGCCGAGCACCCCGCACGCGACCGCGCCGAGAGCGAGGGTCGCTGCGGCCACCACGGCGTCGGGAGCGATCGTCCCGGTGCTCGCCGCCGTCGCCGCTTCCGACGCCGCCCGGCCGAGCCGCACGGTGCCGATCACGCACGCGGCCAGGACCGCAGTGGACCGTAGGAACCCCGGAGTGGAAGGCAACGCCGAACGCGCGGTGGCCACCCCTGCGATGTCGCCCTGATGTCTCACGCGTTCCCCCTGAATGATGACGAATCACCGCGTTTGATGATCGGTGAGGTCTGATCATTGCGAACGGCGACGGTCGTGTCCAGCCGGGAGGCGTCCTTGTGGACAAGTGCCGAGCGAAGCGCTTCGCCCCCGCCAGCCCGACCGCCGCGCGTACACCGGTGGCAAAGCAACGGACTCCTCGAGTCAGGGTGGATCATCGAGGGCGTGGACCATCCGGAAGAAGGACGACCGACGGCCGACTCCCGTGCCGGGACCCGCCAGGTGCTGTTCGTCCAGGGCGGTGGTGCGGGCACGCACGACGAGTGGGACCGCGCGTTGGCCGAGAACCTGGCTGCTGAGCTGGGCGCCGGGTACGACGTCCGCTACCCGCGGATGCCGCAGGAGGGCGACCCGAGCTACGCACGCTGGAGCGTCGCCATCGGGCACGAGCTGGCGAAGCTCGACGACGGCGCGGTCGTCGTCGGCCACTCGGTGGGCGGGACGATCCTCGTCCAGACGCTCGCGGAGCACCCCCCACCGCGCGCGCCGGCCGCGATCGTGCTCCTGTCCGCCCCGTTCATCGGCACGGGTGGATGGCCCGGCACCGAGTTCGAGCTCGGCACCGACCTCGCTGACCGGCTCCCGAGAGGCGTGCCGGTGCATCTGTTCCAGGGCCTGGAGGACGAGGTCGTCCCGGCTGCGCACGCGGAGCTGTACGCCCGTGCGATCCCTGGGGCGTCCGTCCGCCTGCTGGCCGGGCGGGACCACCAGCTCGGCGGCGACCTCGGCGTCGTGGCCCGTGTGATCCATGGCGAGCGCGCGCGGCATCGGGCCGGCGGCTGAGGCGGGCTCGCGCCCCGCACTCGAACTGCGTCGGGCCCGCCGGCGACGTAGCGTGCAAGGGAACAGCCACCCGATCCGCGGAGGTGCATCCCCATGAGCTTCCCGAGCGGACCTCTCCAGTCCGTTGCCGACGCGCGACGGCGTGCCCGGCGCCGGCTGCCGCGCCCCGTCTACATGGCCTGCGTCGGTGGTCGCGGCGCGGGTCACGTGGAGCGGCGCAACCTCAACGACTTCGCCGACATCGTGCTCAACTCACGCGTCGGTGACGAGCCTGAACGGGTCGAGCTCTCCACATCGGTGCTCGGCCTGCCGCTGTCCATGCCGCTGCTGCTGGCCCCGGTCGGGGCGCAGGCCATCCGGCCGGACGCCGAGGCCGCGGCCGCTCGTGCCGCCGCGGCTGCCGGGGTCGCCTTCGCCCTGAGCAACGTCGCCAGCCAGTCGCTCGCCGACTTGCTGCCGCACAACCCGAGCACGATCGCCCAGCTGTACTGGGGAGGGCCCCGCGACGAGATCCAGGAACGGATCCACCGGTACCGCGAGCAGGGTTCTCCGGCGCTGATCGTCACCCTCGACTGGTCGAAGGGACCGGGCACCGGCTGGAACGCCGGCACCGTGCCGGCCACGGTCGACCTGGGAACCATGCTCAAGTTCGCGCCCAGCGTCGCGCCGCACCCCCGGTGGCTGCTGGAGTTCGTCCGGCAGGGCGAGTTGCCCACGCTCGGGGTCCCGCAGTTCGCCACACGCACGAATCCGGACCCGAGCTTCGTCGAGGCGCTCGACGCCATCGAGTCCACCACGCAGCCGACCTGGGAGGACGTCGCCTGGATCAAGCGGGAGTTCGGTGGCCCGGTGATGGCCAAGGGGATCTTCCACCCCGACGACGCGCGGCGTGCGGTCGACGCCGGCGTCGACGCGATCTCGGTGTCCAACCACGGGGGCAACACGGTCGACGAGAAGCCGAGCGCGATCAGTGCGCTGCCACCCGTCGTGGAGGCCGTCGGCGACCAGGTCGAGGTGCTCATGGACGGCGGCGTGCGACGGGGGTCCGACGTGGTGAAGGCGCTCGCGCTCGGTGCACGCGCCGTGATGATCGGCCGGGGCTACCTGTGGCCGCTCGCGGCGCGGGGGGAGGCCGGCGTCGCGGAGATCCTGGAGATCTACCGCAGCGGGATCACGCAGGCGGTGCGCACGGTGAAGGCGTCGTCGGTGCACGACCTGCGTCCCGAGCACGTGATCCTGCCCGGTCGGCCCCGCTACTGGAACGTGAACCCCGCCGAGCTCACCTCGGAGCAGGCGACCCGCTGATCGAGCACTGACCGGGCACGCCGTACACCACCCGCCACCTGCCGTACACCGCCCCCCGCCTGCCCTACCGTGGGCCCATGCGCTGGGACGCACTGTTCGCCGACATGGAGCTGCAGCTCGAGGCCGCCGAGCGGCAGGAGCGGGCCGACGAGGTGGCGGAGATCACCCGCGCCGAGCGGGCCGCCGTCGGGCTGGTCGACCGGCTGCGCGGGGGCGTCGGGACATCGGTCACGCTCGGGCTGCGCGACGGCGCCGCGGTGCATGGCGAGCTCACCGATGCCGGGTCGGCCTGGGTGCTGGTGTCCGACGGCGGGCGGGAGCGACTGGTCCCGACGCAGGCCGTGGTCACGGTCGCCGGGCTGGACGGCACGGTGGCGCCCGACGCGGGGGTCGTCGCGCGGCGACTGGGACTCGGGCACGCGCTGCGCGCCATCGCGCGCGACCGCAGCCTGGTCCAGGTGCACGCCGGTGGTGGAGTGCACCAGGGGCGGATCGACGCCGTCGGTGCCGACCACCTGGAGCTGGCACTGAGCTTCGGCGACAGCGGACGCCCGACCGGCCGGCGCACGCTGGTCGCCTTCGCCGGGATCGACCAGGTGGTCAGCTCCTCGGCGGTGTACTGAGGCCCCGCTCAGCCCTCGGCGTCCTCCCGCGGCCTGGACCGCCGTGCGATGCGCTCCTCGGTGCGGGCGTACATGCGCTCGATGTACGCCTCCAGCTCCGTCGTCTCGACCCGCCAGACCTTCTTGTCCCCGACCTGGAGCGCACGGATCTCGCCGGAGGTGAGCAGCGCACGTGCCTGGTTCGGCGAGACGTTGAGCACCTCGGCGACGTCGGTCAGGGACAGAAAGCGCGGCTCCATGGCGGCAGTCTCGCACGCGCGGAACGTGCCGTCGGGTTGTCCACAGCCGGCTGCCGCGTCGTCCGCTGAGCGGGCAGGATGTCGACCGCCGCGACCGACCGCGGCATGATGACCGCGGACCGGCGAGAGCCGGAGGCAGGGGGAGCCCAGGTGAACGGTACGCAGACCGTCGGTGTGCGCCCGACGGCGGGGCCGGAGCTGGTGAGTCCGCCGGCGGTGCGCCTGAGGCCCCCGGGCTGGCGCGACCCCCGGCTGCTGGTCGGCATCGTGCTGGTCGCGTGCTCCGTCGCCCTCGGGTCCTGGGCGTTCGCGACCGCGGACCGCACCGCACCGGTGTACGCCGCGGACGGGCCGCTCGTCGCCGGCGACCCGGTCACGCCGGACGACGTCACCGTGCGCCAGGTGCGGCTCGGCGACGCCGCCGAGGCCTACCTCCCGGCCGACGTCGCGCTGCCGGACGGGTTGGTCGCGGTGCGGACCGTCGGTGACGGCGAACTCCTGCCCGCGGCGGCCGTCGTGGACGGTGGCGCGCTCGACGTGCGTCCGATCGCGGTCCACCCGGACGGTCCGGTCTCCAGTCGGGTGGTCCAGGGGTCCCTCGTCGACCTGTGGTCCGTGCCGGACGGTTCCGAGCACCCGTCCGGGGCGGTGGACGTGTCCGCACCGAGGCAGCTCGCCGACGGTCTGGTGGTGGCCGAGGTCTCCGAGCCCTCGGGCACCTTCTCCGTCAGCGGCGGACCCACGGTGCACGTGCTGGTCCCGGTCGCGGACCTGGCCGACGTCCTGGCCGCGCTCGCCGGTGGCGGGTCCGTCGAGGTCGTGCCCGTTCCCGGAGCGGCGTCGTCGTGACCACCGGCGTGCTGTGTGCGGTGCGCGGCGCGGTCGAGACGGACGTCGTCCGGGCGCTCGGAGGGTCGAGCCGACTGTCCGTGACCCGGCGCTGCGCCGACCTGGCCGAGCTGCTCGGCGCCGCCGCCGCGGGACTGGGCCGGGTCGCCGTCGTCTCGGTCGACCTGCCCGGCCTGGACCGCGCGGCGATCGACCACCTGCACGACTCGGCGACCCTGGTCGTGGCGGTCGCGCGTGAGCTGCCCGACCGCCCCGCGGACCACGCGCTGCACCTGGGCGCCGACGCCGTGGTCGACGCCTCCGAGGTGTCCGTCGAGATCCTGGCCGCGGTCCTCGCCGCGCTGGACGCCCCGGCGTCGGTCGGATGGCGGCAGGACCTGCGGCCCGGGCCGGGTGAGCCGGCAGCACCCCCGAGCGCGGCGTCGTCGGCCCCGGGTCCTGCTAGCACCGCCGAGACCGACCCGACGACGTCGGTGGCCGGGTGGGACGCGGCGGTGCGGTCGGCCCGCGGCCGGGTCGTGGCGGTGTGGGGCCCGACCGGCGCACCGGGGCGCAGCACGGTCGCGCTGAACCTGGCGGCCGAGCTCGCCGAGCCGACCCGCGTCGCCGGGCGGGGCGCGCTGCTGGTCGACGTCGACACCTACGGCGGGACCGTCGCCCAGATGCTCGGCCTGCTCGACGAGTCGCCCGGGGTGGCCGCCGCGGCGCGGGCTGCCTCGAACGGGCGCCTGGACGCGGCCGCGCTCGCTGCCCTGACCCCAGCGCTGGACGGAGGGCTGCGGGTGCTCACCGGGATCAGCCGGGCGGACCGCTGGCCGCAGGTCCCGGCGTCGGGTCTGGAGGTGGTGTGGCAGACCGCGAGGGCGCTCGCCTCCTGGACGGTCGTCGACTGCGGGTTCAACCTCGAGCGGGACGAGGTGCTGAGCTACGACACCCGAGCACCCGGACGCAACGAGGCCACCCTGGGCGCGCTCGCGGAGGCGGACTCCGTGGTGGTCGTCGGTGGCGGTGACCCGATCGGCCTGCAACGACTGGTGCGTGGGCTGGGCGCCCTGGACGAAGCGGTCGGCACGGTGCCGTCGCGGCACGTGGTGGTCAACCGGGTGCGCGCCTCGGCGAGCGGCCCGCGACCGGGGGAGGCGATCGCGCAGGCCCTGCAGCGGTACGCCGGCGTCGCGGACATCCACCTGGTTCCCGAGGACCGGGCGTCGGTCGACGGTGCCGTGCTCGCGGCGCGGACGCTGCGGGAGCACGCGCCCGGCTCACCGGCCCGCCTGGCGATCCGTGAGCTGGCCGAGGTGCTCAGCGGGTCGTCGCACCCGTTGCCGGTCGGTTGACGGGCGCATGAGAGAGCGCATGGCCGGGCACACTGGTGTCATGCGCATCTACCTGCCCGCCTCCCCGGCAGAGCTCGTCGCCCGTACCGACCTGGACGCCCGGGACGTGCACGCCGTCACACCGGCCCTGCGGACCGCGTTGCCGGAGGAGGACGACGAGGGGCTGGAGTTCTCGGCGCAGCTCGCCGCCGCGGACGCCGCCCTGACGCTCCTGACGGCTCCGGAGGCAGGCAGGCGCCGCCTCGTGGTGACGGCGGACGTGCCCGCCGCGGTCGTCGCTCCGGGCGAGGACCCGGACGACCCGACGGTGGTCCGTCTGGTGGAGTCGGTGGGCTGGGCGGACGTGGTGTGCGTCCACGTCGACGAGCGCGAGGCGCACCAGGACGTGGTCGCAGCGCTGGGTGGGGACGACGACGCCGTCGCTCGCCTGGCTGAGCGCGACCTGCTCTGGTACGACGCCGCCGAGCTCGACGCGCTGGCGGACGAGCTCCGGGCAGAGCTCGATCGGTGAGCTCCTCGGGGACGTGACGTCCGGCGAGTGGGTCGGCCCTGGCCGAAGCGGTCAGCCCTCGCCGAAAGGGTCGAGGAAGGCCAGGACCTGCTCGTGCAGCAGACCGTTGGTCGCCAGCGCCGACCCGGTGAACGGTCCAGGCACCCCGCGGGTCGAGGTGAACCGCCCACCCGCCTCGGTGACGATCGGGATGAGCGCCGCGACGTCGTGCAGCGCGAGCTCGGGCTCGGTGGCGACGTCGACCGCGCCCTCCGCCACCAGCACGTAGGACCAGAAGTCGCCGTACGCGCGGGTCCGCCACACCGACCGGGTCAGGTCGAGGAAGCCCTCGAGCCGCCCCTCGGCCTCCCAGCCGCTCAGGCTGGAGTACGAGAGCGACGCGTCCTCGAGCCGTCCGACCGAGGAGACCTGCAGCCGGCTGGCGGCGGACAGCGACCGGCCGCTCCAGGCACCGGACCCGACGGCGGCCCACCAGCGCCGGTTCAACGCCGGTGCGCTGACCAGGCCGAGCACCACCTCGTCGTCGTCGAGCAGGGCGATGAGCGTGGCCCAGACCGGGACCCCGCGGACGAAGTTCTTGGTGCCGTCGATCGGGTCGATGACCCAGCGGCGCGGACCGTGTCCGGTGTCCGGGAGCTCCTCGCCGACCACGGCGTCCCGGGGCCGGGTCCGGCCGAGCTGGGCACGCACGATCTCCTCGGCCCGCCGATCGGCGTCGGTCACCGGGGTGGTGTCGGGCTTGGTGTCGACCTGGAGGTCCTGAGCCTTGAACCGGGCCATCGTCATCGAGTCGACCTGGTCGGCGATCACGTGCGCGAGGCGCAGGTCGTCGTCGTATCCGGAGCGCAGGGCCATGGCTGAACCGTAGCGTCCGCGCTCAGCCGGACGGGTCAGCGCCACGGGCCTCGAGCAGCCGGCGCATCGAGTCCACCCGAGCCGCGCGCGTCGGCCGGACGTCGTCGGGCGCCTGGTCGACCCACTCGTCCAGCGCGCAGTCCGGGGCGTCGGCGGTGTGCGTGCAGCCGCGCGGGCAGTGCTGGTCGACCACCTCCGACAGGTCGGCGAACGCCGCGATCAGGCTGGCGGGTCGTACGTGCGCGAGCCCGAAGGAGCGCACCCCGGGGGTGTCGATCACCCACCCGGCGCGGTCGGGGAGTCGCAGGGCCACGGCCGACGACGACGTGTGCCGTCCGCGTCCGGTCACCACGTTGACGCCACCGGTCGCCCGGTCCGCCTCCGGGACCAGCGCGTTGACCAGCGTGGACTTGCCCACGCCGGAGTGACCCACCAGGACGGAGGTGTGCCCGGCCAGGCGGGCCCGGAGGGCGTCCAGCCCGGCGATCCGGGGCGCGGGGCGCTCTGTCTCCGTGCCGTCGGCGGGGCGGTCTGCCTCGGTGTCGTCCACGGCCAGTGCGGTGACCACGAGGTCGACCCCGATCGGCTCGTACAGGGCGACCAGCTCGGCCGGGTCGGCCAGGTCGGCCTTGGTCAGGCACAGCAGCGCGGCCATCCCTGCGTCGTACGCGGCGACGACGCAGCGGTCGATCATCCGGGTGCGTGGCTCCGGGTCCGCCAGCGCCGTGACGACGACGAGCTGGTCGGCGTTCGCGACGATCACCCGCTCGACGGGGTCCGTGTCGTCGGCGGTGCGACGCAGCACGGTGCGGCGCTCGGTGATCCGCACGATCCGGGCCAGGGTGCCGGGGTCACCGCTGGTGTCCCCGACGACGTCGACCAGGTCCCCGCACACGATGCGCTTCCGGCCGAGCTCACGGGCCTTCATCGCCTGCGCCGTGCGCTCGTCGTCCGAGTCCGGCTCGACCAGGAGCCGGTACCGTCCGCGGTCGACGCCGGTGACCAGGGCCCGGACCGCCTCGGCGTGATCCGGGCGCTGCTTGGTGCGTGGGCGCGAGCCGCGCGGGTTCGGGCGGCTGCGTACGTCGCTCTCGTCGTAGCGCTCCTCGTAGCGCCGCACCGGCGTCATCGCGTGCTGCTCACCGGATCACCGACCGGCCAGCATCCCGGTCCACATGCCGACGAAGTCGGGCAGCGTCTTGGCGGTGGTGGCGACGTCGACCACCTCGACTCCGGGCACCCGCAGCCCGATCAGCGCGGCGGAGGTCGCCATCCGGTGGTCGTGGTAGGTCTCGAACGTGGCACCGTGCAGTGGGCGCGGGGTGATCACCAGCCCGTCGGAGGTCTGCTCGACCTGCCCACCCAACCGCCCGATCTCCGTGGCGAGCGCGGCGAGCCGGTCCGTCTCGTGGCCACGGATGTGCCCCACCCCGCGGATCCGGGAAGGCGAGTCCGCCAGCGCGGCCAGCGCCGCGATCGTGGGGGTGAGCTCGCCGGCCGACCTCAGGTCCACGTCCACGCCACGCACGACGCCGGTGCCGGTCACGCTGAGCACGTCGCCGTCCAGGCGGGTCGTCGCGCCCATCCGGGCCAGCAGGTCCGGCAGCAGCGCGCCGGGCTGGGTGGTGTGCTCCGGCCAGCCGGGCACCCGTACCGTCCCGCCGGCGACCAGGGCGGAGGCGAGGAACGGGGCGGCGTTGGACAGGTCCGGCTCGACCCGGACGTCGCGGGCGGCGACCGGTCCGGGGGAGACCTCCCAGAGGTCCGGCCGGGAGTCGTCGACCTCCACCCCGGCCGCACGCAGCGTCGCGACCGTCATCTGGATGTGCGGCAGGCTCGGCAGCGTGCGCCCGGTGTGGCGCACGGTCAGCCCGCGCTCCAGCCGGGAACCGACGAGGAGCAGGCCCGAGACGAACTGGGAGGACCCGCCGGCGTCCACGTCCACCGCACCGCCGGCCGGACGCCGCGCGGCGGTGACCGTGAAGGGCAGGGTGCCCCGCCCGTCGTCGTCCACGGTGACGCCCAGGGAGCGCAGCGCCTCCAGCACCGGGCCCATCGGGCGCACCCGGGCCTGCGGGTCGCCGTCGAACCGGACCGGTCGCGCGAGCAGGGCGGCGACCGACGGCAGGAACCGCATGACGGTGCCCGCCAGGCCGCACTCGACGTGCGACGGCTCGGTGGTGCCAAGGTCGCCCGGTCGGTCGAGATCGAGCGGTTCGACCGACCAGTCGGTGCCGTCCCGGTGCACCTGGGCGCCGAGGGTCTCCAGCGCGTCGGCCATCAGGATCGTGTCCCGCGAGGCGAGCGCACCGCGCAGCCTGCCCGGGCCGTCCGCGAGTGCGGCCAGCACCAGGTAGCGGTTCATGAGCGACTTCGATCCGGGGACGTCGACGAGGGCGTCGATCGGTCCGTCGGCGACGGGGGCGTGCCAGGCAGACTGCCCGGGAAGTGGCTGCGTGGTCATGCCCCGAGGCTACCGGCGGGCCCTGACCGAGGGCTCGCGTGTCCGCCGCCGTGACGGGTCAGGAGTCGAGGGCTGCGCGGGCCTCGCGTACCGCCGCGCGGTCCGCCAGGGCGTTCTCCACCCGCCAGGTCACCCCGGGGCGCCCCTCGAGGTCGACGCCGGCGATGAGGGCACCCCCGATCATCGAGAGGTTGCGCCAGAAGGCCTTGCGGCGCTCGGTGCGTTCTGCGCCGCGCGTCCCGCCCAGGGGCTGGTTGGCCACGGCGAGCGGGACGGTCAGGACGGCGAGCCCGAGCGCGGCGGTGCGGGGGTGCCGGCCGAAGGCCAGGTGCAGCGCGGCCAGGACCATGACCAGGCCGTGCACGCGGACGATCGTGGCCGCACGCCGGTCCGTCGGCGGCTCCGGGACGTCCACCCGCGCGTTGACCCGGGGGGAGGACGCGAGCCGTAGCCAGGCCTCCCGCACGCGGCGTACGTGCGCGCCGGGGTCGCGCAGCGCCCCGACCCCCTCGCTGACGAACCAGGCCGCGAGCAGCGGACGGGCGATCCGGCGGACGAGCATCGGAACCTCTCTCGACGGACGGGCGGGTGGTGGGTGGTCGGGTGACGGGCGGTCAGCCGACGGGTCGGTCGCGAGTGCCGCGCGGTGCCCGCGGGGGAGGGCTCACAGTGCCCCGCCGGCGACCTCGGGGGCGTCGGCCGACTCGCCGGCGTCCCCGATCTGCTCGCGGGCCACGTAGTTCTCCAGGTCGAACAGGTTCGACCCGGCACGCTCGGCGACCGTGAGGAGCGTGGTGGCCGAGGCGACCTCCTCCACCTGCTCCTTGAGGAACCACAGCAGGAACTGCTCGGCGAGGACGTCCCCCTCCTCGCGTGCGGCGGTGAAGATCGCCTGGATCTGCTCGGTCACCTCTTTCTCCTGGGCCAGGGCGAGCGTGATCGGCTCGGTCACGGCGGAGAAGTCGCTGCGGACGGCGGCGCCCGCGGTGATCTCGATCGGCAGGTCCCGGTCGAGCAGGTGCTGCACGATCATCATCGCGTGGTTGTGCTCCTCGCGCGCCTGCCGGTAGTAGTGGCGGGCGAGCTGGGGGAGATCCTCGCCGTCGAACCAGACGGCGATGGCGATGTACTGGCGGTGGGCGTCGAACTCGTGCCCGATCTGCTCGCGCAGCAGGCGCTGGACGTTGGACATGCCTGCACGCTAACGCCTGCGGACGGTCCCGGCACACCCTCGCCCGGGACGTGCCCGGCGGTGCGCACCACCAGGACGTGCCACCAGGATCCCGCACCGGAACCGACGTGCTCCGGGAATGATGTGCCGCCGGACCGGTGTTCCCCCACCATGAGCATCGTCCTGCCGGTCCGCGCCCCTGGGGCGCTGTCCGGACCCCGCAGCCGTCACCGGCATCGTCGCCGGCGGCCGGACGCGACCACGCCGTACGTGACCGCTGCGGACGCCACCACTGCGTACCCGACGAAGGCGACGCCCGGACGTGACGCACGCCGCGTCGTGCGAACCGGTCGTCGTGCGCCATTGCGACTAGGCTCGGAGACGATGACCGAAGAGACCCACCGGGCCCCGGACGCGGAGGACGCCGCGGCCCGGGCAGCGCGGTTCGAGAACGAGGCGCTGGTGTACGTCGACCAGCTCTACTCGGCCGCCCTGCGGATGACCCGCAACCCGGCCGACGCCGAGGACCTCGTCCAGGAGACGATCGCCAAGGCGTTCGCGGCGTTCCACCAGTACCGCCCGGGCACGAACCTCAAGGCCTGGCTGTACCGGATCCTGACGAACACGTTCATCAACACCTACCGCAAGAAGCAGCGTGAGCCGCAGCGGTCGTCGTCCGAGAACATCGAGGACTGGCAGATCGCCCGGGCGGCCTCGCACACCTCGCAGGGCCTGCGCTCGGCGGAGGCCGAGGCGCTGGACCGGCTCCCGGACTCCGACGTCAAGGAGGCGCTGCAGTCGATCGGTGAGGACTTCCGCATCGCGGTGTACCTGGCCGACGTCGAGGGTTTCGCGTACAAGGAGATCGCCGAGATCATGGGGACGCCGATCGGCACGGTGATGTCGCGGTTGCACCGCGGGCGGCGTCAGCTCCGTGAGCTGCTCACCGACTACGCGCGCGAGCGAGGGCTGGTCCCCTCCGGGACCGGACCCGCATCCGGCGGGGGTGAGTCGTGACGCCGCCGGAGGAGCCGCAGGGTGCACCGGACGGGCGCGGCCCGGTGGACTGCGCCGAGGCGCTGTCCCGGCTGTTCGAGTTCCTCGACGCGGAGATCGACGAGGCGGACGGCGACCGCATCCGCCGGCACCTCGCCGACTGCGAGCCGTGCCTGGCCGAGTACGGCGTCGAGGACCACCTCAAGGCGCTGGTCAAGCGCTCCTGCCAGGACGCCGCCCCGGCGGAGCTGCACGTGCGCATCCGGCACCAGCTGACGGTGCTCAGGGCTCAGGTCGGGGACGTCTGAGCAGTAGGGGTCTGAACTCCGCCTCCGGGCTCAGCCACCTCGGGCCGGACCTCCGAGAGCTGCGGGTGCCGGTGGTGGGCGCCGTTCGTGGCACCCACCACCGTCGGATCACGCGTTGGGACGCTTGCCGTGGTTGGCCGCGCTCTTCCGACGCGCGCGACGCTTGCGACCGCGCTTGCTCATGGGGACTCCTCACCTGGTCCTGACTGCCGGGTCCATCGTCGCACACGGTTCCACCCGCCCGTTCACGCGTCCGGGTTCAAGTCGGGGCTCGGTTCGTCCGAAATGGTGAGGGTGAGCACACAGCCCCAGCCACAGTCGGTCATCCCGCTGCTGCACGCGCTGGCCAGCAGCAACGCCTCGGACCTGCACTGCAAGGTCGGTTCGGTACCACGGCTGCGCGTCGATGGCCGGCTGCGCCGTCTCCAGGTCGCCGAGCTTACGCCGGACGACACCTACCACATGGTCGCCCAGGTGCTGCCGGAGTCGTTGCGCGACCAGTTCGAGGAGACCCACGAGGCGGACTTCGCGTACTCGCTCAGCGGCGTCGGCCGGTTCCGGGTCAACGCCTACCAGGCGCGCGGCACCTACGGACTGGTCTTCCGCCGGGTGGCGGTCGGGGCGCAGAGCCTGGGCGAGCTGGGCCTGCCCGACGTCGTCGGCCAGCTCGCCCTCGAACCGCGCGGCCTGGTCCTGGTGACCGGCCCGACCGGCTCGGGCAAGACGACGACGCTCGCCGCGATGGTCGACC
>CAYQFJ010000051.1:0-16179 GCA_964416715.1 uncultured Actinotalea sp. | reverse complement strand
TGTCGTCGTCGAGGCCTGAGCAGAACGCAGCGGACGGTGGGCGCGTAGCGCCCGCTCACCTTCAGACCTGCGCGGCAGCGGCCAGCACACCGGGGCCGGCGGCCGCGAGGGCGCGGGCGTACCGTTCCGCTCGTTCGTCGGGCGTACCGGGCACCAAGCCCGCGAGCTCGAGCGAGACCAAGCCGTGCACCAGCGCCCAGAGGGTCCCGGCGGCGTCCTCGGCGCGGACCCGTGCGGTGGCCGGCGGCACGCCTTCCTCCTCGAGGACCCTGCAGGCCGCGTCACGCAGCACGGCGAACGTCTCGCGAGCCGTCGGCGCGCCGGCGTCCGGCGCCCGGCCGCCGGTGCCCGACACGTCGAACATCACGCGGTAGAAGTGCGGGTCCTCGAGCGCGCTGTCCCGGTACGCCAGTCCCAGGGCCAGCAGGTCGGCCCGGGCGTCGTCGGTCCGAGGCGCGCGAGCCAGGTGACCGGCGAACCGACGGAACGCTTCCGCACCGACCGCACCGACGAGCTCGTCCCGGCTCCCGAACAACGCGTACACCGCCGACGTCGAGGTCCCGGCCGGCTTCGCGACGCCGCGGACGGTGAGCGCCTCGGCCCCGGAGCGCGCGATGAGCTCCGAGGCGACCTCAAGCAGCCGGGTCCGCAGGGCGCCGTCGTGCAGGCGGGGGCGAGCCATGGTCGGAGTCTAGGGCCTTGACACGGGATTTAGTAACGATGTTCCATAACAGCGTCCGAAAACAAAGCCCGACTGGACCACCGACCCGTGGAGACCATGATGATCGAGCTGACCGAAGCCGCCCGGGTGACTGCCGGGATCGCGCTGCTCACCGTCGTCACCATCGAGTCCGGCGGTGCCTTCATGGTCTCCGTCGTGACCGGGAAGGTGGAGGTCACCGACTTCCAGCGGCGCTTCTTCCGGGCCGGGCACGCGCACGCCGGCGTCCTGGTCGTCCTCGGCCTGGTGTGCCTGCTCCTGGCGGAGGCGACGGCGCTCGAGGGTGCGTGGCTGTGGCTGGCCCGGACGGGTGTGCTGGTCGCGGCGATCCTCATGCCGATGG
The DNA here is from genome assembly GCA_964416715.1 of uncultured Actinotalea sp. GTDB lineage: Bacteria > Actinomycetota > Actinomycetes > Actinomycetales > Cellulomonadaceae > Actinotalea. Next base: position 15,115 of record CAYQFJ010000051.1, on the reverse strand, counting down.
GCTTCTTCTTCTCGGCGATGGGTCCCGGGCGGCTGCGGCCGAACCGTTGGGTGGTGCTGCTCGTCGTGGGCGCGGCGGCGCTGGCAGCCGCCGTGATGACGCTCGGGGTCGGGCTGCTGATCGCCTGAGCCGGCCCAGCACCGACGGACGACACGGGAGGCCAGGTCCCGGCCGGTGGCATGGCCCACGGGTACCTTGGGAAACATGGCGACACGTACGGCTGGATCGCGTGCCGGGGCAAGTGGTGCCCCGGGCCGTGCCGGCGGTGCGCGCCAGCAGCGTTCCGGAGCCCAGCGATCCAGCGCGAAGGGTGGCGGGTCCTCTAGGCCGGGGGGTCGCAAGCCGAACCATCCGCCCCAGCGCTCGCTGCCGGTACGCATGGTGCGCGGCGCCTGGATGGGTGGCGCGCACCTCGTGGGCGGGACGGCCCGCCGGATCGGGCGCGGCGCGCGGGACCTGGATCCCGCCCACCGTCGTGACGGCATCGCCTTCGCCCTCATCGGGCTCGCGGTCGTGGTGGCCGCGCGCGAGTGGTGGGGTCTGTCCGGGGTGGCCGGGGAAGCCGTGCACGCCGTCGTGGCCGGGACGTTCGGCGTCGTCGGGGTCGCGGTTCCGCTCCTGCTGGTGGCCTCCGCCATCCGCCTGATGCGCCATCCGGACCGGACCGGAGCCAACGGGCGGATGGGCATCGGGCTGGGCGCGATCATCCTGACCGTGTGCGCGCTGGTGCACGTCGCGGCCGGGCTGCCCTCGCCGACCGACGGGTTCGAGCCGGTCCGGGCCGCCGGCGGGGTGCTCGGCTACCTCCTGGGCACGCCGCTGACCGCGCTGGTCACCGTGTGGGCGGCGGTGCCGCTGCTGGTCCTGCTGGGCGTGTTCGGCCTGCTGGTGCTCACCGCGACGCCAGTGCACATGATCGGCCCCCGGCTGGCCGCCGGGTACCGCCGCCTCACCGGCCACGGCACGGACGAGGCCGACGACGACGGTCCGAGCATGGCCGACCGGCCCACCCTCGCCGAGGAGCAGGAGAGCGGGAAGAAGGGCCGCGGGCGTCGTCGCGGGCTGCGCAAGAGCCGCGCCGCGGACGTGGGTGAGACGGTCGAGTACGGTGCGTTCTCCGGCGACGAGGCCTTCGAGACGGCCGCGACCGTGGTGACCGCCGGACCTGACGGCGCGCACGACGACGGCACGGAAGCGCCGGTTCCGGAGGCGGCCGACGACGTCGCGACCACGGTGCTGCCCGCCCAGGACGGGAGCGCCGGTGCGGGTGGGGCGCTCGAGGCGCCCAGGACGAGCGTCGTCCCGCGCGGTGAGCAGCCGATGCTCGGCGGCGACGTCGTCTACACCCTCCCGCCCGAAGAGTCGCTGGCGAAGGGGCTGCCGCACAAGGTCAGGTCGGCGACGAACGATCGCGTGGTCGAGGCGCTGACCACGGTCCTGGAGCAGTTCGAGATCGACGCCCAGGTCGCCGGGTTCAGCCGGGGCCCGACGGTGACCCGCTACGAGGTCGAGCTCGGCCCCGGGGTCAAGGTCGAGCGGGTCACCGCGCTGAGCCGGAACATCTCCTACGCGGTGGCCAGCGCCGACGTGCGGATCCTCTCGCCGATCCCGGGCAAGTCGGCGATCGGGATCGAGATCCCCAACGCCGACCGCGAGACGGTCGCGCTCGGCGACGTGCTGCGCTCCTCGGCGGCCCGCCGCAACGAGCACCCGATGGTCATCGGCGTCGGCAAGGACGTCGAGGGCGGCTACGTGGTGGCGAACCTGGCGAAGATGCCGCACCTGCTGGTCGCCGGGGCCACCGGTGCGGGCAAGTCGAGCTTCGTGAACTCGATGATCACCTCGGTCCTCATGCGCTCGACGCCGGACGAGGTCCGCATGATCCTGGTCGACCCCAAGCGGGTCGAGCTGACGCTGTACGAGGGCATCCCGCACCTGATCACGCCGATCATCACCAACCCGAAGAAGGCCGCCGAGGCGCTCGAGTGGGTGGTCCGGGAGATGGAGTCCCGGTACGACGACCTGGCGACGTTCGGCTACAAGCACGTCGACGACTTCAACGCCGGCGTGCGCTCCGGGAAGGTCAAGCCGCTGCCGGGCAGCGAGCGCAAGATCGCCCCGTACCCGTACCTGCTGGTCATCGTGGACGAGCTGGCGGACCTGATGATGGTCGCCCCCCGCGACGTGGAGGCGGCGATCCAGCGGATCACCCAGCTCGCCCGGGCGGCCGGGATCCACTTGGTGCTCGCCACCCAGCGCCCCAGCGTCGACGTGGTCACCGGGCTGATCAAGGCCAACGTGCCGTCCCGCCTGGCGTTCGCGACGTCGTCGCTGACCGACTCCCGCGTGGTGCTCGACCAGCCGGGTGCGGAGAAGCTCATCGGTCAGGGTGACGCCCTCTTCCTGCCCATGGGCGCGGCCAAGCCGATGCGGGTGCAGGGGTCCTGGGTCGCCGAGAGCGAGATCCACAAGGTCGTCGACCACGTCAAGTCCCAGCTCGCCCCGGTCTACCGCGAGGACGTCACCGTCGCGGCGGCGAAGAAGCAGGTGGACGAGGACATCGGTGACGACCTCGACCTGCTTCTGCAGGCCGCCGAGCTCGTGGTGACGACGCAGTTCGGCTCCACCTCCATGCTGCAGCGCAAGCTGCGGGTCGGCTTCGCCAAGGCCGGGAGGCTGATGGACCTGCTCGAGTCGCGGGAGATCGTCGGCCCGTCGGAGGGGTCGAAGGCTCGCGACGTCCTCGTGGCTCCCGATGATCTTGCCGCTACGCTGGCGGTGCTCCGCGGTGAGCCGATGGGCGAGGAGGCCCCCGACCACCACGAGCCCGCCGACGGAGCCACGGACGGCGGAATCCAGGACGGGGGCGACGTGGACGGGCAGGAATGGGTGTCGTCGAGGGCCTGAGCCCTACCCTTCTGGCGACCGTCGCGCTGGTGGCGGTCGTGACCGTCGCCGTGCTGACCGCCCTCCTCCTGCTGTCGCGCGGCCGCACGAGCAGGTCGCTGCGTCGCGAGCGCCTTCGGGCGGACGGTGCCGAGCGTCGGCTGGACGGGATCCTCGCCTCGGGGCGTGACGGCGTCGTGCTGCACGCCCCGAGCGGCCGGGTGCTGCGCGTCAACGACGCCGCCGCGGCGATGGTCGCAGCCGCACCCGGGTCGCTGGTCGGGACGGACATCACCAGCCTGCCGGTGACGTGGGTGGGGGAGGGCGACCAGCAGGTGGCGCCGGCCGCGGTCTTCGCCCGCCGTCCCTCGCACGACGAGCACGGTGCACCGGTTGCTCCGTTCGTCGTCGGTGTCCGCCCCGACGGCGACGCACCGACCAGGTGGGTCCAGGTCACCACGCAGGCGGTGCCCACGGTCGACGGTGGCCACGAGCTGGTGACCTCGCTCGCGGACGTGACCGGGCCGCGGGAGATCCGGGCGGCGCTGACCCGGTCGGAGACGCAGTTCCGGGCGGCGATGGAGAACGCGCCGATCGGCATGGTGCTGGTCGACCCGCAGTGGCGGCTGGAGCAGGTCAACGCGGCCTTCGCGAGCCTGCTCGGCGTCGAGCCGGAGGTGCTGACCGGCCGGGACCTGTCCGCGCTCTCCCACCCGCAGGACCGGGCCCGGGAGCGGGCCGGTGTCCAGCGGCTGCTGGCCGGGGAGTCGGACCGGTTCACCGTGGAGAAGCGCTACCTGCGCTCGGACGGCCAGACCGTGTGGGCGGTGCTCGACGTCGTGCTGGTCCGCACTCCGGACGGGACGCCCGACCACTTCGTCGCCCAGGTCAGCGACATCACCGAGACGCGACTGCAGTCCGAGGCGCTGGCGCACCGTGCGGCGCACGACCCGCTGACCGGCCTGTCCAACCGGTCGGTGATGCAGGAGGCGTTGCAGACCGCGCTCGAGCAGCCCGGTGCGGTCGGACGGGTCGCGGTCCTGGTGATCGACCTGGACGAGTTCAAGCAGATCAACGACCGGTACGGGCACCCGGCCGGCGACGACGTCCTGGTGCACGTCGCCGGAGTGCTCCGGGCGGCGACCGCGGGACGGGGCACGGTGTCCCGGCTCGGCGGGGACGAGTTCGTCATCGTCGTGCAGGACCCGGACGCCGCACGCGTCGTCTTCGACGTGGCGGGCGGGATCCACGAGGGTCTGCGCAACCCGGTCCGCACCCAACGGCGCCGGCTGCCGGTGCGCGCGAGCATCGGGATCGCCGTCGCGGACCAGTCGCTGGTGGCGGCGGGGGCGATGGGGCTGCTGGCGGCCGGGGACGCCGCGCTGTACCGCGCCAAGGCCGGCGGGCGGAGCCGTACCGAGGTGTACGACGGCTCGATGGTCACGCAGACCGGCTCCAAGCACGGTGCCGCCGCCGAGCTGGGCGAGGCGATCGCCGGCGGTCAGCTCCTGCTGCACTACCAACCGGTGGTGGACCTCGGCACCGGCCAGGTCGTGGGGCACGAGGCGCTGGTGCGCTGGCAGCACCCCGAGCGCGGGCTGCTGCTGCCCGGAGCGTTCTTGCCCACGGCGCAGGAGGCCGGGCTCGGTGTCGCCCTGGGCACGGCCGTGGTGGGACAGGCGGTGGCGCACCTGGCCGGCACCGCCGGCGGCTGGGTGTCGGTCAACGTCTCGGGCGACCAGCTCGCCGACGGCGGGTTCGGCACCCGTCTGCTGGCCGAGCTCCAGCGCACCGGTGTGCCGCCCGGGCGACTGGTGATCGAGCTGACCGAGTCCAGCCTGGTCGACTCCGGGACGCGGATCCGGCACGAGCTGACCGAGCTCAGCGCGCTCGGCGTGCCGGTGCTGCTGGACGACTTCGGCACGGGCACGTCCCCGCTGTCGCACCTGCGCGACCTGCCGGTCAACGGGGTCAAGCTCGACATGTCCTTCGCCGCCGGCATCCCGGAGGACCCGGCGGCGGCGCGGGTCAGCCGTGCGCTCGGGGCGCTGGCCCGGGAGCTGGGCCTGACCACGATCGCGACCGGGATCGAGACCAACGAGCAGGCGGACTTCATGCGCGGCTGCGGCTGGCAGTACGGGCAGGGCTGGCTGTTCGGCGTCGGGCAGTCGGAGGCGGTCGAGGCCGTGGATTCCGTCGAACCGGTGGGACCGGCGGGCTCCCTCGGGGAAGGCGCCTAGGGCGTCCGGGCCGTCCGACGGCTAGGGCGACGTCGTCACGGGTGACCGGACGACGACGGTCGGCGGCGGTCCCGTCGGCTCCGGGGGCACCGTCTGCTCCGGCGGCTCGGGACCCATCGCCTCGGCCACCCGGGCGTGCCGGGTCACGAGCTCGGCCGCGCTGAGCGTGCCGGCTCCCTGCCCGGCGGCCACGTCCTGCGACATGGGCAGCACCCGGTGCCCGCCCGGACGGTCGACGGTGATCGCGCTCCAGCCGACGCCGTCGACGACGACGGGGCCGTTGGGCGGTTTGCGGAAGGTCGCGGTGAGCAGGAGCCCGGAGTCGGTGCGCGCGGTGCAGCACTCGCCGCTCTGGTTGGAGATGAAGTTGCCCAGGCCGTAGGCCGCCCACATCCCGTCCCCGTGTGGGCCACCCGGTAGCTTCGCGATCGGCTGCGGCACGTGCGCGTGGTGCCCGATCATCAGGTCGATCACCCCGGAGGCCGCGAGCCGGGTCGCGATGTCCACCTGCTCGTCGGTGGCACCCACCACGTACTCGACGCAGCAGTGCACGCTCGCCAGGACGACGTCGGCCCCGGCCTCACGCGCCACGGTCGCCTCCGCGATCATCGCCGGGACGTCCAGGAGGGTGACCGACCACGGGGCGTCGGGGGAGACGGGCAGGCCGTTGGTGCCGTACGTCGAGGCGATGTGCGCGACGCGGATGGTCTGGCCCTCGCGCTCGAGCTCGTACACCTGGGGCCGCGCGGCCTCCTCCGCGGTACGGGCGGTGCCCACGTGCCCCAGACCGACTGCGTCCAGGGCGTCCAGGGTCGCCACCACGCCGTCGAACCCCCGGTCCACGCTGTGGTTCGACGCGGTCGAGCAGCCGTCCCAGCCGTTGGCCGCGAGTCCCTCGGCGATCTGGACCGGCGCGCCGAACCGCGGGTAGCCCGAGGGCGACACGCCGGACGGGGCCACCGGGACCTCCAGGTGGCACAGCGCCAGGTCCGCCCCCGAGACCCAGGGTTCGACCGGTGACAGCAGCGGGGCGAAGTCGTAGCCGTCCCCGGTCCGGGCCGAGGTGAGCACGGGCTGGTGCAGCAGCACGTCTCCGGCAGCCACCAGCGTGAACACCGCGTCGGGGGGTGGCGGGGGCGGCGTCGTGCGCGTCGGCGTCGGGGTGTGAGCGGCCGTGGGGACCGGCGACTGCGTCGGGGAGGCCCACCAGCCGGCGTCGGTCAGTCCGACGAACGCGAGGGCGGCTCCGGCCCCCGTGGCCAGCACGACGGCCAGCCCCACGCTGACCCGGACCGCCGCCGACCGCGGGGGATCGGTCCGGGCATGGCGTGTCACGAGAGGCGAGACTACCTTCCGCCCCCCGAGCATCGCGGACCGTAGGCTGAGAGGCGTGGTCGCTGCAACGACGTCGGTGGTGAACCCCGCGAACGGGGTCACCGTCGCCCGGATGGTCCTGGTCCCGCTGGTCGTGGCCGCTCTGCTGGCCGACGGCGGTGTGGGTGCGGGGACCTCCTGGCGCTGGGTCGCGGCCGGCCTCTTCCTGCTGGCCGCGTCGACCGACCGGCTCGACGGGTACCTGGCCCGGCGCATGGGCCAGGTCACCGACTGGGGCAAGCTCATGGACCCCATCGCGGACAAGCTGCTGATCGGTGCCGTGCTGGTGACCCTGTCCTGGCTGGGCGACCTGCCGTGGTGGGTCACCGCGGTCATCGGCGCCCGCGAGGTCGGCATCACCGCCTGGCGGCTGGCCGTGCTGCGGTATCTCGTCGTACCGGCCTCGCCCGGGGGGAAGCTGAAGACCGTGGTGCAGTCGGTGGCCATCGGGCTGTTCGTGCTGCCGCTCGACACCTTCCCGGACGTGGTCGGGACGGCTGCGTGGGGCATCCTGCTGCTGGCGATCGTGCTCACGGTGGTCACCGGTGTGGACTACCTGGTCCGGGCGCACGGCGTGCGGACCTCGACGCGCGAGGACCTGGCGGCCTCGTGACCGGGCAGGCGTCCCGACGCCCGCCGGCCGTGCCGGATGAGGATGCCCAGCACGTCCTTGCCGCGCTCGATACGGATGCCCAGCGCGTCCTTGCCGCGTTCGATACGGATGCCCAGCGCGTCCTTGCCGCGCTGGGGGAGACCGGGTGCACGGTGGCGGTGGCGGAGTCCCTCACCGGGGGAGCGGTCACCAGCGCTCTGGTGGGGATTCCCGGGGCGTCGGTCAGCTTGCGTGGTGGTGTGGTGGCCTACGCGACCGACGTGAAGGCCGACCTGCTGCGGGTGCCGGCCGAGCTGCTGGTCGAGCACGGGCCGGTGCACCCGGACGTCGCGCTGGCCATGGCCCGTGGTGTCCGGCGGCTGCTCGGTGCCGACTACGGGCTCGCGACGACCGGGGTGGCCGGTCCCGATGCGGTCGGTCTCGATCCGGCGGGGACGTTCCACGTCGCCGTGTGCGGGCCCGGCGACGACGGCGAGGTGGTGTCCGCCCGGGGGACAGGGAGCCGGTCGCGTGCGCAGGTCCGGGCGGACGCCGTGCATGCCGTGCTCACCCTCGCGCACCGCTGGATCAGCGCGCCCGCCTGACGCGCGGTCCCACGTGAGCCCACCAGGTCGGTGGGCGCAACCGGGTGAACCTCGGCCGTCGGCTCATGGGACCGCGTCCAGGTTCCGACGACCATCTGTACGGGTTGCGGTCCGGGACCCGTGACCGGCCGGGGTCGGGGAACACTGGGACCCCACCCGGCGTTGGAACAGTCGTGACGACGAACAGGGTGATGCCGAAGGCGAAGCGTGGACCTGTCCGTCCCAAGGGGTACGGTAGGGAATCCTCGCGACCGACGAAGTTGATGGGCCCGCGGATAAAGGGTGCCGAGTCGGCGCGTACGGAGCAGTATGGATGGCAGAGGGATGACGGACCGGGAGGAGGTCGTTCGATGATCGTGCTACGACGGGAGATCGGTGACGTCCTCCGTGACGTCCGCCAGCGCCAGGGTCGTACCCTGCGCGAGGTGTCCTCCGCCGCCCGGGTCTCGCTCGGGTACCTGAGCGAGGTCGAGCGTGGGCAGAAGGAAGCTTCCTCCGAGTTGCTCGGCTCGATCGCCGAGGCGCTCGACGTCCCGCTCTCGCTGGTGCTGCGCGAGGTGAGCGACCGGGTCGCCGTCGCCGAGGGCCTGCTGGTCCCGGACACGGTCCCGGCGGACCTCGCCGCCTGCTTCGGCCGGGACGACACCGACGGCTGGCCCACCCGGCACGGCGAGCTCACCCCGGTCGGCTGAGACCTTCCCTTCGTCAGGACGGGTTCGTCAGGACGGGGGCTTGGCAGGTCGGGCAGTAGAAGACCGGCCGGTCGACCGGCGGATCACCGGCACTGCCCACCCGGATCGGTGTGCCGCACCGACGGCACGAGGACCGATGACGTCCGTGCACCCAGCGCTGCGCGCGCAACGACGCCGCCACGCTGCGTTCCATCAGGGTGCGGGCGGTCATGAGCAGCGAGGCCGGGTCGTCCACCTCGGCGGCCGGGGTCCACGGCCAGACCCCACGCAGGAACAGCGACTCGGCCAGGTAGATCGTGCCGATCCCGGCCTGCACCCCCTGATCGAGCAGCACCTCGGCCACCGGTCGTCGACCCTGGCGGGCATACGCCCGTAGCACCCGAGGGAGCCCTTCGCCGGGGAAGTCGGGCGCCAGCACGTCCGGCCCGAGGTGGGCGACGAGGGTGTGCTCGTCGCGGGTCGCCACGACGTCGAGCATCCCCAGCCGGTCGCCGATCGCGGTCCACCGGTCCGTGACCAGGACCGCCCGCACCGCGGGGTGCGAGGTACCGCGCGCAGGGGTCGCCCGCAGCAGCCACGAACCGTCCATCCGCAGGTGGGTGTGCAGGCTGCGGTCGTCGTCGAAGCGCAGGAAGAGGTGCTTGCCGTAGGGCTCGCACCCGGTCACCCGCCGTCCGACGAGGTCGACCCCCGCCGCCGAGGGCCAGCGCAGCTCGGCCCGCGTCAGCTCCAGGCCGGTGAGCGCCGCGCCGAGGCGGTTCGCGGTCCACCGCAGCACGTCTCCCTCGGGCATCAGCCCACCCGCAGGCCGCGCGGCGTCGTCGCGAAGCCGGCGGCGGTGAGGGCGGTGGCCACCGGGGTGGCGAGCGTCGCGCGGTCCAGGACGTCCGCCCCGTCGATCCGCTGGACCGTCACCCGGCCCGTCCGCCTGGTGCGGATCGTCCGTACGAGCGCCTCGGCGGCGGCAGCCAGCCGCGCCCGGTCGGTGCCGAAGGACAGCAGGCTGCGACCTCCGCGCTCGACGTACAGCACGAGCTCCCCGCCCACCAGCACGACGACGGAGCCCGCCTTGCGACCGGGGCGGTGCCCCGTGGCGCCGCCGGCTTCCTGGGCGGCCCCGGTCGCCGGCCACCCGAGCGCGGCCCCGTACGGGTTCGCGGGATCGGTGGCGGCCAGGACGACGACCGGACCGGTGCCGCCGGCCTCCTGTGCATCACGGCGCACCTGGTCCACTGCTCCGGGCAGCGCGAACTGGGACCCGCCGAGGTGCTCGACGAAGTACCCGCGGCGCACCTGCCCCGCCTGCTCGAGCGCCGCGAGCACCCGGTAGACGTTCGCGAAGTCGCGGGTGACCCCCTCGGCCGGTGCGACCGCGCGGGTGAGCACGCCGTGCCGGTCCAGCAGGAGCGCCGCCAGACCGTGGGCGCGCAGCGTCGGGTCGGCCACGCGTTCGGGAAGCAGCGACCAGCGCCCGACGGCGTCCGGGGGCACCGGACCGAGCCCTCCCCACCCGCCGGGGCCGTGCCCCTCCGACCGTCCGGCCCCGAGCCTGTCCCATCCGTCGGCACCGGCCGGACCCGCCCGCATCCCACCGGTCGGGCGCATGCCCAAGCCACGGGGCATCCGTGCGCGAGGCGGGCTGCGCCGCACGGCGTGGGCGGTCCCGGCGCGCCGCGCGCCACCGGAGAGCCGGGTGCGCAGCGCGCCCAGGCCGTCGTTGGTGACCAGCCCGGCCCACACCAGCTCCCACAGCGCGGCCGCGACGGCTGTCGCGCCGACCGGCTCGGCGTGCGTCGGCTCGTCACCCGCGGTCAGCGCGCCGGCCACGCGATCGACCAGCGCCGGGAGGAAGAAGGCCGCGCCTGCACCGAGCGCGTCGATGATCGCCTGCTGGACCGGTCCGTCGGGCTCGGCCGACGGCGGGGCCAGCGTGAGGTCCACGGTCGCGGCGAGGTGCAGGCTCACCAGCCCGTCGCGCGCGGCGAGCGACCCGTGCCCCGCCCAGACCACCTCACCGGCGGCGGTCAGCTCGTCCAGCATCGCCGGCGCGTAGTCCTCGATCCGGGCCGGCAGCACCAGGGTCTCCAGGGCCGATGCCGGCACGACGGCGCCCGCGAGCTGCTCGACCGCACGGGCCAGCCCGTCGACGCCGCGGAGCCGCGAGGGGCGACGCCCGGAGTCCCCCCGGCGTTCGTTCCCGGTCACGCTCTGCTCGATGACCCCTTGCCACCGCGGCAGGAACACCCCGAGGCCCGCCTGCGTGACCGGCTCCACCTCGGAGCGCAGCGCGGCGAGCGAACGGCGCCGGAGGGTCCGCAGCACGTCGACGTCGCAGTAGTCCTCACCGGTCCCGCCGAGCACCTCCGGGCGCAACCGTCCGCGTGCCAGGTGGCCGGCGTCGGCGAGCCGGCGCAGCACCTCCTCGACCACGGCGGGCGCCAGGCCGAGCCACCCGGCCACCTGGGCGGCGGTGAACGGGCCGTGGGTGCGCGCGTGGCGTCGTACGAGGTCGCCCAACGGGTCGGCCATCGGGGCGGTCAGCTCGTCGGGCAGGCCCACCGGCAGCGCCACACCCAGGGCGTCGCGCAGCCGACCGGCGTCCTCCACCCCGACCCAGCAGGTTCCGCGGTCGCCCACGCGCGTGCGGAAGACCCTCCGTCGGTGCTCCAGCTCGGCGAGCCAGCCGGGGACCTCGGAGCGCACCTGCTCACGGGTCCTGGCGGCCACCTCCTCCTCGGTGAGCGGGCCGTGGCGACGCACGACGTCGGCGACGTCCTCCAGGTGCCGGGCCTGCCGCTCGGGGGTGGTGCCGGCGAGCTCGGCCTCGGTGGCCAGCACCGCGTCGGGGTCGAGCAGGTCGGCGAGCTGGGAGGCTCCGTCCTGGCCGAGCAGCTCGGCCAGCAGGGTGGGGTCCAGGGTGAGCGCGGCGGCTCTGCGCTCGGCCAGCGGCGCGTCGCCGTCGTAGAGGAACTGGGCGGTGTAGCCGAACAGCAGCGACTGGGCGAACGGCGAGGGCGTCGCGGTGGTCACCTCCACCACCCGCACCCGACGCGCGGTCACGTCACGCATCAGGTCGGCCAGGGCGTCGACGTCGAAGTCGTCCTGCAGGCACTCGCGGGCCGCCTCCAGCAGGATCGGGAAGTCCGGGTGCCGCGCCGCGACGGCGAGGAGCTGGGCGGAGCGTTGCCGCTGCTGCCACAGGGGCTGTCTTCGGTCGGGGCGACGCCGGGGCAGCAGGAGCGCGCGGGCCGCCGCCTCACGGAACCGTGCGGCGAACAGCGCCGAGCCGCCCAGCTCCGCCCGCACGGCCTGGGTCACCTCGTCGGGCTCGACCAGCAGGTCGTCCAGCCCGACGCCCGGGCCGTCCTCCTGCCGGTCGGCCGCCGGCCCGGTCCAGCGCCCCTCGGCGGTGTCCCAGGTGGCCTCGCCGGAGGTGACGACGTCGGGCAGGCGCAGCACGATCCCGTCGTCGGAGTGCAGCGCCTGGGCGTCGACGCCGTACCTCTCCCGCAGCCGCGCGGCGATCACCAGCGCCCAGGGAGCGTGCACCTTCGCCCCGTACGGGGAGTGCACCACGACCCGCCAGTCCCCGATCTCGTCCCGGAAGCGCTCGACGACGATCGTCGCGTCGTCCGGGACGTGGCCGGTGGCTTCGCGCTGCTCGGCCAGGTAGGCGAGCAGGTTGTCCGTCGCCCACGGGTCGAGCCCCGCCGCGCCGACCATGGTGCGTGCCTCGTCGTCGGGGGCGGTCGCGAGCTCACGCACCCAGCCGCCCAGCGCCCGGCCGAGCTCCGCGGGGCGACCGGGGGCGTCGCCCTTCCAGAACGGCAGCCTTCCGGGGACGCCCGGTGCGGGGCTGACCAGCACCCGGTCCGGGGTGATGTCCTCGATCCGCCAGGTGCTCGACCCCAGGGTGAAGGTGTCGCCGGCCCGGGACTCGAAGACCATCTCCTCGTCCAGCTCACCGACCCGCTTGCCACCGCGCTGCCGGCCGCCGCGGACCTCCGGGTCGGCCGGGACGTCCGGCGGCGGGGTCTTCGCTCCGGCGTCGGGACCAGCGCCGGCTGCCGGCCCGCTCGTCCCGGTGGCGAGGAAGACGCCGTACTGGCCGCGGTCGGGGATCGTGCCGCCACTGGTCACCGCGAGGGTGAGCGCGCCGGGCCGACCGCTGAGCACTCCCGTGCTCCGGTCCCACACGAGCCGTGGCCGCAGCTCGGCGAACTCCTCGCTGGGGTAGCGGCCGGAGAGCAGGTCGAGCACCGCGTGCAGCGAGCCGTCACCCAGGTCGGTGAACGGTGCCGCGCGGCGGACCAACTCCGCGACCTCGTCGACGGTGCGGTCCTCGACGGCGACCATCGCGACGATCTGCTGGGCCAGCACGTCGAGCGGGTTGCGCGGGACCGACAACCGTTCGATCAGGCCGTCCCGCATCCGCTGTGCGACGACGGCCGCCGGCACCAGCTCGCCGCGGAACGTCGGGAAGACCACGCCGCGGGAGACGGCGCCGACCTGGTGGCCGGCCCGCCCGATGCGCTGCAGGCCGGAGGCGACCGACGGCGGTGAACCCACCTGGACCACCAGGTCGACCGCCCCCATGTCGATCCCCAGCTCCAGGGACGACGTCGCGACCACCGCGGGCAGCCGTCCCGCCTTGAGCTCGGACTCGGTCCGGGTGCGCTCGGCGCGGCTCATCGAGCCGTGGTGCGCCCGGGCCAGGATCCTCGACGCGTCCGCGGTGTCGACGCCGGCCGAGCTGCCGGACTGGCCGGGTACCTGGGCCGGGTGCAGCGTGCCGTGGTCCGGGACGTCCTCGCCCCGACGCGCGGCCCAGACCTCGTTCATCCGGGACGTGAGCCGCTCGGCCCCGCGCCGGGAGTTGGTGAACACGAGGGTCGACCGGTGCGCGGCCACCAGGTCCACCACGCGCTCCTCGACGTGCGGCCAGACCGAGGGCCGCGTCGGCGCGGACGGGTCGGTGGTGCTCGGTGCGCCCGGCGGGCTGTCGGGTGTGGTGTCCGGTGCGGTGCCCCCGGCGGGAGCGCCCGGGCGGGCTGTCGTGAGGTCCGCCAGGTCGGGGACCGGCACGACGACGTCGACCCGGACCTCCTTGGTGGACGGGGGCTGGACGATGCGGACCGGGCGGCCGCCGTGTTCGGTGGCTCGAGCCCCGCCGAGGAAGCTCGCCACGGTCGGGGCGGGCCGCACCGTGGCGGACAGCCCGATCCGCTGCGCCGGTCCGCCGTGGGCCTCGAGCAGGTCGTCGAGCCGTTCGAGGCTCACGGCGAGGTGCGCACCGCGCTTGGTGCCGGCCACGGCGTGCACCTCGTCGACGATCACCGTCCGGACCCCGGCCAGACCGGCGCGCGCGCCGGAGGTCAGCACCAGGAACAGCGACTCCGGGGTGGTGATCAGGACGTCGGGCGGACGGGTCGCGAAGGAACGGCGCTCGGAGGCCGGGGTGTCGCCGGTCCGGGTCCCCACCGACACCTCCGGCACGGTGGTCCCGAGCCTGGTGGCGGCCTGGCGGATGCCGACCAGGGGGGAGCGCAGGTTGCGCTCGACGTCGGCGGCCAGGGCCTTCAGCGGCGAGACGTAAAGGACCCGGCAGCGGTGGGTGGGGTCGGCCGGCGGAGGCCCGGACAGCAGACCGTCCAGGGCCCACAGGAAGGCGGCGAGGGTCTTGCCGGAGCCGGTGGGCGCGACGACGAGCGCGTGGTCGCCGTCGCCGATCGCCGCCCATGCGCCCGCCTGAGCGGCGGTGGGTGCCTCGAAGGCCTCGGTGAACCAGGTGCGCGTGGGTGCGGCGAACCGGACCAGGGCCTCGGCACCGTCTGCTGTCATCGGGCCATTGTCGCCGTCGGGACCGACACGCGCCGCTCCCGTGACGGACCGGTCGCGTGGCAGTCTGGTGCGGTGCGCTACAGCGAGTTCTGGGAGCTGGTCGACGACGTCTTCGGCCCGCTCGGCCGCACCCTGGTGGCCGACCAGGTGCTCACGCCGCTCGACGACCGCACCGGTCGCCAGGCCCTGGACGACGGCGTGGAGCCGCGGGAGGTGTGGCGGGCGCTGTGCGACGCGATGGAGGTGCCACCGGCCGACCGGTGGGGGTCGGACCGTCGGCGTGCGGCGCGGCGAGGCTGATCTTCCCGGGGGACCTCGGGATCCCTCGGCGTGTCGGCGTTCCAGGCGTCGCCGTCGAACAAGTGTTCGGCTACTGTGTCCACAGGCGGCTCGAGCGTGAGTCGCCCACAGGCCGGAAGGGTACGTCGGTCGGATGTCGGAGGCGGGAGCTAGCGTCACCGCGAGCAACTGGACGACACGTAGGACACAGACCTGGACCGTACGGACGGCACCGCCGCCCACGACCATCGAGGATGAGACATGAGCGTTCCCGCAGACCGCGCCAAGGCGCTGGAAGCAGCCCTCGGGCAGATCGACCGTCAGTTCGGCAAGGGGTCGATCATGCGGCTCGGCGACGAGGGGCGGGCTCCGGTCGAGGTGATCCCCACCGGGGCGATCGCGCTCGACGTCGCACTGGGTATCGGCGGCCTCCCGCGTGGCCGGGTCATCGAGATCTACGGCCCGGAGTCCAGCGGCAAGACGACGGTGGCCCTGCACGCGGTCGCCAACGCCCAGAAGGCCGGTGGGATCGCCGCCTTCATCGACGCCGAGCACGCCCTCGACCCGGAGTACGCCAAGAAGCTCGGGGTGGACACCGACGCGCTG
>CAYQFJ010000050.1:0-16440 GCA_964416715.1 uncultured Actinotalea sp. | reverse complement strand
GTCGGCGAGGAAGATAGCCTCATCGATCTCGGACGTCACGAACAGATTCGTGCGACGGTTTTCTTCGAACAGGCGCAGGAAGAACTCCTGCATGAGTTCGCGCGACATCGCATCCAGGCCGCGGAACGGTTCGTCCATGATCAGGATGCTCGGCTTGTTGATGAGCGCGCGCGCAAGTTCGGCACGCCGCTGCATGCCGCCGGAGAGCTGCCACGGGTACTTGTTCATCGCTTGGCCCAGGTCCACCTCCTCGAGCGCCCGCTCGACGACACCGACCCGTTCCCGGCGGGGCACCCCGCGTGCCTTGAGCGGCAGGGCCACGTTGTCCCGCACGGTGAGCCACGGGTAGAGGCTGCGCCCGTAGTCCTGGAACACCAGGGCGACCTTCTCGGGAGGTGCGGTGACCTCGGTGCCGTCGAGCCGCACGGAGCCGGAGGTCGGCGCCAGGAGCCCGGACAGGCACTTGAGCAGCGTGGTCTTGCCGCAGCCGGACGGGCCGACGATGCACACCAGCTCGCCGGGGTGCACGTCGAAGGTGATCGAGCCGACCGCCTCGACCGGGCCGGTGGTGCCGGCGTAGGTCTTCTTCAGCTCGCGGACGGACAGCAGGGGAGCTCGCTCAGCCACGTGCCACCTCTCTCGCTCCGTGGTACCAGTGCAGGACTCGCCGTTCGACGAGCTGGAAGACGGCGGCGACGACGACGCCCACCAGGCCGAGCAGCAGGATGCCGCTCCACATCTCGGGGACCATGAACTGCCGCTGGAAGTACACGATCTGGTAGCCCAGGCCCGAGGACGCGGCGAACATCTCCGATATCACCATGAGGATGAGACCGATGGCCAGGCACAGCCGCACCCCGGCCATGATCTGTGGGCTCGCGGCCGGCAGGATGAAGTAGCGGTAGGCCAGGGCACCGCGGATCCGGTAGGACCGGGAGGTGTCCGCGAGCACCGGGTCGATGCCGCGGACGCCCTCGATGGTGTTGAGCAGCACCGGCCACACGCTGCCGGAGATGATCACCGCGACCTTCATCGTGTCGTCGATTCCCAGCAGCAGCATGAGCACGGGGACCAGCACCACCGGTGGGATGGCCCGGAAGAACTCCAGCATCGGCTCCAGCAGGGCGCGCAGCCACGGCGTCATCCCGATGGCGGTCCCCGCGACCACGCCGATGACGATGGACGCGAGCACGCCGACGCCGAACCGGGTGAGGCTGGGCAGGACGTCGCCGGTCATCGTGTCCGCGGTCATCCAGGTGTCGACGAAGGCCCGGGCGACGCGGGTGGGGGACGGGTAGTAGAGGCTGGTCGTGTCGCGGGTGGCGAGCTCCCAGGCGAGCACGAGGAGCACGGGCAGCCCGACGGCGAACCCGAACGAGACGAGCGAGCGGCGGATCGCGGTCATCAGGCCACCCCCTCCTTGCGGACCGAGGGGTGCCAGTGCAGCACCCGGCGCTCGACCAGCCGGGTCCCGAGGTTCACCAGCAGGCCCAGGCCTCCGGTGACGAGCACGAGAGCGTACAGACCGGGGGCGTCAGGGGCGGCGCGGTAGACGTCGATCTGCCGTCCGATGCCGGGGTTGCCGATGACGAGCTCGGCGGTGATGGTGAGCACGAGGGCGATCGACGCCGCGAGCCGAAAGCCCGTGATGACGTACGGCAGCGCGGTCGGCAGCACGACGTACCGCAACCGGTGGTACCGCCCGAGGCGGAAGCTGCGCGCCGTGTCGTTCGCGACGGTGTCCACGTCCCCGATGCCGTACAGCACCTGGATGAACACCTGCCAGAACGGCGCGTAGACGACCATCACCAGCGCCGCCTCCCGGGACAGGCCGGCGACCAGCACGGCGAGCGGGATGATCGCCACCGAGGGGATCGGGCGGAGGAACTCCACCGTGGTGTGCGTGGCCCGTCGCAGGAACGGGACCAGACCCACGACGGTCCCCAGGACGAGGGCGGCCACGGCGGCGATCGCCAGACCGAGCGCCCACGTCACCAGCGTGTCCCCGAGGGCGGACCAGAACCGGGGCTTGCCGAGCTCGCTGACCAGCCGCGCGGCGGTGACCGAGAACGGCGGGAGGTACTGGGGGTTCACCAGCTCGGCGCGGGCCACGACCTCCCAGGTGGCCATGAACCCGAGGACGCCCAGCACGCCGAGGACGGGGTTCCGGCCGGACGACGACCGACCGGTGCCACCACGACCAGGCGCGGCGGCACCGGTGGCCGGTGCCGTGCGGGGGCCGGCCCCGGCCCGGGAGTCGACTCCCCCCGGGCCGGGGCCGGTCACCATCGTGCTGGACTGCTTCACTCGGAGATGAGCGCTTCGAGGTCCGGGGCCTCGTCGAAGAAGCCCATCTGCACGGCGAGGTCGGCCAGGCCTTGCAGCACGCCTGCGTTGATCGCCGTGGTGAAGTGCGGCAGCGGCAGGTTCGCTGCGGCCTCCTCCGGCAGCCCCATCTCCTCCACGAGCGACTCGCGCATCGTGGAGTCGTTCTCGGCGGCCCACGCGAACGACTCGGTGAGCGCGTCCCGCACGTCCTTCACGAGGTCCGGGTCGTCCGTCACCGTCGTACCGGTCGCCTGCACCACGAGCGTGGGCAGCCCGGGGAGCACGGCCTGGTACGGGTCGACGACGCGGGCGCCGCCGGCACCGACGATCATCGAGACGAACGGTTCGGGCACCCAGGCGGCGTCGATGTTGCCCGCCTCGAGCTGGGCCTGGGCGTCGGGGAACGCCACCTCGACGAACTCGATGGTGCTCGGGTCGCCGCCGTCCTGGTCGACCGCGGCCATGATCGTGAGGTCGCCGGCGGCCCCCAGCGAGTTCACCGCGACCCGCTTGCCCGCCAGGTCGGCCGGTCGGGTGATGTCGCTGCCCGGTGCCGAGACGACGGAGTTGATGTCGTCGCCCTCGGCGAGGCTCTCCGCGTAGTTGGACACGATCTTCACGTCCAGCCCCTGCAGGCTCGCACGCATCGCACCGAAGGGCTGACCGATCGAGAAGTCGACCTCACCGTTGATCAGGGCGGGCATGGCCTGCGCACCACCCTGGATCGGCTGCACGGTGACGTCCAGACCGTGGTCGGCGAAGATGCCTTCCTTGACGCCGGCCCACAGCGGAGCGGTCTCGCTGATGCTCAGCGCGGCGATGGTGACGGCGCGCGGGGAGTCGTCGCCCTCGTCGGTGGGCTCGTCGGTGGCCTGGTCGGCCGTCTCGTCGGGGCTGGCCTCCGGCTCCGGCGTCTCGTTCGAGGACGAGCAGGCGGCCAGTCCCAGGGACAACGTTGCGACGAGAGCCACCAGCAGAGCTGGGCGTCGGTTCATGGGATCCTCAATTCTCCGTTGAATCTCGAGTGATGACGGGGGCTCCGCACGCTGCCGGCGAGAACCGACTGCGACGATATGTGACACTTGCCCTGTCATCGTGCAACCCAATGTCACGCATGTCAATCGTCCTGCAGGTTTCGTGGCCGAGCGGTGACCTGACGACGCCGTGCCATACTCCCGCGCATGTCCACCCCGACGCTGCCCCGCCCCGGGCCGGCCGCCCCGCGGCGCCGGCCCGAGCAGCTCCTGCTGGCCTTCCTCGGGGAGCTGGTGGTGGACCGCGACCTCGGTCCGGTGCCGACGGCCGAGCTGCTGACCGTCCTGGGCGAGCTCGGCGTGGGTGCGGCCGCCGGGCGGGCGAGGCTCACCAGGATGGTGGAGCGCGGGCTGCTCGAGCCGGTGCGCAACGGGCGGACGGTGTCCTACCTGCTGACCCCGGCGAGCGAGCGCGTCCTGCGCGACGCCCGCGGTCGGGTGTTCGCCGACGACCCGTTCGCCCCGCAGGGCACCGGCTGGACGCTGGTGACGTTCTCGGTCCCGGAGAGCCGGCGCGACGTGCGGCACCGGGTGCGTGCCCAGCTCGCCTGGGCCGGGTTCGGGTTGTTGCGGGACGGTCTGTGGATCGCCCCCGGCGAGGCCGACGTGGCCGAGGTGCTCGGCGGTCTGCGGGAGGACGGTCTGCGGGAGGACGGTCTGCCCGACGACGTCCTCGAGCTGGCCGCGTTCCGTGCCCACGAGGTGCCCGGGTTCTCGGTCGCGCGGGGGATCCGGACCGCGTGGCACCTGGAGGAGATCCGCGCCCGTCACGTCGAGTTCCAGCAGCGGTGGGCCGATCGTGTGCCGGACGACGACCCGGCGGGAGCGCTGCGGGACGTCACCGCGCTCGTGGCCGACTGGCTCGACCTGCTGCGCGCCGTGCCGCGTCTCCCGCCCGAGCACCTCTCGGCCGACTGGCCCGGCGGGCGCTCGGTGGGTACCTTCCGCAGGCTGCACGCGGGCCTGTCCTCCCGGGCGCTGGCGGAGCTGCGACGCCGTCTGGGGCGCTGACCCGGACATCCGTCATTCGATGTCTAGGTGACGGTCGTCACGATAATGGTTGACGTCGGACGGCGCTCCGGGGCACGATCGGTACGTCGGCGCCGTCGCCGTCATCGCGAACCACCCCGAGGATGTGAGCAGTGGCAGACGTACCCCGATCCGCCGTGCCGCCACCTGCCGACGGCGCCTTGCCCAACGCCTTGCCCAGCGCTGCGCCCAACGCTGCGCCCAGCGCTGCGCCCGGCGATCTGGACCGGGCGAACTACGCGACCATCTGGGACGCCGTGGCCCGCGCGGTGCCGGACCGCGCCGCCGTGCACGCCGACGGGCGCGTCGTCACCTACCGCGAGTTCGAGCAGATGGCGGCCCGGGTCGCCGCGACGTTCGACGCGCACGGCCTCGGGGTGGACTCGACCATTGCGATCTTCATGTACAACCGGGTCGAGTACCTGGTCACGCTGTACGCGGCGTACAAGATCGGTGCGATCCCGGTCAACATCAACTTCCGTTACCGGGGCGCCGAGCTCGCCGAGCTGCTCGAGGTCTCCCGTCCCGCTGCGCTGGTGTTCCCGACCAGCCTCGGTGGCGTCGTGCGGGACGCCGCGGGCCGGGTCGCGCTGCCGGAGCTCGTCCTCGCGGTGCCCGACGACGACTCCCCCCTGGACCCGGGGGTGCCCTTCGACTCGGCGTACGCCGCCGGGCCGCTGCCGGGCCGGCCGCTCGAGCCGGAGCACAAGATCTTCATGTTCACCGGCGGTACCACCGGACGGCCCAAGGCGGTGGTGTGGAGCCACGGCAACCTCTTCGACAGCCAGATCTTCTCCATCTACGGATCGCTGCCGGTGGCGCCGCCGACGACCCTCGACGAGGTCACCCGGATCGCCGCCCGCGACGACCTGCCGCGCACCGTGTGCCTGCCGCTGCCGCCGATGATGCACGCGACGGCTCTGTTCAACGTGATGAATGCGGTGGTGCTCGGCGGCGAGGTGGTCTTCCTGTCCTCGGCGCGGTTCGACCCGCGCGCCGCGCTCGAGGCGATCCAGGAGCACAGTGTCACGCGGCTGATCGTGGCCGGCAACGCCGTCGTCGGCCCGCTGGTGGACGTCCTGGAGTCCGACGAGGGCGCCGGGCTGGACATCTCGACCCTGACCACCGTGCTGAGCTCCGGGATGGTCTGGTCGGACGACCTCAAGCGACGACTGCTGGCCCGCGCACCCGAGGCCACCCTGATCGACATCTTCGGCTCGAGCGAGGGCGGGCCGTTCGCGTACGGCGTCGTGCGTGGGCCGGAGGACCTGCCCTGCCGGCCGCGACTGGCCACCGGTGCGGTGGTCCTCGCGCCGGACATGACGGACGTGTCCGACGTCGTCGGGGCGACCGGTGTGCTGGCCTACCGGGGAGCGATGCCGCTGGGCTACCACGAGGACCCGGAGCGGACGGCGCGGACCTACCCGACCGTCGACGGCGTCCGGTACGTCATGCCCGGCGACTACGCGCGCGTGCTCGGCGACGGGTACGTCGAGCTGCTCGGGCGCGGGTCGGCAGTGGTCAACACCGGTGGGGAGAAGGTCTTCCCGGGGGAGGTCGAGGAGGTGATCCTCGCCATGCCCGACGTCGTGGACGCCGTCGTGCTCGGTGTGCCGGACCCGCACTGGGGCGAGGTCGTCGCCGCGCTGGTGGTCACCGTCCCCGGCTCGCCCCTCACCCCGGAACAGGTCCAGGCCGAGGTGGGCCGTCACCTGGCCGGGTACAAGAAGCCGCGCAGGGTGCACCTGGTGGACGAGCTCGAGCGCAGCCCCAGCGGCAAGCTCGACATGCGTGGCCTGCGCCGACTGTTCGACGAGCTCGAGAGGTCATGATGAGGTTCACCGACGCCCACATCCCGTTCGGCATGAGCTGGACCTCGCCGTTCGCCAAGTGGCAGGGGCCGCTCGCCGAGCTCAACAGCCTGGACATGGCGGTGGACGTCACCGGCCGCGCGCTGGCGGACCGGGGGCTGCCCGCCGAGGAGATCACCGAGTGGACGCTGGGCTGCACGGTGCCGCAGCAGTACGCCTTCTACGGGGTCACCCTGATCTCGCGTCGCCTCGGTGCCGGTGACCACGGCGGACCGTGGATCGCCCGGGCCTGCGCGACGTCGGCGGCCGTGGTCGAGCACCTCGCGACCCAGGTGGAGCTCGGCGCGCACAGGACCACGATCGGCGTGGTCACCGACCGGACCAGCAACGGGCCGCTGATGGCCTGGAGCAGCGGTGAGCGCCCCGGTGGGGCACCGGTGACCGAGCACTGGGTGCTGGACCCGATGAAGCTGGACCCGACCACCGGGCAGAGCATGAACGACACAGCGGAGAACACCGCCGCCGACGCCGGGTACACCCGCGGGCAGCTCGACAACCTCACGCTGCTGCGGTACGAGCAGTACCTGAGTGCCACCGCCGACGACCGGGCGATCCAGCGGGAGTACATGGTCCCGGTGCGGATCCCGAAGCGCCGCGGGGAGGAGTGGCTCGAGGCGGACCACGGCGTCTTCCCGACCACGGCCGAGGGGCTGGCCGGGCTCAAACCCGTCAAGCCCGACGGCGTGGTGACCTTCGGCGCGCAGACCCACCCGGCGGACGGCTGTGCCGGCGTCGTCGTGGCCAGTGCCGCCCGGGCCCGTGAGCTCGGCCGGGACGGCGTCACCGCGCAGGTCCTGGCGACCGGCTTCAGCCGCGCCGAGCCCGCGTTCATGCCCAAGGCCCCCGTTCCCGCGGCACGTCGGGCGCTGGCCGACGCCGGGGTGGACATCGCCGACGTGGACGTGGTGACCACGCACAACCCGTTCGCGGTCAACGACCTGTGGTTCGCCGAGCAGACCGGCTACCCGCTGGAGCGGATGAACCCCTACGGGTCGTCGCTGATCTACGGGCATCCCCAGGGTCCCACCGGTGCGCGGGCGATCACCGAGCTGGTCCACGCGCTGCACGCCCGCGGGGGCGGCCTCGGACTGTTCACCGGCTGCGCCGCCGGCGACTCCGCCGGTGCCGTCGTCGTCCGCGTGGACGGCTGAGCCCTCCCGGGGCGCCACCCACCCGCCCGGTACCCAGACCCACGAGACCCGACACCCAGACAACCGACCACGAGAGCGAGCACACGATGACCTCGACCCCCGCGGCCACCACCACCGTCCCGCTGACCGAGCTGCCCTCGAAGGTCGGTACGACCTTCGGTCCGTCCTCCTGGCGCACGGTCACCCAGGAGGAGGTCGACCGGTTCGCCGAGCTCACCGGCGACCACAACCCGATCCACCTGGACCCGGACTACGCGGCCGGTACGCCGTTCGGCGGGACGATCGTGCACGGATACCTCACCCTCGCGCTCGTCGTGCCGCTGATGGCCGAGATCATCGAGGTGACCGGGGTGGCGACCGGGGTCAACTACGGCCTGGACCGGCTGCGCTTCCCCGCACCGGTGCGTGTCGGGTCGCGCATCCGGGTGACGTCGACGCTCACCGAGGTCACCGAGGTTCCCGGCGGGTACCAGGCCGTGTTCGAGAACACCTTCGAGGCCGAGGGCGGGACCAAGCCCGTCGCCGTCGCCGTCATGATCGTGAGGTACTACGCATGAGCATCGACCTGAGCGGCAAGGCCGCCGTCGTCACCGGGAGCGGACAGGGACTCGGCAAGGCGTACGCCCTGGCCCTGGCCCGCGCCGGCGCGAACCTCGTGGTGAACGACGTCGACGCCGAGGCGGCGCAGGGAACCGTCGACGCGATCACCGCGGCCGGCGGTTCCGCGGTCGCCGTCGTCGCACCGGTGGGGCCGACCGAGACCGCGGACCGGCTGGTGGCCACCGCGGTCGAGACGTTCGGCCGGCTCGACGTCCTGGTGAACAACGCCGGGGTGCTGCGCGACCGGGTGCTGTGGAAGATGTCCGACGACGACTTCGACCTCGTCGTCGAGACCCACCTGCGGGGCACGTTCACCACGGCCCGCGCCGCCGCCGTGCACATGCGTGAGCGCGGTGAGGGCGGGCGGATCGTGCTCGTCGGGTCCCCCGCCGGTCAGCACGGGAACTTCGGGCAGACCAGCTACGCGGCCGCGAAGGCCGGGATCGTGGCCATGGCACGCACCTGGTCGCTCGAGCTGGCCAGGGCCCGGATCACGGTGAACGCCGTGGTGCCGACCGCGATCACCGCGATGACCGCGACCATCCCGGTCTACAAGGAGGTCGCCGAGGCCTACGGGCGCGGTGAGTCGCTGCCCCGCGTCGTGCGTCAGGAGCACGCCCTGGGTGGGCCCGAGGACGTCGCGCCGCTCGTGGTGTGGCTCGCCTCGGACGCCTCGTCGGAGGTCACCGGGCAGGCGATCGGCATCGGCGGTGACAAGCTCTCGGTCTACTCGCACTCGCAGGAGCTCGGGGTCACCTTCCGCGAGGGCGGCTGGACCGCCGAGGCGATCGACGAGGCCTGGGAGTCGACGTTCGGGCAGCACCGGCAGGCCAGCGGGATCACGCTGCCGCCCCTGGACCCCGTGGGCTGACGTGCGCACGCACAGCGAGCCGGTGCGGGTCGAGTTCGTCGACACCGACGCCGGCGGGCGCATCCACCACACCGCGGCGCTGCGCTGGGCCGAGCGCGCCGAGCACCAGCTGCTGCGCGCGATCGGATGGCCGGAGCTGACCTGCTTCCCCCGCCGGCACGTGGTGGCCGAGTTCCTCGCGCCGCTGCGCTTCGGCGACGAGGTACGGGTGGAGATCCGGCCGACCGCCGTCGGCCAGACCTCGATCACCTACGGGTGGACCGTGCTGCGCGGGGTGGAGCTGTGCGCACGAGGCTCGACCACCTGCGTCCACGTGGACGCGGACGACCGTCCCGTACCCGTCCCCGACGCGCTGCGGGCCGCCCTGACCGGTGAGGACTCCGGAGCACAGACGCCGGCCGGGGCCTCCTGAGGCGGCCGGTTCAGGTGGCGGGCACCGCGACCGGCACCGCCGGCCGCGGACCCGGCGGGTCGGCGACGACCGAGAACTGAACCACCCGGTCGGCCAGCTCCGGGGCGTACGAGCCGATCACCTGACGGACCCGCACCGACGCCGGGGCGCCGAGCTGCTCGTAGGTGTCCAGCAACAGGTCCCGGGCGCGGTCCCGGGGCCAGTCGGCGGGCAGCAGCCGACGCGGCAGGTCCGGGTCCAGACCGGGGAAGGCCCGCCAGGCGTCCATCAGCTCGGTGCGCTTGATCAGGGCGTCGACCGGGGCGATGGCGCCCTTGCCCAGGGCCGCGTGCGTGGGCTCCCAGGTCGTGATGAAGCTGCGGTACTGGTCGGCCAGTTCGTCCAGGTCCCAGGCGCTCTGCGGCGTCAGGGTGGACAGCGGCGACCCGGGGGAGGTCGCGACGAAGGCGGTGGTGGTGGTCACGCCCAGCTCGGCGAGCTCGGCCAGCGCCTGCTCGTGCCGGGGGTGCGGGGAGATCCACAGGGCGTCGTACAGCGGTGCGAAGCCCAGCCACCGCAGCCGGGTCCGGAGCGCCTCGCGGGCGGAGCGGTTCGCCTCGGGCACGGAGAAGGCGACGATGCTCCACCGGCCGTCCCAGTCGTCGTCGCCGCGGGTGCCGAACGCGACGATCCGCTCGGCCCCCTCACGCATCACCGCCTGCGTGCGCGGCGTCATCGAGTAGAAGGTGTTGCGTCCGCTGCGGGACGAGACGAGCAGCCCGTGCTTGACCATCCGGCTCAGCGCGGCCCGGGCCGCGACGTCACTGACGCCGAAGTCGGCGAGCAGCTCGACCAGCGCGGCCGAGGGCAAGGGGTCGGGCTGGCCCCACCAGTAGTCCCCGAGCAGCGTCAGGAGCAGGCTCGGGGGTGACCCCTGGCGGGTGCGTGGCGTCGACCGCCCCGCCGATCCGTCCGGGCCCGGACGCGCCATCGGTGACTCCCTCCACGTCGGACACCCTCGCCGCAAGATCGAGGGAGCAATACTTGACATACTCTACGCCGCTCGCCGATAGTCATGTCACATTAGACCGAACGCTCGGGGAGCCACTGACGATGAGGTTAGCCAGCACGGCGGACGGACGCCTGTGTGCCGTCCTGTCCGACGCCGCGGTCGACCTCACCGACGCGCTCCACCTGGTGCCCGGTCCGCGCGGGCCGCTGCTCGCCCTCCTCGAGCGTGGTGGCACCCTTGCCGACCTGTTCGACGAGCTGCGCGCCGTCGACCTCGAGAGGCTCGGTTCGCAGCCCCTCGACACGATCCGGTTCGCCGCACCCATCGAGCGCCCCGGCAAGGTCGTCGGGGCCCCGGTGAACTACCTCGACCACAAGGCGGAGATGGGCGAGCAGCGCACGATCGCCGACTACGGCGTGTTCCTCAAGGCGAGCTCGTCCGTCGTCGGCCCCGGTGGCCCGGTCCGGCTGCCCTACCGGGACGTGCGGACCGACCACGAGGGGGAGCTCGCCGTGGTGATCGGGCAGACGGCGAGCCGGGTGAGCGCCGACCGGGCGCTGGACCACGTCTTCGGCTACGCCCCGCTGCTGGACATCACGGTGCGCTCCGGTGAGGACCGCTCCACCCGCAAGTCCTTCGACACCTTCACCCCGTTCGGCCCCTGGGTGACCACGGCCGACGAGGTCCCGGACGCGGGGGCCCTCGAGCTGCGCTGCTGGGTGGACGGCGAGCTGCGCCAGCACGCCTCGACGAAGGACCTGATCTACGGCATCGCCGAGCTGGTCGCCTACACCAGTCACGTGATGACGCTGCACCCGGGGGACGTCATCGCCACCGGCACGCCGGCGGGCGTCGGCCCGATCACGGCCGGCCAACGCGTCGCCGTGGAGATCGAGCGCCTCGGCCGCCTCGAGGTGGACGTGACCGACGACGGCGCGATCGACTACGCCCGGCGCCCGGGAGCACGGTGACGACGGTCCGGCCCACGGGTGCCACGGTCACGGCCGACCGGACCGGCCACCCGCTCGAGGCGATGTTCCGGCCGGCGAGCATCGCCGTCGTCGGCGCGTCCGCACGGCCCGGCAAGGCCGGCAACGCGATGGTTCAGGCGCTCGACGGTTTCCCGGGGGCGCTGCACCCGGTCAACCCGCGTGGTGGGGAGATCCTCGGCCGCCCGGTCCTGACCTCCCTGCGGGAGGCGGGGTCCGTCGACCTCGCGGTGCTCGTCGTGCCGCCCGAGGTGGTGCCCACCGCGCTGGAGGACGCCGCGGCGGCCGGTGTGCGGTCCGCGGTGGTGTGCGCCGGAGGGTTCGCCGAGAGCGGGGCCGACGGCGCCCGCATCCAGGAACGCGTGACCAGCGTCGCCCGCGCGGGCGGGATCCGCCTGCTGGGCCCGAACACCTCCGGGTTCATGAACCCGGTCGACCGCACGACGGCGAACTTCATGCCGACCGTGGCCGAGCTGCGGCCCGGCTCGGTCGGCGTCGTGGCGCAGTCCGGCGGTGTCAACCTCGCCCTAGCCTTCATGCTCGCGCGCGCCGGGGTCGGTCTGCGCCTCGGCGTGGGGCTGGGCAACGCCGTCGACGTGGGCTTCCCCGAGCTGCTGGACTTCCTCGCCGGGGACGACGCGACCACCGCCGTCGGGCTGCACGTCGAAGGCGTGTCCGACGGGGCGGAGCTCGTGGCCGCGCTGCGCCGGACCACCGAGCGCAAGCCCGTGGTGGCGTTCAAGGTCGGCCGCTCGGACGTCTCGGACTTCGCGCGGTCGCACACCGGGGCGATGACCGGTCCCTACGCGGTCACCCGCGCGGCGCTGCGGCAGGCGGGTGCCGTCGTCGTGGACAGTCTCGAGGAGCTCGTCGCGGCCCTGACCGCGCTGCGCACCCTGCGACTGCCCGCGGCCGCCGACGTGGGAGTGGGTCTGCTCACCGGGCAGGCGGGTCCGGGACTGGTCATCGCGGACACGCTCGGTGCGCGCGGCATCGAGGTGCCGAGGCTGTCGCGGGCGACCCGGGACCGGATCGCCGAGCTGCTCCCGCCGCTGACCTTCCAGAGCAACCCCGTGGACACCGGCCGGCCGTCGCCGACCTTCCCCGACGTGCTCGCGGCCGTCGACGCCGACCCGGCGGTGGGCGTTGTCGGCGTGTACGCCCTGGACGAGCCCGGGGTGCTCGATCCCGTCGCGGCGCTGACCCCGGCGGCCGGCAGGGTCGTGCTCGGCAGCGGAGGCCCGGAGCGGGCGATGAGCGAGCACCGGGACCGTCTGGACCGGATCGGTGTGCCGCTCTTCACCAGCCCGGGCGCCGTGGCGAGCGGGCTGTGCGCCGTCGTCCAGGACGCCCGCGGCCGGGCCGTGGCCGACGCGACGCCGGTGGCCGCCACGCGCACCCTCGGACGGGCGCCCGACGAGGACGGCGCCAAGACGCTGCTGGAGGCCCACGGCGTGGTCACCCCCCGGCGTCGGGCCGCCGGGGACCGGGAGGCCGCCCACGCGGCGCTGGCGGAGCTGCGCCGACCGGTCGTGGTCAAGGTGCTCGACGCCGGGCTGGCCCACAAGTCCGACGTCGGCGGCGTGCACGTGGGTGTCGCGGACGCGGCCGCGCTCGACCGCGCGCTGGACGCGATCGACGCGATCGGGGCTGACGTGGCCGACGCTGCGCGTCCCGCCGCGACGCGGCGCTACCTCGTCGAGGAGATGGCGGGCGAGGGGACCGAGCTCATCGTCGGCGCGGTGCGGGACGCCGTCTTCGGGCCCGTGGTGCTGCTGGGGCTGGGCGGGGTGGCCGCCGAGCTCGGGCCCGAGCCGATCCTGCGGCTGGCCCCGCTGTCCGGCGCCCGGGCCGAGGAGATGGTTTCCGGGCTGCCGGCCGACGTGCTCGACGGGTTCCGCGGCGCACCGCCGGTGGACCGAGCCGCGCTGGCCGCGGTGCTGTGCGCCGTCGGGGACCTGATCTGCGCCCACCACGACATCGCCGAGGTCGACCTGAACCCGGTCCGCATCACCGCCGACGGCCCCGTCGTCCTCGACGCGCTCGTCGTCACCACCGGAGAGGAGAACGATGACCCCCGTGACCCCCAGGACCGGTGACCCGGCCGTGCACGCCGGCGCGGCCGACCCTCGACCGCGGGAGACGCTCGTCGTCGGCGCCGGGCCGGTCGGGCTGACCGCGGCGCTCGCCCTGCGTGCCTACGGGCTCCCGGTCACGGTGCTGGAGGCGGGGCCACAGGGCCGCCAGCGACCCGGGAGCCGGGCGATCTTCACGCACAGCCAGACCCTGCAGATCCTGGACCGGATCAGCCCGGGCCTGGGTGCCGAGCTCTACCAGCACGGGGTCTACTGGAACACCCAGCGCACCTTCTACGAGGGGCGGGAGGTCTACGCCAAGACCTACCCCGACCCGCCGGACGGGGTGTACCCGCACTTCACCAGCCTGCCGCAGGTGCAGATCGAGGCGTACCTGTACGCCCGCGCGGTGGCCGCCGGGGTCGAGTTCGTGTGGGACCAGGAGGTCGAGCAGGTCGACGTGGACGACGACGGGGTCGAGGTGACCACGACGACGGGGACCACCTGGCGCGCGCCGTACGTGATCGGCGCGGACGGCTCCCGCTCGCAGGTGCGGCGCCGGATCGGTGCCCGGATGGAGGGCACCAAGGACGACGGCTGGTACGTCGTCGTCGACGTCGAGGAGCTCGCGGAGCCCGCGCTGCCCCAGGAGCGACACTTCCACTACGCCCACCCGGCGGTCGAGGGGCGCAACGTGCTGATCGTCCCGTTCGCCGGGGGCTACCGCGTGGACCTCCAGCTCGTGGACGGCGACGACCCGGAGCAGCTCGCCTCCCCCGAGGGCGTGCGCACCTGGCTCGACGCCGTGCTCCCCGCGGGTTACGCCGACCGGACGTCGTGGGTGTCGACCTACCAGTTCCTCCAGCTCGTCGCGCACGACTTCGCCGACCCGGCACGGCGGGTCCTGCTGGTCGGCGAGGCCGCCCACCTGTTCGCCCCGTTCGGTGCGCGCGGCCTGAACTCCGGCGTGCCCGACGCGGAGGCGGCGGCCATCGCGATCGCCGGGGCCACGCGCGCGGTCGAGACTGCCGCCGCGCGCATCCCGGTCGAGTCGTTCGCGCTGGCGCGCCGGTCCGCGGCGCTGTTCAACCGGGACGCGGCCGGGGAGGCACTGAGCCACCTGCGGCCGACGGCCGAGAAGGCCGCCGAGATCCGTGCCGCGGCGCAGCGGGCCCCCGACGACGCGGAGGCATCCACCTGGCTGGAGAAGGCGCCGTACGGGCCACGCGGGGTACACCGGGCGGAGACCGTCTACCGGTACTGACGTGGCGCGGACTCGCCGGGCGGTGCTCGACGCCGCGTGCGCGAGCGGCCAAGGTGGGGACATGCCCCCCGCTCCGGTCGATACGCCGTCCGCGCTCGTCGACGCGCTGCGGTCCGCGGTCGACCGCCGCGCCGACTGGCCGGAACGGGACCGGGCGCAGGCCGCCCTCGCGGCGGTCGTGCAGGACGACCCGTTCGCGGCCACCGCCGGCCACCTGACGACGGTCGCCGACCTGTTCGGCCTGACCACGTTCGACCAGCGGGTGCTGCTGGCCGCGGCCCTCGCGGAGCTGCACCCCTCGGGGCACCTGCTGTGCGGGCTGCTCTCCGGCGACGGGGCGCCGGCCCGTCCGACCGTCGCGCTCGCCCTGGAGCTGGCCGGTGCGTCGGTCGTGGACCCGTCCGCGCGTGAGCGCCTCGGCCCGGAGGGCCCGCTGGTCCGCGCCGGGGTGCTCGCCCTGGACGGCGACGACGTGCTCCTCGCCCGCCGGGTGCACGTGCCGGACCGGGTCGTTGCGCGGCTGGTCGGCTCGCGGGTGATGACGCGGGACACCGAGGCCGTGCTCCGTGAGCCCGAGCCGGTGGACCTGAGCGGGTACGAGGAGGTGGCGACGGCGATGGCCGCCGGCGAGCCGTTGGTCTGGGTGCACTCGCCGGTGGGCGCGGCCGGGATCGCGCTCGCCGTCGCGGCGTGCCGCGAGGCCGACGTGACCTGCCTGGTCGGTGACCTGGAGCGACTGCCCGCCGCCCCCGGTGCCGGTCCGGACCCGCAGGCGGTCGAGCGGACCGTGCGGGCCCTCGCCCTCGAGGCGGGGTTGAGCGGCTCCGTCCTGGTGCTCGCGGGAGCGCACCTGGCCGCGGCGCACCTGGCCGAGCTGGACGCCGTCGTGCCGGTGATCGCGGTGGGGCGCACCGCCTGGGACCCGGCGTGGGCCGCCGACCTGCCGCCCTCGGTGATGGCGCCGCGCCCGCGGATGGACGAGCGCGCGGAGCTGTGGCACCGGATGGTCGGTCACGAGGCGACCACGCGCGACGTGCTGACCCTGCGGCTGACCCCTGAGGAGATCGCTGCGGTGGGACGCCGTGCGGTCGCCGACGCGAGCCGCGCCGGACGGACCGTGACCTCCGACGACGTGCGTCGGTCCGCGCGGCGGCTGGGGGGCTCGCACGGGCCGCGGGTGCGCACCTCGGGGGCACCGGCGACGCTGGACGACCTGGTGCTGCCGGAGCACGCCCGGCGTGAGGTCGAGCGGCTGATCGGCTGGGCACGCGACCGCGACGAGGTGATGGCACTCGGCGACCTGCAGGGCAAGGGCGGCAAGGGCACCGGCATCGCGGCGCTGTTCTCCGGCAACCCGGGCACGGGCAAGACGCTGGCCGCGCACGTGGTGGCCGACGCCCTGGGGATGGACCTGTTCCAGGTGGACCTGTCCAGCGTCGTCGACAAGTACATCGGGGAGACCGAGAAGAACCTCGAGCGCGTGTTCAACCAGGCCGAGGCGATCAACGCCGTGCTGTTCTTCGACGAGGCGGACTCGCTGTTCGGCTCGCGATCGTCGGTGAGCGACGCGCGGGACCGCTACGCCAACCAGGAGGTCTAACTGATGGAACCCACCTGCCTCCAACCCGCCCGCAACCGAGAAAACAGCGAGAAGCGATGATGCGACGTCGAACATTCCTGCACGCGTCGACCCTCGGGCTGGCGGGCTTCAGTTTGGGACGGGCGGTGCGGCAGGCGGGCGGAGCGGTGCCGGGCGGCGGGACGCTCTCCGGCGGCGGGAAGGCCAAGTCGACGATCCTGTTCTTCCTCAGCGGCGGCGCGTCGC
>CAYQFJ010000049.1:0-16556 GCA_964416715.1 uncultured Actinotalea sp. | reverse complement strand
TGAGGCCGTCGTCACGTCGTTGAACGGCGCGATGCCTTCCGGCGTGCCGGGCAGCGAGGTGGTCGGCAGGCCGGTGGCGCGGTCCCCCGGGATGGTCAGGTAGTCGCCGTTCTGCTCGAGCAGGAAGTCGCTGACGAACAACTGCAGGCGCTGGCTGGCGTCCGGTTCCCAGCCGAGCTTGGCGATGACGTTGCGGCTTTTGGAGTCGGCCACGTCGCCCTGCACGCTGTCGATGCCGATCATGCGCCCTTCACCGTCCATCATCACGCCGGTCTCCTCGAGGCTGAGCGCGGCGAGAAAGTCGAATTGCCCGCTGCGGCCGGGCTCGCCGCGGTCCCGGGGATCGTGCGGACCGAGATCAAGCCGCAGGTGCACGAGTGGACCTTCCCGGCCTCGGACGGGCGACCTGAGCGGTCGATCATCGTGCTGTCCGAGGGGCGGCTGCTGAACCTCGGGAACGCCACGGGCCACCCGTCGTTCGTGATGAGCAACTCGTTCTCCAACCAGGTGATCGGCCAGATCGAGCTGTTCACCCGGCGCGAGGAGTACCCGGTCGGTGTGTACCGGCTGCCCAAGGTGCTCGACGAGAAGGTCGCGCGGCTGCACCTGGACGCACTGGGCGTGCGCCTCACCGAGCTGACCAAGACCCAGGCCGAGTACCTGGGCATCGACCCCGCCGGGCCGTACAAGTCGGACCACTACCGCTACTGAGCGGTCCTGGTTCGGGGTGTCCGGTGCGCCGCCGGCCTCCGCCTTGCCCCCCGCAGCGTCCCGGCCTCGCGAGAGCCCGGGCCGGCGTCCGTCGCCCTCGGGCGCGAAGGTCGACGGAACCGGGGGCGGGTGCAGCACAGTAGGGGGATGCGGATGCGGTGGCGGAGCGGGGTGCGGCCGCGCCGTGGCCTGACCGGGTCCGCTCTGGCCCTGGTCCTGCCCGTCGCCCTGGTGGCCTGCACGACGCCGGTGACCGCGCCCGACGACGATGCCGCCCCCACTGCGGACGGGTCGCCCGGGCCGGAGGTGCTCGGCAAGTCCGAGGCGCCGGAGCCCGCGCTGCCGACGGCCGACGCCGCGGGGGCGACCCCGCTGTTCCGGTCCGCCATCTCGGAGATCACCCCGGAGCTGGCCGAACGGATGTCGGCGTCGTGGCGGCCGGGCTGCCCGGTCCCGCTGGAGGACCTGCGCTACGTGACCGTCAGCCACGTCGACTTCGACGGCGCGGTGCGCACCGGTGAGCTGGTGGTCCACGCCGACGTCGCCGAGGGGCTGGTCGGTGTGTTCGCCGAGCTCTTCGCCCAGCGCTACCCGATCCGGTCGATGCGGCTGGTCGACGACTTCGGGGCGGACGACACCGCGTCGATGAACGCCGACAACACCTCGGCGTTCAACTGTCGGGCGATCACCGGCGGCTCGAGCTGGTCGGAGCACGCCTACGGCCGCGCGATCGACCTGAACCCGGTGGAGAACCCGTACGTGGCCGGCAGCCACGTGGCTCCCCGGGCGGGCCGGGAGTTCGCCGACCGACCCGGCCTGCCCGGCGTCGTGCACGCCGACGACGAGGTGGTGCAGGCGTTCGCCGCAGCCGGCTGGCTCTGGGGCGGCACCTGGACCTACCCCGTCGACTACCAGCACTTCTCCACCACCGGCCGCTGACCCTCCTCCCCTCCCTCCCTCTCTTCCTTCCTCCCTCCCTCCCTTCCTCCCTCGCTCCCTCCCTCACCCTCCCGAAGATTGGTCCGGATCTGTCGTCGGGAGCAGCCGTTCCCGACCAAACTTGGCCGGCCGGCCGGCGCGGGGCTGGGCGGGGCCGGGCGGTGCGGCGGTCAGTCGGCGGGGTCGGGGACGGCGTGCGGGAGGCGGTGCAGCCAGGCGGCCTCGGCGTCGGCCGATCGGGAGGCGGCGACGGCGCGGGCGTACTCGCGGTCCCGCCGGGCCGCCAGGACGGCGGCGAGGAACCGTTCGGGGTGCGTACCCGGCGGCGGTCCCGGGGCGACGTAGGCCTCGACCTCACCGGCGAGCCGCCCGCCGAGCCGGATCCGCGAGTCCACGTGCAGCGATGCCGCCCGGCCCAGGAACTGCCGCGCCGCCAGCGCGAGCCCGTCGGGCAGCCGCCGGATGTCCGCCCGCGCCGCCCAGCCGGCCAGCTCCGGCGGCATCACCAGCGGCGCCGACGCCTTCTGCGCCCCGCGCACGCGCACCGAGTACGTCCCGGCGACGAGGTCCCCGAGCCGCTTGCCCTGCGGGTGCACCAGCGACGTGATCAGCGCGACCGAACCCATCAGCAGCCACAGCTCCAGCACGCCGACCAGGGCGCGGGTGACCGCGTGCCGGAAGCGCACCGGGCCGCCGTCGTCGCGCACGATCCGCAGCCCCATCACGAGCTTGCCCAGCGAGCGGCCGCGGGTCAGCGTCTCGACCGTCGTCGGCGTGACCACCAGGACGACGACGATGATCGTGATCGCCAGGGCACTCATCACCGCGTCGTCCAGCCCGCCGCGCAGCCCCGCGACGACCAGCAGCAGGTACAGCCCCACCGCGAGGAGCACGAGCGCGACGACGTCGATGATCGCGCCGACGGCGCGGGTGGCGAACGACGCCGGGCGCGCGTCGAGCACGACGCCTTCGCCGATCAGGATGCTGTCGTCCATCCGTCCTCCCGCGCCGCACACCGGGTCCCGCGTGCCTGTGGCAGGCTACCGGCCGTGGACCTCGACGCCTTCGCCGCCGTGCACGGCCGCACGTGGGCGCGGCTGGACGAGCTGGCCAAGCGACGCCGGCTGTCGGGGGCCGAGAGCGACGAGCTGGTGCGGCTCTACCAGGAGGTCGCCACCCACCTGTCGACGATCCGCTCGGCCGCACCGGACCCGGCGACGGTCTCGCGGCTGTCGGACTCCCTGGCCCGGGCGCGCTCGGCCATCGCCGGGGCGCACGACCCGAGCTGGTCCGACGTGACGCGCTTCGTCGTCGTCTCCCTCCCGGCCGCGCTGTACCGAATCCGGTGGT
Source organism: uncultured Actinotalea sp. (assembly GCA_964416715.1). Taxonomy (GTDB): domain Bacteria; phylum Actinomycetota; class Actinomycetes; order Actinomycetales; family Cellulomonadaceae; genus Actinotalea. Next base: position 13,556 of record CAYQFJ010000049.1, on the reverse strand, counting down.
GGACGATCGCGGTGACGGCGGGCTTCTGCCTGGTCGCCGTGGTCGCCGGGGTGTACCTGTACACCGATCCCGAGGCGCAGGCCATGATGGGCACTCCGAGCCAGCTCCAGCAGTACGCGGACGAGGAGTTCGCGAACTACTACTCGAACTACCCGGGTCAGAGCTTCGCCGCCCAGGTGTGGACGAACAACGCGTGGATCGCGGCCCAGTGCGTGGCGTTCGGGATCACCGGGTTCTGGCCGGTGATGGTGCTGGTGCAGAACGCCGCGGCAGTGGGCGCGGCCGGCGGGGTGATGGCCCTGCACGACGGGCTCGGGGTGTTCTTCTCGCTGATCCTGCCGCACGGTCTGATGGAGCTGACCGCGATCTTCGTCGCCGGGGCGGCCGGACTGAAGATCTTCTGGACCGTGATCGACCCCGGGGGGCGCCCGCGCGGGCGTGCCGTGGCCGAGGAAGGGCGCGCGCTGCTCACCGTGGCGCTCGGCCTGGTCGGCGTGCTCGCGGTCTCCGGCCTGGTCGAGGGGTTCGTGACGCCGTCGGCGCTGCCCTGGTGGCTGAAGATCGTCATCGGTGCGATCGTGCTCGCCGCCTTCTGGGTGTACGTGCTGGTGCTCGGACGGCGCGCGGTCGCGGCGGGGGAGACCGGCGACCTGGCCGACGCCGACAACGTCGACCGGGTGCCGCTCGCCGCCTGAGTCCGCACGCGGCCGGGTCATCCGCGGGCGGACTCAGGCGCAGAGTGTCAGGCGGCGTCCAGCAGCGCCCGGGTCTCGTCGTCGAGCACGAGGTCGGCCGCGGCCAGGGACTCGTCGAGCTGCGCCACCGAGCTGGCCCCGAACACCGGGATGATCGGCACGGGCCCGCCCATCAGCCAGGCGAGCACCACCTGGTTGGGGGTCGCCCCGATGCGCGCCGCCACCTCCCGGACCACGGCGATCCGGTGGTGGGTGCTGGGGTTGTCCATGCCGTTGCGCAGGTACACGCCGTCCCGCTCGTAGGCCCCCTGCTGCAGCGGCGAGTAGGCGACCACGGCGATGTCCTCGGACGTGGCGTAGTCGAGCAGGTCGGGGGTGACGAACGTGGTCGCTTCCGGGCGGGGGTACGCGTACGAACCGTGCTGCTGCACGATGCCGAAGCCCGGCAGGCCGCGCGCCGCGGCGCGTTCACGGGCCAGCGCCACCCGCCACGTCGTGACGTTGCTGATGCCCGGGAGCCCGATGACGCCGTCGGCGGCGAGCGCACCGAAGGCCCCGACGATCTCGTCCAGGGGCGTGTCCCGGTCGTCGACGTGCCCGTAGAACACGTCGATGTGGTCGGTGCCCAGGGCCTTGCGGCTCAGGTCGACCTCTTCGCGGACCGTCGCCGGTGCCAGCCCCTGGAGGTTGTCCCAGGACAGCGGACGGTCGCGGTCGCGGCGGGCGGCGCCGCACTTGGTGGCGAGCACCAGCTGGTCGCGCACGCCGCGGTCGGCGAGCCAGCGACCGAGCAGCTCCTCGCTGTCGCGGCCGTGGCCGCCGATCCACGCGTTGTAGTTGTTCGCGGTGTCGAGGAAGGTGCCGCCCGCCTCGAGGAACCGGTCGAGGATCGCGAACGACGTCTGCTCGTCGGTGCGGGTGCCCATGAACATCGTGCCCAGGCAGAGCCGGCTGACCTTCAAGGGCTGGTTCTGGGCCGCGGTCCGTCCGCTGCGGAGTGTCGTGTACTGCACGGTGGATCCCTTCGTGTCGTGGTGTGGTCTTGGTCTTGGTCCGGTGGTGGTGCTGGTCTGGTCCCGGTCGTGGTTCGGGGGAGCCCTCAGGCTTCGTCGAGCCGGGCGCGCACGTCGTCGTCGAGCACCAGGTCGAGTGCCGCCATCGCCTCGGTGACCTGCTCCGGGGTGCTGGCGCCGAGCACCGGCAGCACCGGCGGGTCACCACCCGTCAGCCAGGCCAGGACGACCTGGTTGGGCGTGGCGCCGAGCTCGTCGGCGACCTCGGCGAGCACCCGCAGGCGCGCTGCCGCCCCGGGAGTGTCGACGTCGTGCGGCAACGGGCGGTCGTCACGGACGTACGCACCCTCCAGGAGCGACGAGTACGCCATGACGGTCAGCGGTGGCTCGGACCGGGCGTAGTCGAGCAGCTCCGGGGTGATCGGGAGCTGGATCGCGTCGGTCGGTCGCTCCCGCGGATGGCGGGCCTCCAGGTACGTCCCGCGCTGCTGCACGACGGCGTAGCCCGGCAGGCCTTCCCGGCGCGCCTCGGCCCGGAACTGCTCGATGCGCCAGGTGGTGTGGTTGCTCGCACCCAGCAGGTTCACCTCGCCGGCGCGGACCAGCGCACCGAGTGCGGCCACCGACTCCTCCAACGGTGCCTGACGGCTGTCCGAGTGCGCGAAGAGCAGGTCGAGGTGGTCGGTGCCGAGCCGTCGCAGGCTCTGCTCGGTCTGACGCCGGATGACGTGGGCGAACAGGCCCTGGCGGTTCTGCCCCGAGTACGGCAGCGCCGGGTCGCCGGGCATCGAGCCGACCTTGCTGGCCAGCACGACGTCGTCCCGCACCCCGCGATCCGCGAGCCACCGGCCGAGCAGCTCCTCGGACTCGGCCCCGGTGCCGCCGTCGGCCCAGAAGGCGTAGCAGTCGGCCGTGTCGATGAACGTGCCGCCGAGCTCCAGGTACCGGTCGAGCACGGCGAACGACGCCGCCTCGTCGACCCGTGTGCCGAAGTACATCGTGCCGAGACTGATCGGGCAGACCTCTCGTGAGGTGCGACCGTCGGTGAGGGTGTGACTACGCATGTGCTCGACGCTAGGCGTCGAACGGACTGGGCGTACCATCCAATTCCATGAGCAGATCCCAGACCAATTCGGTCGAGCTCGCGTGGGACACCCTGTTGGACGTGGACGGGCCGGTGGTCGGGGACGGGTTCTCGACCACCGGCGAGGGGCGTGCGCGTGCCGGCGCTGCGCTGCACGTGCGACTGACGACGGCGATCCGCGACGCCGTCCGGGCCGGCCGGTTGCCCGCGGGGGCGGCGCTGCCACCGAGCCGGGTGCTCGCGGGCACGCTCGGCTGCTCCCGCTGGGTGGTGACGGAGGCCTACGGGCAGCTCGTGGCCGAGGGCTACCTGGAGGCGCGGACCGGTTCGGCCACCCGGGTCGCCGGCGGACGTGCCGTCAGCGAGAACGCCGTCGGGACCTCCGGGCGCCAGACACCCGCCGGTGCGGCCGGTCCGGCCGACCCGCTGCGCACCCCGACGCGGCGGCTGACCTACGACCTCGCAGCGGGTGTCCCGGACGTACGGGCCTTCCCGCGCGAGCGTTGGGTCGACGCCGTCCGCGCGGCACTGGCGACCGCACCGGTGACTGACCTCGTCGCCCCGGTGGCGGTCGGTCACGTGCGGGTCCGCGAGACGATCGCGGGCCACGTGGAGCGCACCCGGGCGGCGGTGGTAGCTCCCGCCGACCTGACGGTCACGCACGGTGCGACCGACGGGATGACCCGGTTGTGCCGCGCCCTGGTGGCCGCCGGGCACCGAGCGCTCGGGGTGGAGGACCCGAGCTGGCCCCGGCTGCGCACGGCAGCGCAGTCCGTGGGGCTACGGGTGGTCCCGCTTCCGCTGGACGGCGAAGGGTTGTGCGTCGGGGCGCTCGACGACGTGCCCGAGGTGCGGGCCGTGCTGGTGACGCCGGCGCACCAGTTCCCGACCGGCGTCGTGCTCTCGCCGAGGCGTCGCGAGGCGCTGCTGGCCTGGGCGCATCGGGTGGACGGTCTGGTGATCGAGGACGACTACGACGCCGAGTTCCGCTACGACCGCAGACCGGTGGCCGCGCTGCAGGGCATGGACCCGCACCGGGTCGCCCTGCTGGGCTCGGTGAGCAAGACGCTGACCCCGGGGATCGGCCTGGGCTGGCTGGTGACCCCGCCGTCCTGGACCGGTCCCGTCGCGGACACCAACCCGACGGTGCCGGCGCCTGCCGTCGTCGACCAGCTCGCTCTGCTCGAGCTGATCCGGCGCGGATGGTACGACCGGCACCTGCGGGCGGTCCGCCTCATCTACCGGTCCCGCCGCGACGCCCTGCTCGGTGCGCTCGCGGACGAGCTGCCCGGCTGGCGTCCGTCGGGAACCGCCGCGGGGTTGCACTTCCTGCTGCACCTGCCGGAGGGCGCGACGGCGACGGGCGCGGGGGACGTCGTTCGGGCCGCGGCCCGGCGCGAGGTGGCGGTCTCCGAGCTGTCGCGGTACCGGTTGCGCCCCCGGGAGCCGGAGGCCGCCCTGGTGATCGGCTACGGGAACCTGCGCGACTCCGCGGTGCGCGATGCGGTCCGCGAGCTGGCGGCCGCGGTCAGAGCGTGACGCGGTGCTGCGCGGCCTCGTCGGCCACGAATCGGACGACGCGCTCGGCCTCCTCGGCGACCGCCCGGCGTCGGCGCGGGTCCAGCGGCGGTCCGAACGGCGCGACATCGAGCGTGGCCACGGTGCTCCCGGGCGGCTGGTCGATCCGCCAGGTGCCCGCGACCATCCCGTCGATCAGGACCTTGCCCGGTCCGACACCGTTGGGGGAGACGAGCGCGCGCCGGTGCTCGTCGGTGACGACCCGGGTTCGGTCGGCGTGCGCGATGGTGAGGTTGTCGTAGTCGGACAGGAAGCGGACCGGTGGTGCGATGTGCCCGTCCGCCGTCGGGACCGGCGGACGCGGCGCGCCGGGCAGGTCGAACAGCTCGCGCCCCGGGCGGCCGTCCCTCGGCTCGGCGCGGAACGCCACCAGCCGCGGACGCAGCGCCGAGATCACGCCGCTCAGCCCGGTGAGCCCGCACCAGTAGGTCAGGTCCGCGGTGCTCGCCGGGCCGAACGCGGCGAGGTACCGGAGCACGACCCGTTCGAGCGCGTCCTGTCGGGCCTCGGGCGAGCTCAGGTCGGCCTGCTCGCGCCCCAACCAGGCGCGCGTCGTTGTCCAGGTCGGTTGCATGGACCGGCGCCACATGCCGCGCGGGGTGACCTGGACCAGCGGGAGCGTGCCGCGTGCGGCGTACGCGAGGGCCTTCGGGTCCACGTCGGGCCACCGGTCGGCGAGCGCCGCACCCAGCGTGGCTCCGGCCATGGGCTCGCTCTCGACCAGGTCGCGCGCCGCGGTCGCCAGCTCGTCGAGGTCGACGTCACGCAGCGCCGCCGCGAAGGTGGGGTGCGTGCGCAGCTGGTGCCTCAGCATCGGTGCGACGAGCGCGGACAGCAGCAGGGCGTCGTCGGCCGTGACCAGGTGGATGGTGCCCCGCATGACGACGATGCGCGCGACCTGGCGGTCCAGCAGCGCGGTGCTGAGTTCGTCGTGACCGAAGCCGTCGAGCCTGCTCCACAGGGCGAGGTAGGGGGACGTCGGGTTCTGGGCCTGTAGTCCGACCAGGTGGTTGGTCATCGACACGACGGTCGTCTCCGCGCGAACGAGGAGGTGCTGCCGTGCCAGGAGAGCGCCGTTGAGCTCGCGGACGCCCAGGGTCTCGGTGTCGGCACCGGGACCGGCGCCGGCACCAGCACCGGCACCCTCGCCGGCGGTGGGGCGTGCGATCATCCGCCGACGCTACCGGCCGCACCTGACGTCGACCCACCGGCATGGCGGAGGCCGCACCGATGGGCAGCGCTCAGGCGATCATGCTGAAGAACGGGATCGCCAAGACCGCGACCATCGCGACCGCCACGACCACCGCGATCGTCCGGGCCTGACGTCGTCGGCGCTCCATCATCGACGGTCGCCGTCCGCCTGCCATCCGTCACCTCCGCGTCTCGCCGTCCGGGTCCCGCCATCATCCCTCACGATCCGGAGCGGACGTCGGCGAACTGCATGATCGCCGCTGGGTTGCATGATCACCGCGGAGTTGCATGATCAACTTGGGGTGCTGGTGGCTAGAGGCGGCCGGTGGCTTTGAGGGAGAGGTAGGTGTCGGCCAGGTGGGGGGCGAGGTCGTCGGGTAGGGCGTCGACGACCTCGACGCCGCGGCGGCGCAGGCGCAGGGCCACGGCGGCACGCTCGAGCTCGGCGCGCTCGGCGGCGGCGGCGTCGTAGACCTGCTCGGCGCTGTCCCGTCCGGCGCGCAGCGCGGCGACCTCCGGGTCGGCAACCGAGGCGAGCACCACGGTGTGGTCCGCGGTGAGCCCCGCGACCACCCGGAGCAGGCCGCTCTCCACCGCAGCCGGCTCCAGGGCCGTGAGCAGCACCACCAGCGCGCGCTGGGACAGCCGCTGCCCGACGGCGGTCACCAGCCCGGGCCAGTCGGTCTCCACCAGCGCGGGCTCCACCGGGGCGAGGGCGTCGGCCAGCGCGGGCATCAACCGCGGACCGCCGGCCCCGGCGACCTGGGAGCGGACCCGCCGGTCGAAGGCGATGAGGTCGACCCGGTCCCCGGCGCGGGAGGCCAGCGCGGACAGCAGCAGCGCGGCCTCGATCGATGCGTCGATCCGCGGCATGTCGCCCACGCGTGCGGCCGACGTGCGGGAGGTGTCCAGCACGATGAGGACCCGGCGGTCGCGCTCGGGGCGCCAGGTGCGGACCACCACCTCCGAGCGCCGGGCCGTCGCCCGCCAGTCGATCGACCGGACGTCGTCCCCGATCACGTACTCGCGCAGCGAGTCGAACTCCGTCCCGGGGCCGCGCACCTGAACCGCCGTGCGTCCGTCGAGCTCGCGCAGCCGGGCCAGGCGGCTCGGCAGGTGGCGGCGGGACGCGAACTCGGGCAGCACCCGGAGCCGCCCCGGCACGTCGAGGGACACCTGCCGCGCCGCGAGCCGCAACGGGCCGAACGAGCGGATCGTGACCTTGTCCGCCCAGCGGTCGCCGCGTCGGGTCGGCACCAGCGGGGTCACCAGCCGTCGCGCCTCGTCCGGCGGCAGGTCCACCCGGTGCCGGTTGTCCACGGCCCCGGCCGAGGGCTGCCAGGCGTCCCGCACGACGGCGCGCAGTCGCCGTCCGGACCGGTTGGTCACCGTGAGCGTGGAGCGGGTCCGCTCGGTCAGCCGGACCGACGGCGGCACCTCGCGGCGCACGGCCACCCGCCGCGGGGAGGCGGCCAGGGCGACGTCGACGGCGCAGACCACGACGACCAGCAGTGCCCAGCCGACGACCACCAGCGGCACCGGCAGCAGGGCCACCGGCAGCACGCCGACGGCGGTGAGCACCACCGCCCGCCAGGTGATCGTCATCGTGCTCGCTCCCGGGTGCTCAGCGCGGCACCGGCACGGAGGCCAGCACGACGTCCAGCACGCTCTCGGCCGTGACGCCCTCGAGCTCGGCCTCGGCGCGCAGCTGCACCCGGTGCCGCAGCGTCGGGTGGGCCAGCGCCTTGATGTCGTCCGGGGTGACGTAACCGCGGCCGGACAACCACGCCCAGGCCCGGGCGGTGGCCAGCAGCGCGGTGGCACCGCGCGGCGAGACCCCCAGCGACAACGACGGCGAGTGCCGGGTCGCGCGCACGACGTCGACCGCGTAGCCCAGCACCTCGTCGCCCACCTGCACCTCGCCGACCTCGGCCCGCGCCCGGGCGAGCTGCTCGGCGTCGGTCACCGGCCGGACCCCGGCGGCGGCCAGGTCGCGCGGGTCGAACCCCGCGGCGTGCCGGCGCAGCACCTCGACCTCCTGGTCCCGCTCGGGCAGCGGCAGGTCGAGCTTGAGCAGGAACCGGTCGAGCTGGGCCTCGGGCAGCGGGTAGGTGCCCTCGTACTCGACCGGGTTCTGGGTCGCGATGACCAGGAACGGGTCCGGCAGCGCCCGCGGCACCCCGTCGACCGAGACCTGCCGTTCCTCCATCGCCTCCAGCAGCGAGGCCTGGGTCTTGGGCGGGGTGCGGTTGATCTCGTCGGCCAGCAACAGGTTGGTGAACACCGGCCCCTCGCGGAAGGAGAACTCCGCGGTGCGGGCGTCGTAGACCAGTGACCCGGTGACGTCCCCGGGCATGAGGTCCGGGGTGAACTGCACGCGCTTGGTGTCCAGCGCCAGCGCCGCGCTCAGCGTGCGGACCAGCAGGGTCTTGGCCACACCGGGCACGCCCTCGAGCAGCACGTGCCCGCGGCACAGCAGGGCGATGACCAGACCGGTCACGGCGGCGTCCTGCCCGACGACGGCCTTGGCGACCTCGAGCCGCAGCGCGGCCAGGGCGTCGCGCAGCTCGGCCGACGGGGTCGGGGCGGTCGACCCGGCGGGCGGCGCGGGCGGCGCCACGGGGTGGGTGGGCACCACGGGGGGCGCGGGGTCCGTGCGCGGCTCCCGGTCCGGCGTCGTGGGCGGGGGGTCCTGCGGCGGCTGCGGCCAGTTCGGTTCGGTCACGTGCGGTGAACCTCGCTCTCGATCTCGTCGAGCTGCCGGGCGAGCTGGAGCAGCCCGGCGTCGTCGTTGGGTGGTGGTCCGTACAGCAGGCCGGCGACCTGCTCCGTGCTGCGTCCGGTCGCCCGCGACAGCGCGTCGATCACGTCGCGGGCCCCGGCGCTGCGGGGTAGCCCGAGCTGCGTCGCGGTGCGCATCGCCGTCCCGGCCCGCAGCGCCGCCGCCGCGTGACCGCGGGACCGGGAGCGACGGTACAGCCGCCCGCGGCCCAGCGTGGTCTCGGCCGCGCGCACGGTCACCGGCAGCGGCTCGCCGACCACGCGGCCCAGGCCTCGGCCGCGCCACAGCGCCAGGGCCAGGACCACCAGCAGGAGCTGCACCGCCACCGGACCGGTCCACGCCGGCAGGATCACCCCGGGTCCCGGCGCCGCGGTGCCGGTGTCCGTCAGCGAGGGGAGGTACCAGGTCAGCTGCTCGTGCTGGCCGAGGGTGCGCAGCATGAGGGCGGCGGTGCCGTCCCGGGGCAGCCGCTCGTTGCTGAGCAGCCCGAGGTCGTCGACGACCACGACCCGGCGGTCGTCGGCCCTCAGCGTGGCGTAGGAGCCCGCGCCGGCCTCACCGGGGGTGGGGAAGCACACGACGACGTCCGGGTCGAGCGCGGTGAGCCCGTACCCGTTGGAGCGGATGGTCCCGGCGGCGCGGGCGTCCGGGTCGGTGCAGGCCGCGTCGCGCGGGGCGTCGTCCGTCGTGCTGCCCAGGTCGAGCTTGCCGTCGGTCAGGGCGTCCAGGTGGGACCACTCCGGCTCGGCCACGACCAGGTCGGCACCCGTGCCGGCGATCTCGTCCACCTGCTCGTCGGTGAGGTACCAGGTCCCGGCCACCAGCAGCGTGCTGCCGGGGACCGCGTTCGCCACGGCCTCCCGGGTGGTCCGCACGTAGCTGACGTCGACCCCCTGGTCGGCCAGGACCTGGGCCAGCGCACGGGCACCGAGCTCCGAGGGGTTGTCCGGGGCGAACGGGTCGGCAGAGGTCGCCGGTCGCACCGTCACCGTGATGGCCGCGACCAGCAGCACGACGACGACGAGCAGGAGCGGCCAGCGCCAGCGGCGCCAGCGGGACCGGGCGCGTGACCGGCCGGTGGTGCCGTCGCCGATCACCGTCCCGTCGTCGAGCGCCCTCCGGTCGTCGGGCGCGGTCCCGTCGGGCACGCGGCCCTCGCCGGCGGGAGCGGGGGCGGGCCGGACCGTCGGCCCGCCGGGCGGGGCCGGGATCACCGCAGGACCATCTCCGGCCGCGAACCCGGACCGTCACCGGCGGCCACCGGGCGGGTGCTCGCCAGCCGCGCGTCGAGCTCACGCAACCGTGCGTCGTCGTCCCGGTCGGCCGAGACGTCGCCGTAGCACACCGCGTCGAACAGACGCGCCGCGGAGGCGAGGTCCGCCGCGCCGGACGGCAGACGGGCCCCGGCGTGCTCAGCGGCCTCCCGCGCGGTGCGTCCCGGCCGCTCGTCGAGGATCGCCCGGTCCTCCAGTGACCGGATGATGGCCCGGAACCGGTCGAGCACCGCCTCGGACCACCGCTCCTCGGCGGCCAGGGCGTCGGCGGCGGTGCGCAGCTCGACGGCCGACCGCACCTCGTCGCCCAGCACCGCGACCGGTTCGCGTCGCGCGAGCCGGGCCCGGCGCACCGGTCCGGCGACCAGCAGCCCGACCACCACGACGACGACGAGCACCACGACCGCGAGGGTCGCCAGCCCGAGCGGGTCCAGGCTCGCGGCGGACGCCTGGAGCTGGGCGAGCTGCCGGGTGACCCACTCCCAGATGATCTGCACGAGGTTGGGTTGCTCGTGGTAGATCGGGTCGGCCAGCTCCTCGCGGGCCCAGCGGCGCGCGGTGTCGGCGTCGGGGCCCACCGGGACGTCGGCGAGCAGCCCGAGCACGCCCGAGCCCGGCATCCCGGCCACCTCAGACCCGGGGGCTTCCGGTGGGGTTCACGGCGGCCTCGGCCGCGCGGGCCAGCTCCACGTCCAGACCCTCGCGGCGGATGCGCACGTCGATGTACAGCAGCGCGGTGACCGCGGCGGCGAACGGCGTGGTCAGCACCGAGGCGACGATCGACGCCACCGCCATGATCGACAGGGCGGGGACGCCGAACGGGTCGAGGGAGAGCACCAGCGGGACGATCTGCGCCGGGGTGAGGATCAGGGAGGAGACGATGCTGACGATGATCGTGGTCAGCAGGTAGATGCCGAACAGGCGCCAGAAGCTGCCCCGGGACAGCAGCCACCCGCGGCGCAGGCCGGCCAGCACCCGCTGCTCCTCGAGGACCAGCGCCGGGGTCGCGAGCATGGTCCGCACGGTGATCCAGACGACCGTCACGAGGGTGGCCAGCCCGCCGGCGATGCCGATCAGCACGGTCAGCCCCCACGCCTCGGCGATACCGGTGAGCACCATCAGGCCGATCCACACCGCGGGGACGATCAGGGTGAGCAGGACGACGATCAGGGTCAGGCCCAGCAGGCGCCAGATCAGCGGCCGGGCGCGGCGCCACGCCTCGCCGAGGGAGATCTGCTGGCCGATCACCGAACGGCTGACCGAGATGATCAGCAGACCGGTCAGCACGGTCACCGACAAGAAGGTGATCACCAGCGAGAACCCCATGCCGCTGAGGGATCCGACCACCTGGTCGACGCCGACCTCGACGTCGGCGCTGACCGAGGGCGCCGCGAGGCCGCCCAGCGCCCCGAGCGTCGAGCGCTGCGCGATGGTCTCGATGAGCACGGTGATCGTCACGACGATCGCGCTGAGCCCGAACATCACCCGCGGGTTGGCCCGGACGGACTTGAAGGCGCCGTCGTAGATCTCGCCCATGCCCAGCGGCCGCAGCGGGATGATCCCGTGCTGGACCGGAGGGGGGACGTACCCGCCGTACTGCGGGGCACCGTACTGACCTTGTCCGTACTGGCTCCCGTACTGGCCCTGACCGTACTGACCTTGTCCGTACTGACCCTGGCCGTACTGGCCCTGGCCGTACTGCGGCTGGCCGTACTGCGGCTGTCCGTACTGGGGCGGGGCCGACGGCGGGACCGGTGGGACCGGCGGCTGCTGCCCGTAACCCGGCTGCTGCCCGTAGCCCGAACCCCAGCCACCACCGGACGGCGTCGTGCCCGATCCGTCGGCCGGCTGCCCGGGCGGGACGGGTGGCCCCGCCGGACGCGCGTCGGCGTCGTGGTCGTTCTGCTCGGTCACGTGTGCTCCCCCAGGGTGCGTGTACTGCGGGCGGGCCCATCGTGCCACGACGGACCGCTCGTCGGAGGTCTCAGCCGCGGCCGACCGCTGCTCGCCGGACCGTCATCCGTCGTGCCCGCGGCGAAGAATCTGTCCCACCTGCGGCGAAGGATGACACGATGTGTCCATGAGGGGTCGAATTCTGGTGGTCGACGACGACGTCGCGCTGTCCGAGATGATCGGCATCGTCCTGCGCTCGGAGGGCTTCGAGGCGACGTTCTGCGCGCACGGGGACGAGGCGCTCGAGGCGTTCCGCACCTCGCAGCCGGACCTGGTGCTGCTCGACCTGATGCTGCCGGGCACGGACGGCACGGAGATCTGCCGGCAGATCCGCGCCGAGTCCGGTGTGCCGATCGTGATGCTCACGGCCAAGAGCGACACGGTCGACGTCGTCCTCGGCCTGGAGTCCGGTGCCGACGACTACATCTCCAAGCCCTTCAAGCCGAAGGAGCTGATCGCCCGGGTCCGGGCCCGGCTGCGCCGCACCGACGAGCCCAGCCCCGAGCACCTGACCATCGGGGACCTCGAGGTGGACGTGACCGGGCACCGGGTCACCCGCAACGGGACCCTCATCCCGCTGACCCCGCTGGAGTTCGACCTGCTCGTCGCGCTCGCGCGCAAGCCGTGGCAGGTGTTCACCCGTGAGGTGCTGCTGGAGCAGGTCTGGGGCTACCGGCACGCGGCCGACACCCGGCTGGTGAACGTGCACGTCCAGCGGCTGCGCTCGAAGATCGAGCACGATCCCGAGCACCCGGAGATCGTGGTGACCGTGCGCGGCGTCGGCTACAAGGCGGGCTCCGGCCCGCAGTGAGCGACGGTGCGTCGTGAGGGCAGTGCGCCGCGAGGCCGACGCCGGGCGCTCCGGCGGGGTGGGGACGCCCAGCATGTTGCTCTCGACCGACACGCTCCGCTCGGTCGCGACGGCCGTGGGCCGCTCGCTGCGGCGGTGGCGGCTGCGCACCGTGCGGGCGGCGCGGTCGGCCCTGCACCGCTGGCGCTCGTCGCTGCAGATCCGGGTGGTGACTTCGACCCTGGTCGTCGGCATCGCCGCCGTCGGCGTGCTCGGTGGCTACCTGTCCGACTGGATCCGTGACGGGCTGTTCGAGCAGCGCGTGGCCCAGCTCCTGACCGAGAGCGCCCGCGCCACCGAGCAGGCGCAGGCCAGCTTCGACGCGGCGATCCCGTCCACCGGCGACCAGGTGCAGAGCATGTTCAACAGCCTGGTCCCGACCATCCAGGCGGGCGGCTCCGGGGAGCGCGACGTCTTCCTTCGGCGGTCGCCGGGGGACGCCCCGCTGCTGGGCGTGAACGACATGTCGACCAACACCCAGCTCGCCGGGCTGATCACACCGGAGCTGCGTGAGGCGGTGCGCAGCGGTGAGGTGCAGCAGTGGATGCCGGTCGGGATCCAGGAGGCCGTCGGCGGTCCGGTCGAGCCCGGCGTCGTCATCGGCTCGCTGGTCAACGTGCCGACCGCGGGACAGTACGAGCTGTACTTCCTGTACGGGCTCGGCCCGGAGCAGCAGACGCTGTCCTTCGTCCAGGGCGTGCTCGCCGTGGCCGGGGCGGGTCTGGTCGTGCTGCTCGGTGCGATGACCTGGCTGGTCACCCGGCAGGCGGTGGACCCGGTGCGCCGGGCCGCCCGGGTGGCCGAACGCCTCGCGGACGGCCACCTCAAGGAGCGGATGACCGTCCGCGGCGTCGACGAGATGGCCACGCTCGCGAGGTCCTTCAACGAGATGGCCGAGTCGCTACACGACCAGATCCACCGGATGGAGGAGCTCTCGCACCTGCAGCGGCGGTTCGTCTCGGACGTCTCGCACGAGCTGCGCACGCCGCTGACGACGGTCCGGATAGCCGCCGAGGTGATCCACGCCGCCCGGGACGAGCTGGACCCGGCCGCGGCGCGCTCGGCCGAGCTCATGACGACCCAGCTCGACCGGTTCGAGGAGCTGTTGGCGGACCTGCTGGAGATCAGCCGGTTCG
>CAYQFJ010000048.1:9000-16677 GCA_964416715.1 uncultured Actinotalea sp. | reverse complement strand
GCGGTCGAGAGAGCCGACATCGCTACTTCCCTTCCGTGATGGCGCCCTCGGTGTCACGCCGGAGGACGAAACGCTGATAGGTCAGGGCGATGACGAGCGAGATGAGGAACATGACGACGGCGACCGCGTTGCCGTAGCCGTAGCTGGCGGCGTTGCGCCCGCTCACGACCATGTAGGTCGCCATGGTCGACGTCCCGGCCGTCGGTGCCACGTACTGCCCCCAGATGATGTACACGAGGTCGAAGAGCTGGAGCGAGCCGATGATCGACAGGAACGCCCAGATCCGGATGGTCGGTCCGAGCAGCGGGACGGTGATCCGGCGCTGGATCTGCCAGTACGACGCACCATCGATGGCCGCGGCCTCGAAGAGCTCCTCCGGGATGCTCTGCAGCCCCGCGAGGAAGAGGATCACCGCGAAGCCGATGTACTTCCACGAGATGATCACCATCAGCGACCAGATCGCGACGTCCGGATCGGCGAGCCAGTCCACCGCCCAGCCGGACAGGCCGAGCTTTCCCAGCAGGTCGTTGACCGCTCCGGTGGTCTGGAGCATCAGGCTCCAGCCCGTCCCGACGATCACCTCGGCGATCACGTACGGGACGAAGATGAGCACCCGGACGATCGAGCGCCCGCGCATCTTCTGGTTGAGCAGCAACGCGATGGCCACCGCGGCCGGCCCCTGCATGATCAGGGAGAGCACGACGATGAAGCCGTTGTGCGACAACGCCTCCTGGAACCGCGTGTCGGTGAGGATGAGGCGGTAGTTCTCCAGCCCGACGAAGTCCGTGGCCGGGCCGATCCCGTTCCACCTGAAGAAGCCGTAGTACGCCGCCATCACCACCGGGAAGATGACGAAGGCGACGAAGATGACCAGCGCGGGCCCGGACAGCAGGGTGATCTCGAAGCGCTTGGCCCAGGCGGCACGACGTCGCCAGTCCCGACCGCCCGGGGGCGGCGCCTGCGCGGCGCCGCCCCCGGTCGTCCGAGTGCCTCCGGGCAACATCCCTACGGTCGAGGCTCCACCCGAGGAGTCACTCATGATCGTCGGACTAGGAACGCGCAGCCGCGTCGTTCACGGCCTTGACGATGTCCTCCGGCGTACCGCTGCCGGCCAGCATCTCGACGACGCCGGCGTTGAGCGCGTTGCCGATGTTCTGACCGAACATGGTGTCCAGCCAGACGACGACGTAGGCCGCGTCGTTGTACGCCTTCAGGATCTCCTGGAGCGCCGGGTCCGTCACCACGCCCTGCGAGTCCTTGTTGGCGGGAATGGTGACGAACGCCTCCGCGTAGGCCTCCTGACGCTCCTGCGACATGAAGAAGTTCAGGAAGTCCGCGCACTGCGACGGCGAGTCGACGTGGCACGAGTAGCCGTCGACGCCACCCATCATCGCCGTCGGGTCGCCCTCGCCACCCTCGACGGCCGGGAACGGGAACCAGCTGAGGTCAGGCAGCGGCTGCTCGTCCGGCGTCAGCGAGGCGATCACGCCCGGGTCCCAGGCCCCCATGAGCTCCATGGCCGCCTGGTGGTTGGCCAGCAGGCCCGCGGAGGAACCGGCGCCCTGCTGGGCACTGGTCGTCAGGAAGCCCTCGTTGAACGGCTCCGTCTCGGCGAAGGCCTGGAGGTTCTTCCCGGCCTCGAGCCAGCAGTCGTCCTGGAAGTCACGGGTCGACGCGGCCTCGTTCATCACGTCCTGCGAGCACGTCCGCAGGGCGAAGAAGTAGAACCAGTGTGCCGCGGGCCACGCGTCCTTGCCGCCCAGCGCGATGGGCGCGACCCCCGAGTCCTTCAGCTTCGCCACGGCGTCGTTGAGCTCGTCGAAGTTCGCCGGCGTCCCGCTGATGCCGGCTGCGTCGAACAGGTCCTGGCTGTAGAAGAGGCCACCGGGGAGCACCGCCGTCGGCATGCCGTAGAGCTTGCCGTCGATCGAGAACGCGTTGAGCACGCCCTCTCCCACGGCGGTGGAGACCTCGTCGGTGACCAGGTCCGTGAGGTCCATCGCCAGACCGGCCTCGACGACGTCGGCGAGCTTGCCGCCACCACGGGACATGAAGATGTCCGGTGCGTCGCCCGAGTTCAGCGCCGTCTGGAGCTTGCCGTCCATGTCCTCGTTCTGGATGGACTGCACCTCGATCGTGACGCCCGGGTTCGCGTCCTCGAACATCTGGACCGTCTCGTCCCAGTACGCCTTGCCGGGACCGGTCGTCGAGTTGTGCCAGAACGTCATCTGGACGTCGACGGCGCCGTCGTCCGAGTTGCCGCCGTCGCCGGCACCGCCGTCGCCGTCACCGGTGCTGCCGCCGTCACTGCTACAAGCCGCCAACCCGGCCACGCTCACCACCAGCGCGGCCACCGCCGCAAGCGTCTTCCGTGGCTTCATGGAAACCGACCTCCTCGTTGAGTCTGCTCAGGACGCGCGCTCTCCTTCATCGTTGGAGATCGCGTGCCAACCAGCCTGCCCCATGGGTCGCCCCTGGGGCAATCGATATCGATAACGATTTCGTCGCGACTGACGCCTGCGCTCGCCCCCGCTGTGGACCGAGCGCACAGGCCACGGGGAGTCCTCACGCGCTCCCGGTCCGCGGGCCGAGCTCTCTGGCAGATCAGCCCTTCACCGCCCCTTGGAGACCCCCGACGATGCGCTTCTCCGCGAGCGTGAAGAACGCGATCGCGGGCAGCATCGCGAGCGAGGTGTACGCGAGCACCCCCGTCGTGTCCTGCCCGTAGGCGGTCGAGAAGAACTGCACACCCAGCGGCAAGGTGTAGTTGTCCGGGCTGGCACCACCGGCCTGCAGCACGAACAGCGGCAGCAGGTAGGCGTTCCAGCTCCCGATGAACGCGAGCACGCCCACGGTCATCATCCCGGGCATCGACAGGGGCAGCATGATCCGCCAGAAGAAGCCGACCTTGCTCGAACCGTCGATCGCCGCGGCATCCTCCAGCTCACCAGGGATCGCCCTCAGGAACGGCACGAGGATGATGATCGTCATCGGCAGCGCGAACGCCACCTGCGGGACGATCAGCCCCCACCAGTTCCCGAACAGGCCGATCTGCCGGAGCATGACCGTCAGCGGCAGGATCGCGATGGTGAGCGGGAACAGCAGACCCGCGGTGAACAGCGCGTAGAGCATCGTCCGGCCCGGGAACGTGTACCGGGCGATGACGAAGGCCGCCATGACACCGATGAGCATCACGCCGACCGTCGTCCCCAGCGCGGTCACGGTGCTGGCGAGAACCTGCCGCCAGAACTGCTCCGAGCCGAACACCCGTACGTAGTTGTCGAACGTCCACGGGTCGGGCCACCCGGAGGGGTTGTTGAAGAAGTCCGGGTTCGTGCGCAT
This sequence comes from uncultured Actinotalea sp., assembly GCA_964416715.1. Lineage (GTDB taxonomy): Bacteria > Actinomycetota > Actinomycetes > Actinomycetales > Cellulomonadaceae > Actinotalea. The sequence continues at coordinate 13,335 of CAYQFJ010000048.1, read as the reverse complement.
GCCGGCGATCGCGACGTAGAGCACCGGACCGACCGAGAGCGCCGCGACCACGAGCGCGATCAGGTAGACGAACGGCTGTCCCCAGTCGATCCGGCGCGCCTGCGACCGGGGCACCCGGACGGTCGTTCCTGCGCGGGTCTGGACGGTGGTTGCCACGTCAGTGCCCCCCGCTGGTGACGGAGCCCTGCAGGTCGCGACGCAGCGCGAGACGCTGGTACACCAGGGCGATGATGAGCGAGATGATGAACAGCACGACGGCGACCGAGCTCCCGTAGCCGATCTGCGTGGTGTTGAGCCCGAACTCCACCATGTACGTGGCCATCGTCGACGACGCGTGCAGCGGTCCGCCGCCGGTCACGATCCAGACCATGTCGAAGAGCTGCAGCGAGCCGATGATCGACAGGAACGCCCAGATCCGGATCGTCGGGCCGAGCAGCGGCAAGGTGATGTACCACTGCGTCTTCCACCAGCTCGCGCCGTCGATCGCGGCGGCCTCGGTGAGCTCCTCCGGCATCCCGGACAGGCCCGCGAGCATCAGGATGATGGCGAGCCCGATGTACTTCCAGGTGAGGATCCCGAAGATGGTCCACATGACCACGTTCTGGTCGGCCAACCACGCCTGACGCAGGTCTCCCAGGCCGATGGCGGTCAACCAGGTGTCGAACGGCCCGAGGACCGCCGGCGGGTTCGGCGAGGGCAGCAGGATCCGCCACGCCAGACCCGCCATGACCTCGGCGAGCACGTACGGAACGAAGATGAGCGCCCGGAAGAGCGCGCGGAAGCGCAGCCGCCGGTTCAGCATCAGGGCGATGAGGATCGCGATCGGGCCCTGGACGATCAGGGACAGGATGATCACGAAGAAGTTGTTGAAGACGGCCGTGTGGAAGACCGGGTCCGCCAGCAGCCGGGTGTAGTTGTCCAGCCCGATGAACCGGTTGAGCGGGCCGAGCCCGTTCCAGTTCCAGAAGCTGTAGAAGGCGGCGAGGGCCACCGGCAGCAGGACGAAGACGATGTAGACCAGCAGCGCCGGCGCGGAGAACAGCCCGATCTCGACCGCCTTGCGACGGCGCCGCCGTCGTCCTTCGGGCGAGACGGCGCGGCGAGGCGGGACCGGGCCCGCGGCGGCAACCGCGGGCCCGGTCGAGGAGTTGAGAACGGCCATGCCTACAGGGTGGCAGCAGCCGCGTTCATGGCCTCCGGGATCTGCCCGGGCTCACCCGAACCGAACAGGAGGTTGACGATCGCGTCGTTCATCGCCTTGCCGACGACGGGACCGTACTGGGTGTCGAGCCAGGTCACGACGACCTCGGCGTTCTGCGTACCGTCCGCGATCTGCTTGAGCACGGGGTCGGTGATCCCGGCCTCGGCACCCGCCACGGTCGGGATCTCACCGGTCGCGGCGAAGCGCGTCTGCACGTCCACGCTGGAGATGTACTTCAGCAGGTCGAGCGTCACGTCGGGAGCGTCCACGTAGACACCCCAGGCGTCACCCGAACCGAGCGCCGCACCGGGAGCGCCCTGGGCACCGGCGATGTCCGGCACCGGGAACCAGCCCAGCCAGTCGGGAGCCGGCGGGTTGTCCTCGGGCGCACCCGGCACCAGCTTCGCGACCTCGCCGCGGTGCCAGGTGCCCATGAGCTCCATGGCGGTCTGGCCGCTGGCGAGCAGACCGGCCGAGCTCGCCGGGACGCTCTGGGCGGGGGTACCGCTCGGGTTGGGCTGGAAGGGCAGGTCGCCCTCGAAGGAGTCGACCCAGTTCTTCAGGTTCTCACCGGCGGTGATGAAGCACGGGTCGCTGAAGTCGAGCGTGTCCGCCGCCTCGTTGAGCGCGTCCACGGGGCAGGACTTGATGGCGAACTGGTACCACCAGTGCGCGGCCGGCCACCCGTCGCCGCCACCGACACCGATCGGGGTGATGCCCGCGTCGATCAGCTTGTTGATGGCGTCGTCGAACTCGTCGAACGTCTTCGGCAGCTCGGTGATGCCCGCCTCCTCGAAGAGGTCCTTGTTGTACCAGAGGCCCTCGATGCCGTACCGGAACGGGATGCCGTACTGCTTGCCGTCGACGTTCCAGCCGTTGCCGGCACCGCCGACGCTCTCGACGACCTCGGTCAGGCCGCTCAGGTCCTTCAGGTACCCGGCCTCGACCTGCGCCTTGATCTCACCCTCGGCCCAGACCATGAACAGGTCGGGTGCGGCGTCCCCACCCGCGTTGAGCGCGTTGGGGATCAGGGTGCGCTGGAGGTCCTCGTTCTGGAACGCCTGGACGTCCACCGTCACGCCGGGGTTGGCGTCCTCGAACTCCCCGGCGACTTCCTCCCAGAAGCCCTTCAGGGGCTCGCCGGTGCCGTTGTGCCACCAGGTGATGGTGACCGGCTCGTTCTCGTCACCGGGTGCCTCGGACGTCTGGTCGGGTGACTCGTCGGGCTCCTCGCTGGTGCCACCGGAGCAGGCCGCCAGGAGGGCAACACTGACGCCCAGCACAAGGGCTGAGCGGGCTCGGATTCTCGCCATGATCGGGTTCCTTAAGGTCATCGTCGACGCTCGGACGGCGACAGCCTTGCACGCAAGATTTCACAGTGTCAATCGATTTCGATATCGATTTCGACACGGTAGAGTCCTCGACTGTGGAACCCCAGGGTCGCGTCACCATCAGCGACGTCGCGCGCAGCGCCGGCGTCTCGGTGGCGACGGTGTCGAAGGTCATCAACGGTCGCTACGGCGTCGCGGTGTCGACGTCGGCACGCGTTCAGCAGGTGATCGACGAGCTCGGGTACGAGTCGAGCCTGGTGGCCAGGAGCCTGCGCAGCCACCGCACGAACGTGATCGGGATCCTGGTCGCCGAGTTCGAACCCTTCAGCACCGAGCTGCTCAAGGGGACGTCCGAGCGGGTCGCCGGTACCGGCTACGAGCTGCTCGCGTACTCCGGTGGCGGCCGCCAGGGCGCCGGGGTGGGCTGGGAGCGTCGTTACCTCTCGCGGCTCAGCGGGACCCTGATCGACGGCGCGGTTCTGGTCACGCCCACGGTCGTGGACGCCCAGCCCGGGATCCCGGTGGTCGCCGTCGACCCCCACACCGGCCGGTCCGGACTGCCGACCATCGACTCGGACAACATCCGTGGCGCGATCACCGCGACGGAGCACCTGATCGGGCTCGGGCACCGGCGGATCGGCTTCCTCGCGGGGCGACCGGACCTGGAGTCGGCCCGGATGCGCGAGGAGGGCTACCGCAAGGCCCTGGCGAACGCAGGCATCGCCTTCGACCCGGGCCTGGTCCGGGTCGGTGGGTACCGCCCGGAGATCGCCGACCAGCCCGTGCACGAGCTCCTGGACCTCCCCCACCGACCGACTGCCATCTTCGCCGCGAACGACCTGTCGGCGATCCGGACCATGGAGGTCGCCCGGGAGATGGGGATCCGGGTGCCGCAGGACCTGTCCGTCATCGGCTTCGACAACGTCCCCGAGTCGGCGCTGACGACGCCGTCGCTGACCACGATCAACCAGCCGATCCGGCGCATGGGGGCCGAGGCGATCGACCTGCTGATCGGGCTGCTCGACGGGGATGCCGACCCGAACACGCACCTCACCCTGCCGACCGAGCTCGTCGAGCGCGGCTCGTGCGCACCGCCGGCCCTCTGAGCCCGCCCCGGCCGCTCCCTCGGGCCGTCGAGCAGCCCTACTATTCGCCGGCGCGGTAGTCGTCCTCGAGCACGGCCATCACGATCGAGTCCACCCAGAAGTCCCCGTCCCGGTGGTGCTCGCGCAGCCGCCCCTCGACGACGAAGCCCAGGGACTCGTAGAGCATCCGGGCGCGCGGGTTGATGCTCAGCACGTCCAGCCCGACCCGGTGCAGCCCCAGACCGTCGGGGGGTTCGCCGAACGCGTGCGCCAGCACGAGTGAGATCGCCTCGCTGCCGTAGCCGCGCCCGCGGTGCCCGGGACGGATCGCCAGGCGCAGGTTGGCGTTACGGGAGTGCCCGTCTATCCGGTTGAGCACGATCTCGCCCAGGAACTCGTCGGACCCGTGGGTCGTGATCGCCAGGTCGATCCGCCCGGGACGCACGGCGACGTCGGCGCACCAGGCGTCGACCTGCTCGCGGGTGAACTCCTCCGTGGTCCCCGTCATCCGACGCCCCTCGGCGTCGTTCAGCATCTCCCACATCGCCGGCGCGTCGTCGGCGCGGATCGGTCGCAGCACGACCATCTCCCCGCTCAGGGTCGGCTTGTCCACGATCGCTCCATCCCTGCTGCGGCACGCGACCCCCGCGCTCCGCCCCGAAGCCCGACCAGTCCGCCCCGGGTCAGTCCGCTTCGGTCAGTCCGCTTCGGTCAGCCC
>CAYQFJ010000048.1:0-8900 GCA_964416715.1 uncultured Actinotalea sp. | reverse complement strand
CTTCGGTCAGCCCTGCGCGATGCGTTCCAGTATCAGCTCGCGCACCCGCCCGGCGTCCGCCTGACCGCGTGTGGCCTTCATCACCGCACCGATGATCGCCCCGACCGGGCCCATGTTCCCCCCACGGACCTTCTCCGCGACGTCGGGCTGGGCCGCGAGTGCCTCGTCCACGGCCGCGAGCAGAGCACCGTCGTCGGACACCACCTCCAGCCCGCGCGCGACCACGACGTCCTCGGGCGACCCCTCTCCGGCCAGCACGCCGGCCAGCACCTGGCGGGCCAGCTTGTCGTTGATCCGCCCGGAGTCCACCAGTGCCTGCAGCTCACCGATCTGCTGCGGGGTGACCGGGAGCTCCTCCAGCTCGACGCCGTCGGTCTTGGCCGTCCGGGCCAGCTCACCCATCCACCACTTGCGGGCGGCCGCGGGGGCGGCACCGGCGGCGACCGTCGCCTCGATCAGCTCGACCGCACCGGCGTTGACCACGTCGCGCATCTCCGCGTCGGCGTAGCCCCACTCGGCCTGCAGGCGACGCCGCCGGATCGACGGCGGCTCCGGCAGCGAGGCGCGGATCCGCTCGACCCACTCCCGGCTCGGCGCGACCGGCACCAGGTCCGGCTCCGGGAAGTAGCGGTAGTCCTCGGCGTCGGACTTCGGGCGCCCGGACGTGGTGATGCCGGTGTCCTCGTGCCAGTGCCGGGTCTCCTGGACCACCGCCCGACCCGCGTCGAGCACCGCGGCCTGTCGGCTGACCTCGTAGCGCACGGCGCGCTCGATGGAGCGGAACGAGTTGACGTTCTTCGTCTCCGTGCGGGTCCCCAGCGGCGAGTCCGGCGTCGGGCGCAGCGAGAGGTTGACGTCGGCCCGTACGTTTCCGCGCTCCATCCGCGCCTCGGAGACGTCCAGCGCGCGGAAGATGTCGCGCAGGGCCTGGACGTAGGCACGAGCGACCTCGGGTGCCCGCTCCCCCACGCCGGTGATCGGCCGGGTGACGATCTCCACCAGCGGGATGCCGGCACGGTTGTAGTCGACCAGCGAGTACTCCGCGCCGTGGATCCGTCCGGTGGAGCCGCCCACGTGCGTGTTCTTTCCCGCGTCCTCCTCCATGTGCGCCCGCTCGATCTCGACCCGGACCACCGTGCCGTCCCCGAGCTCGACGTCGAGGTGGCCGTCGAAGGCGATCGGCTCGTCGTACTGGGAGGTCTGGAAGTTCTTCGGGACGTCGGGGTAGAAGTAGTTCTTCCGTGCGAACCGGCACACCTCGGCGATCTGGCAGTTCAGCGCCAGCCCGATCTTGATCGCGGACTCGACGGCGGCGTGGTTCAGCACCGGCAACGCCCCGGGAAGCCCCAGGGAGACCGGTGTGACCTGCGAGTTGGGCGGTGCGCCGAACTCGGTCGGTGCCGGGCAGAACATCTTGCTGCGCGTCCCGAGCTCGACGTGCACCTCGATCCCGATGACCGGGTCGTAGCGGCGGACGGCGTCGTCGTAGTCGACCAGACCGGTGCCGCTCGCGGACTGCGTGCTCATCGGGCCACCTCCAGCTCGGGGGCGCGGGTGAGCAGCGGCGTGCCCCAACCCTTCTCCAGCGCGGTCTCCAGCGCCGCGCCCACGCGGTACAGCCGGTCGTCGGCCCGCGCGGGGGCGAGCACCTGGAAGCCGGTCGGCAGCCCGTCGTCGGACAGGCCGTTGGGCACCGAGATGCCCGGGACCCCGGCCAGGTTCGCCGGGATGGTCGCGACGTCCGCCAGGTACATCGCCATCGGGTCGTCGAGCCGCTCCCCCAGTCGGAAGGCCGTGGTCGGCGTCGTCGGCGATACCAGCACGTCCACCTGGCCGAACGCCGCGGCGAAGTCCTGCTGCACCAGGGTGCGGACCTTCTGGGCGCTGCCGTAGTAGGCGTCGTAGTAGCCGGCCGACAGCGCGTACGTGCCCAGGATGATGCGCCGCTTGACCTCGTCGCCGAACCCGGCACCGCGGGTCGCCGCCATCACGCGCTCGGCGGTGACTGGCCCCTCGGCGGGCTCGACCCGCAGCCCGAACCGCATGCCGTCGAACTTCGCCAGGTTGCTGGACGCCTCGCTCGGCAGGATCAGGTAGTACGCCGCGAGCGCGTAGTCGAAGTTCGGGCAGGAGACCTCGACGGTCTCGGCACCGGCGGCGCGCAGCAGGTCCAGCGACTCCTCGAAGCGGGCGCGCACCCCGGGCTGGTACCCGTCCCCGGAGAGCTCGCGCACGACGCCGACACGCACGCCGGTCAGGTCCCCTCGCGCGCCGAGACGGGCCGCGTCGACGACGGCGGGTACCGGGTCGGTCAGGGAGGTCGAGTCGCGTGGGTCGTGGCCGGCGATCACCTCGTGCAGCAGGGCGGCGTCGAGCACGGTACGGGCCACCGGGCCGGCCTGGTCGAGGGACGAGGCGAGCGCGATGAGCCCGTAGCGCGAGACCCCGCCGTAGGTGGGCTTGACGCCGACGGTCCCGGTCAGCGCCCCGGGCTGGCGGATCGAGCCGCCGGTGTCCGTCCCGATGGCCAGGGGGGCCTGGTGGGACGCGACGGCGGCGGCGCTCCCACCGCCCGAGCCCCCGGGAGTCCGGTCGAGGTCCCAGGGGTTGTGCGTGTCGCCGTAGGCCGAGTGCTCGGTGGAGGACCCCATGGCGAACTCGTCCATGTTGGTCTTGCCGAGCACCGGCATGCGCGCCGCGTGCAGCTTCTCGACCAGGGTCGCGTCGTACGGCGGGACCCAGCCCTCGAGGATCTTCGAGGCAGCCGTGGTCGGGATGCCCCGGGTGACGACCACGTCCTTCACCGCGATCGGGACGCCGGCGAGGTCGGGCAGGGTCTCGCCTGCGGACCGTCGGGCGTCGACGTCGCGCGCGGTTGCCAGCGCGTGCTCGGCACTGACGTGCAGGAAGGCGCGCACCGCGCCGTCGACCGCGGCGATCCGGTCCAGGTGCGCCTGGGTGAGCTCGACGCTGGTGATCTCGCCGGAGCGCAGCGCAGCGGCCAGGTCTGCCGCGGTGCGGCGGGTGAGGTCCTGGTCGGAGCCGGTCGGCGTCGGGCCGCTCGTCGTCTGCGCCACGCTCACTCCTCCCCGAGGATCTGCGGGACGGCGAACCGGCCGTCCTCCGCGGCGGGCGCACCGGCGAGCACGGCGTCCACCGGGAGCGGCTCGGTGGGCTCGTCCGGGCGGAACACGTTGGTCAACGGCATCGGGTGGCTGGTCGCCGCGACGTCGTCGCCGGCGATCTCGCCGACCTTCGCGACGGCCTCCACGATGACGTCGAGCTCACCGGCCAGCCGGGTGATCTCGTCCGGGTTCAGGTCGATCCTGGCGAGGCCGGCCAGACGCGCGACCTCCTCGCGGGAGATGGTGGACATGGTGCCCCAGTCTAGGGGTGGGGAGGGCCCCCACCCTGGATCCGCCCGGCAGCCGGATCGTCCCGAGACCCCGGCGTCACGAGGATCGAGACATCACTCCACACAACACCCCATGCAACTCGTCCCCGGGTGGCCTCTCTCGGCCGCGCCTGCCTCCACCTGCTGACCGGGCTGCCCGCCACGCTCGCTCCACTCGTCCTTCTGGCGACCGGGCTCTCCGGCGGAAGATCACCCGCCCGGGGTGACCGAGGACGTCGCGAGGCTGAGCAGGGCGTGCAGCGCGCGACCGTAGGCCTCTGCGGGATCGTCTCCGGTGAAGCTCTGCTCCGGCCGACCGGGCATCTCGATGAGCACCTGATAGCTCATCCGGTCGCGCACCAGGGCGCGGAACGTGCCGCCGAGCAGCTCGCGCAGCTGGTCCTCGCGCGGCATCCACAGCGCGTCCTCCTTCGCCACCGAGTCCAGAGCCCACTCCGTGGTCCCGTTGAAGCCGAGGATCGTCCCGGTGGGGTACTCCCGCGCCTCGATCGTCATCTCACTGAGCGTGAACAGCTCCCCGGTCAGCTCGGGCTGCGGAATCGTGAAGCGGTCACCCGCGGCGGGCTTCCACCGCAGACCCGCGTCCCTCAGTGCCTTCGCGAGCTCGATGCTGATCATCAGCCCAGTATCCGCTCCGGGGCGCGACGGGGCGAACGAACGGCCCACGCGCCCGTTCGCCGGGACGGCCCCCACCTGGACGAAGGCCGGACAGACCCGGCGACCGTGGAGTGCTACGCGTCGAACCGCCCCGGACCGGGCGATGTCAGACCCTCGTCCTAGCGTTGCGGTATGACTTCGACACCACCGGATCCGGGTGCCGCGGCGGCACAGCCGTCGGGCCCGGATGCGCTGTCGGCGTCGCCGCCGTACACCTCGCCGCCGTCATCCCCACGCGATCAACCCATCTCGCCGCAGGGCTGGTCGTGGTCGGAGCGGCACCCACTGGCCGCGCGGCTGGAACGGATGGCTCCGGGCGTGGACCTGGCCCAGGCCTTGGTCGACATCTCGTCGGCGGACGTGGACGAGGCTGCGCTGGTGGAGCTCGTCGCCGGGTGGGAACGGATCGTCTCGTGGGCGAGCGCCGCGCAGGCGTCGGTGCTCGGCGAGCTGCTGTCCCGAGCGTCCTCGGGCCGCGAAGGCGAGCTGGTGCCCGCGCAGGTCGCTGCCCGGTTGTCCACGACGGGTCGGGCCGCCGACGTGCTGGTGGATACCGCGGTCCGGTTGGGACGGTCCCCTCGGGTGCATGACGCGCTCGCGGCGGGGGCGATCGACGTCCGCAAGGCGCGGGTGCTGGTCCAGCAGACCGCTCACCTGGGTCTGGAGGCGGCCCGGGGCGTGCAGGAGGCGGTCCTGGACCACGCGCCCGAGCTGACCGCCCCGCAGCTGCGTGAGGCGATCCGCCGGACCGAGCTCACCCTGGACCCCGACGCCGCCGCCGAGCGGCACCAGCGGGCAAAGGCGGATCGCTGCGTGCGGATGACTCCGGCGCCGGACTCGATGGCCTGGTTGACCGCGTTCCTGCCGGCCGACGACGCGATGCGGGTGATGACCGGGATCGACGCCGTCGCCGCGGGTGCCGACCCCGACGACCCACGCGGCATCGACGCGCGGCGCGCGGACGCGTTGGTGGACACCATGGCCGGGGTGCTGGACTCCGGCGTCGGCCCCCACGGGCCGCTGGCCACCCGGCAACGGCGCCGTCCCCACCTGGAGGTCACCGCGTCGGCCCGTAGCCTCCTGGGCCTGGACGCCGACCCGGCGACCTTGGCCGGGTACGGGCCGATCCCGGCCGCCATGGCAAGGCAGATCGCCGACGGGTCGAGCTGGCGACCGGTGCTCGTCGACGCCCAGACCGGCGCGATGATCGCCCGAGGCGACCGAAGCTATCGGCCCACGACGCGGCTCGCCGACGACGTGACCCGCCGGGACGTCACCTGCACGTTCCCCGGCTGCCGGGTCCCCGCCGCCCGCTGCGACCTGGACCACGTCGCACCCTTCGACCACGAGCGGCTCACCAGTTCTCCAGCAGGTGGGCCCGAGCAGACCAGGTACGACAACCTCCAGGCCCTGTGCCGCTTCCACCACCGCCTCAAGACCCACAGTCGATGGGTCAGCCAACGCGACCCGGTGACCGGCGCCACGCTGTGGACCGCGCCCACCGGCCACCGGTACCGACGCGACCCGATCCCCGCCGAACCCCTCGGTTCCAGTTGGACGGCCGATCCACCCGACACCCGCCGGCAGGGTCCCGCCCGATCGAACAGCGACCAGCCTGACACCGACCACCCCGACCCGGGCCCGCCCAACTCCGAGCGGTCCGACCCGGGCCCGCCCAACTCCGAGCGGTCCGGCCCGGACCAGCCATTCTGAGGTGCGATCGGGAGCCCACGCGCGCCGTCGGGCATCCAGGCTGCACTGTCGCGCGTCGGAACTCGATAGTGGCGAATCAGTACCGAGCGGTCCTCACGAGCACCGAGCGGTCACGGCGCCAGTACCGAGCGGTGGCACGTCGCTCACGCCTGGCGTGCGCCTGCCCTCACGAGGGTGGTCGAGTACTTGGAAGTAGTGCAGCCGTTGGGCGTGATCCGGGTGTTGGTCAGGCTGTGAGCCGCTGACACGGACGAGCAACGACTGACTCGGACGAGCAGCGGCTCACAGCTGGGTAGTAGGTCAGCGGGTGCTGAAGGCGGCGTCGAAGGCGGCCGACGGCGGGTCGAAGGCGAGACGGCGGACGAACTCGAGCGCCTCGGGGGCTCCCACCAGACGGTCCATCCCGGCGTCCTCCCACTCGACCGAGATCGGGCCCTCGTAGCCGATGGTGTTGAGCATCCGGAAGGAGTCCTCCCACGGCACGTCGCCGTGCCCGGTCGAGACGAAGTCCCAGCCGCGACGCGGGTCGGCCCACGGCAGGTGCGAACCCAGCCGGCCGTTGCGCCCGTTGCCCACCCGGCGCTTCGCGTCCTTGCAGTCGACGTGGTAGATCCGGTCCTTGAAGTCCCACATGAACCCGACCGGGTCGAGGTCCTGCCACACGAAGTGGCTCGGGTCCCAGTTGAGACCGAAGGCCTCCCGGTGGCCGATCGCCTCGAGCGTGCGCACCGTGGTCCAGTAGTCGTACGCGATCTCGCTCGGGTGCACCTCGTGCGCGAACCGCACACCGACCTCGTCGAAGACGTCCAGGATCGGGTTCCAGCGGTCGGCGAAGTCCTGGTACCCGGCGTCGATAAGCTCCTGGGAGACCGGCGGGAACATCGCGACGTACTTCCAGATCGCCGATCCGGTGAACCCGACCACGGTCTTGACGCCCAGCCGGGCCGCGGTCCGTGCGGTGAGCTTCATCTCCTCCGCGGCGCGCTGCCGCACACCCTCGGGGTCACCGTCCCCCCACACCTGGTCACTGAGCATGTCCCGGTGCCGCTGGTCGATCGGGTCGTCGCAGACGGCCTGACCCTTGAGGTGGTTGGAGATCGCCCAGACCTTGAGGCCGTAGCGGTCCAGCACGTCGAGCCTGCTCTGGATGTAGGCGTCGTCCTCGGCGCCCTGCCACGGGTCCAGGTGGTCGCCCCAGCAGGCGATCTCCAGCCCGTCGTAGCCCCACTCGGACGCGAGCCGGGCCACCTCCTCGAACGGCAGGTCGGCCCACTGGCCCGTGAACAGCGTGATCGGTCGTGCCATCTCAAGCTCCTTGGGTAAATGGCGTGGTGAACGGGACGGTGTGTCGGGTCGCGCTGAGTGATCGGGTGGTCGGACTGGTCAGGTGGTCGGGATGTTCAAACAGTCGGGATGGTCAAGTGGTCGGGATGTTCAAACAGTCGGGATGGTCAAGTGGTCGGACTGGTCAGACAGTCGGGAGGATCAGGTGGTGGACTCGGTCGGGACCGGGGTCCAGATGCTCTGGGCGGCCGCGCTGCGCTCCACCGCCTCGAGCACTCGCTGCACGGCCAGGCCCTCGGCGAACGACGGCGCCGGCTGCTCCCCCGCGGCGATCGCCCCGACCAGGTCGACGACCTGGTGGACGAAGCCGTGCTCGTAGCCGAGCCCGTGCCCCGGCGGCCACCACGCGCTGATGTACGGGTGCTCGGCCTCCGTGACGACGATCCTGCGGAACCCACCCAGGCGGGCGTCCTCGGTCGCGTCGAAGAAGTGCAGGACGTTCATGTCCTCGAAGTCGAAGGCCAGCGAACCGTTCGAGCCGTTGATCTCGATACGGATCGCGTTCTTGCGGCCCCAGGCGAAGCGGGTCGCCTCGAAGGTGCCCACGCCGCCGCCGGAGAACCGCGCGAGGAAGACCGCGGCGTCGTCCACGGTGACCGGACCACGCCCGGTGCCGGCCGATCCCTGCAGACCCGAGAACTCGCTGGCCACCGGCCGCTCGTGCACGAACGTCTCGAGCATGCCGCTCACACCCGTGACGGCCTCACCGGTGATGAACTGGGTGAGGTCCACCACGTGGGCGCCGATGTCGCCGAGCGCCCCGGAGCCCGCCTTGGACTTGTCGAGGCGCCAGGACAGCGGCGCGTCCTCGTCGGCGATCCAGTCCTGCAGGTACTGGGCACGCACGTGCCGGACGGTCCCGATGCGCCCCTCGGCCACCAGTTGGCGGGCGAGCGCGATCGCGGGCACCCGGCGGTAGGTGAAACCGACCATCGCCCGCACACCGCGGGAGGCGGCGTCGTCGGCCGCGGCGGTCATCTCCTCGGCCTCGGCCACGGAGTTGGCCAGCGGCTTCTCGCAGAGGACGTGCTTGCCCGCCGCCAGTGCGGCGATCGCGATCTCGGCGTGGGTGTCCCCGGGGGTGCAGATGTCGATGAGGTCGACGTCGTCCCGCTCGAGGACCCGGCGCCAGTCGGTCTCGCTGTCCGCCCAGCCCAGCCGGTCCGCGGCGGCGGCGACGGAGTCCGCGGTGCGACCGGCCACCACCGTCATCTCGGGTCGCAGCGCCAGGTCGAAGAACCTGGGCGCGACCCGCCAGGCCTGCGAGTGCGCCGCACCCATGAAGGAGTACCCGATCATCCCGACCCCCAGCCGCGGGGCCTGCTGCTCAGCCATCGCTGACATCCTCACTCTCGCGTGGTTCCTGCCGTCGGTCCGGTGCGGCTGGTGGGGCCGACGACACCGGTCGCCGACCCCACCAGCGCGTCTCAGGACTCGAACGCGTTGTCGATGTACTGGTCGACGTTGTCCGCGGTGACGACCGGGGCCGCCAGGACGATCCGCTTCGGGACGCCCTGGGAGACCAGGTCCGACATGTTCTTGCCCTGGGCGATCAGCCGAGCGAGCGAGATGCCGTCGGCCGCCTGCGTGGACGGGTAGATGACTGTCGCCTCGAGGACCGACTCGCCCGACTGGATCTCCCGCATGGCGTTCGCGGAACCGGCGCCGCCGACCATGAAGAACTCGTCCCGCCCGGCGTTCTCGATGGCAGCCAGGACGCCGACGCCCTGGTCGTCGTCGTGGTTCCAGATGGCGTCGATCTCCGGTGCCG
>CAYQFJ010000047.1:0-16700 GCA_964416715.1 uncultured Actinotalea sp. | reverse complement strand
TGCGGCCGCGGAACCGGAACCGGCTGACCGCGAGCGCCGCCACGAAGGCGAACAGGATCGCCGCCACGAGGGTCAGCCCGGTCACCGCGAGCGAGATGCGGAACGAGGCGAAGAACGACGGGTCGCCGAACACGCGCCGGAAGTTCGACAGCGTGCCGTCCACCGGGAAGAACGTCGGCGTCGGCGTCTGCAGCCGGTTGGTCGGCAGGAACGCGCTGGAGATCATCCAGTAGATCGGGAACACCCAGACCATCGAGACGACGACGGCGAGCGCCCCCAGCAGCCACCGCGCGGTCACCGCTCGGGGCAGGTCGCGCGGGGCCCGACGTGCCGGGAGGGGCCGTACCGGGACCCGGCCCGACGACGTCACGCGGGTGGCCGGGGAGCCGGCGGGCTCCAGCGGGGTGGTCACGGCGCGCGCACTCACAGCTCCTCCTCGCGCAGCATCCGGCGGATGTAGTACGCCGTCAGGACCAGGGTCAGCACGAGCATGATCGTGGCCATCGCACCGGCCATCGAGAACTCCTTGGCCAGCGAGTAGATGTAGGTGCCCAGCAGATGGGTGTCACGGGTCGGGGCGCCGGCCCGCTGCAGCACGTAGATCTGGGTGAACACCCGCAGGTCCCAGATGACCTGCAGCAGCCCGACGACGAACAGCACCGGCTTGACCATCGGGATGGTGATCAGCCAGAAGCGCTGGCGCCCGTTGGCCCCGTCGAGCTGGGCGGCCTCCATGGTGTCCGCCGGCACCTGGAGCAGCCCGGCGTAGACCGTGAAGACGACGAACGGCACGCTCATCCAGACCACGATGACCGTGGCGACCAGGTAGAAGGACATGGGCTCGATGAGCCAGGAGTGGTACCGCATCCCGCTGATCCCGAGCGGCTCGGCCAGCAGCCAGTTGATGACGCCGTACTGGGAGTCGAACAGCCACTGCCAGACGGTCATCGTGGCGAGCACCGGGGTGCCCCAGGCCAGCAGCATGCCCACCTGCAGGGTGATCCGGGCAGCCTTGCCGACCTTGGCCATCAGCACCGCGATCGCCATCCCGACCGCCATCGTCAGCCCGGCGTTGACCAGGCAGAACACCACCGAGCGCGCGATGACGCCCCACACGTAGGGGTCGGACAGCAGCTCGACGTAGTTGTCCAGGCCCACCCACGGGGCCGGGGTGCCGAACTGCTGGGCCAGGCCGAACTCCTGGAAGGAGATCACGAACTGGCGCACCAGCGGGTACCCCAACCCGACGGCGATCGCCACGCCGGCGGGAACCAGCAGCAGGTAGGCGCCGAGCCGGGACCGCCAGCGGTGCCTGGGTGGTGGCGGTGTGGGCTCCGCGTCGGCCGACGCGACGGTGACGGCGGCACTCGGGGCGGCCATGCAGGACTCCTCTCGGGGCTCGGCCGGGTCGGACGCCGGGTGGGGCACGCCGCGTCGCGGCGGCGCGCCCCACCGGCGGATCAGTTGAGCGTGTCGGCAATCAGCTGATCGGTCGCGGCGGCCGTCGTGGCGACGTCCGCCCCGGAGGCGATCTTCTGGAAGAAGTCCTCCAGGATCCGGGCGCCCTCGACGTCGGCCCACTTCTCGGCGGCCGGGGTGAGCTTGGCCCCCAGCGCCGCCTGGACCGCGGTGGTGGCGTACACGTCGTCACCCATCGCGTCGGCGTACTCCGTGTTGGCCGGGATCAGGCCGTTCTGGGCGAGCATCGTCTGGTACTCCTCGCCGAAGATGATCCGCATCAGCGACCGGGCCAGCTCCTGGTGCTGGGACTTGGCCGGGATCGCGATGTTGGAGCCTCCGGCGAAGACCGTCGCCGCCGTGCCCGCCTCCAGGCCGGGCAGGGCGAAGATGCCGGTCTTCTCCTCGTTGCAGGCCTGCTGCTCGGCCCGGAGCGCGTTGGCCTCCTCCGACTGATCCTCGGGGTCGACGCCCTTGTTGCACTCGGGCAGGTCGATGCTCCACCGGGCCCAGGTCGGCGCGGAGAACATCGCCGCCTCACCGTTGTTGAACGGCACCCACGGCTCGTTGGAGTCGGCGTCCTTGGGGGCGTTGGTCCCCTCGGTGAACAGCCGCTGGACCTCGGCGAGCGCGTCCTGCGACTCGGCGCTGGTCAGCCCGCCGGACCAGGAGCCGCCGTCCTGGACGGCCAGGTCGCCGCCGTAGGTGTAGATCCAGGCGGTGCCGTTGTACCAGTCCTGGCCGGGGAACCAGAAGCCGGAGAAGTTGGCCGCTCCCCGCGGGTTCGCCTCCTGCAGCGCGATCGCGGCGTCGGTGAAACCCTCGATGGTGGTCGGCACCTCGACGCCGGCCTCGGCGAAGAGCTCCTTGTTGTAGAACACCGCGCGGGCACCGGAGTAGTACGGCAGGGCGTACACGTTGCCGTCAGCCGACCCGGCCTCGACGAAGCCCTGCAGCAGCTTGTCCCCGCCGACCTCGGGGTACAGGTCGCTCAGGTCGGTGAATGCCCCGGCGTAGGTGAAGGTCGGGGCCTGGGTGTTCCCGACCTCGACGACGTCGGGGGTCTGGTCCTCCGAGGCGAGCGCGGTCTGCAGCCGCGGGACCAGGCCGCTCCAGTCCTGCTGCTCGATGACCAGGCTGGAGCCCGGGTTCTCGGCGGCGAACGTCTCGATCAGGTAGTCCCGCAGCGCCTGCGGGGTGTCACCACCGTTGACCCACATGGTGATCTCGGCGCCCTCGACCTCCTCGGAGGCCGACGGGTCGTCGTTCGCGTCGTCGCCGGGGTCGGCGTCGGTCTCGGGGTCGCCGCTGCTGCACGCAGTCAGCGCGAGCAGGGCGGCCAGGGCGATGGCCGTCCCGGCGGTTCGGTTGCGTACGATTCTCACGTTGGGGTTCCTTCCCGATGCACGGGCGGTGCCTTCCGGCAACGCCTCTGGGTTGAGTACTCCGACTGGCAAGCTGGTCGGCTCGGGGTCGTCACGTGACCCCGAGCTGACCGGACAGGACGAGCACGGCGGCCCCGGTCAGGGCCCCGTCCTCGCCGAGAGTGGTCATCCGCAGCTCGAGGTCGCTGCTGATGGCCGGCATGGTGCGTTCCCGGACGGTCTCCAGCGCTGCTGTGCGCAGGGGGCCGTCGAGGAGGTCGGGCGGGCCGCTGAGGATCACCTCGGAGAGGTTCAGGGCGCTGGCGACCGGTGCCAGGACGATGCCCAGGCGCCGGCCCACCGACGCCAGTGCGGCGTCGGCAGACTGTGGGTCCAGACCGGCCACCCGGCGACGCAGGGCCGGCACGGACAGGACGGTCTCCAGGCACCCGCGGCGACCGCAGGCGCAGGTCTGCGGCGGGCCCAGCGGGGAACCGTCGACGTCGTCCCGCTCGTCCAGGGCGGTCACGTGGCCCAGCTCACCGGCGGCGTTGCGGTGGCCCTGGACCAGGGCCCCGTCCAGCACGATGCCGGCGCCGACGCCCGCACCGACCGCGAGCAGCAGCAGCCCGCTGCCGGAGGCGCCGCCGTAGGTGAACTCACCGAGCACCGCGGCGTTCGCGTCGTTGGCGACGTGCACCGGCAGGTCGAGCCCGGCGGTGAGCACGGCGGCCAGCGGCAGGTCGAACCAGCCGCGGTTCGGCGCCTCCACGACGGTCCCGTCCGGCCCGATCACACCGGGGGATCCGACGCCGACGCCGAGCACCGGCAGCGTCGCCGCGCCGACCAGGTCCCGGCAGAACTCGAGCAGGACGTCGACCGCCGCGGCCCCGACCCGGCCCTCCAGGGCCGCGGACCGTCGCTCCACGACGACGCCGGCGAGGTCGAGCACCGCGCCGTGCATCAGCTCGTCGTCGGTCAGGTCGACGGCGACGGTCTGGAATGCGTCGGTGCGCAGGCCGACCACGGTGGCGGGCTTGCCGACCTTGCCCTCGTTGCGCGGGCCGAGCTCGGAGACCAGGCCGTCCGCGATCAGGTCGGCGATCAGGTCGGAGACGGTCACCCGGGTCAGGCCGGTCGCGCGGGCGAGGTCGGCCCGTGAGGCGGGCCCGGCGTGGAAGAGCCGTTGCAGGACCATCGAGCGGTTGTGCGCGCGGGCGTGCTCGGGCAGCACCTTCGTGGTCGGGCGCAGCGATCTGCCCCAGCCGCGGTGGTACGCCGTCGTCGTCACATTTGTTAGTAGACCTTCCTTACTAATCGCCGGTCAACCTTCGACCACAACCGTGACCACTTCGTGACCAACCGCGGGTCGGAGTCGGGGCGGGGTCAGGTCATCCGGGCCAGGAGGCGGACCGAGCGGGCGTCGTGCACGCGGCCGCCGAGGACGACGCCGGCGGCGAGCGTGGCCGCACCCCCGACGACGCCGAGCAGCAGGGTGGGCACGGACCACGCCGGGTCCGCCCACAGCGACAGGCCGAAGCCGACGAGCACCGGCACGCACAGCACCCCCGTCGCGGCCGAGCTCAGCACCTGCGCCACCATGCTCGCCCCGAGCGCACCGATCTGCGCCGAGTACGGGCTCGCCCCAGCCTCCGGCACCGGGTACGGGAGCAGGCCGCTGATCACGGCGGACACCGCCAACCCCGCGCACAGGGCGCCGAGCGCGGTCCCGACGGCGGCCCCCACCAGGTCCGTCCGGTCGGCCACCCACGCGCCGGCAACGCTCGCCACCACGCTCAGCGGGACGGCCCACACCACGGTGGCCGCGGTCCTCCCCCACCGGTCCGCCCACCCCGGGACCCGCGCGGCGACGTGCATCCAGAACGCCGTCCCGTCGAAGGCGACGTCGTTGTGCCGGCTCCAGCCGATCGACCCGGCCATCAACGGCCCCATGCTCAGCGCCACCGCCGCCGGGGCGTCCACCACGGTCGCCACCAGCAGCACGATCACCACCGGCGCCACCACCGAGCCGAGCAAGGAGCTGACGTACCTGGGATCGGCCGTCCAGTACCTCAGCCCGCGGCGGGCGATCGCGGTGGCCGCGACCCAGCCGGACGGCGTCGTCCGCGCGCTCGGCACCCGCCCCGCCCTCGACCGCGTTCCCGACGGACGCGTGACGAACGGGATCACGCCGGTCCCCAGCAACCGGTCCGCACGACGCCGGGTCGCACCGGCGCGTGACGGCGGCCGGAACAGGGTGCGCTCCAGCAGTGCGGCCCACACGACTGCGCCGAGCACCACCCACCCCACCGCGAGGGCGAGCCGGACCACCGAGCCGACCGCGTCGCCGTCGGCCATCGCGGCGGGTGCAGCCCACGTCAGGCCGAGCGGGGTCCAGCCCAGGACCGCCGCGAGCCCCGGGACGCGCTCGAGGGCGCCCTCGAGCCCCATCGAACCGATCGCCACCACGGCGGGCACGGCCAGCAACGCGACCACGGTGCCCAGCAGCAGCCCGGTCTCCCTCGACCGGCGTGAGCTGAGCAGGAGACCACCGAGCGCCGTGCTGATCCGGGCACCGAGCACGCACGTCGCCAGCGCCAGGGGTGCCGCGAGCAGCGCGACGAGCACGGTCCCGCGTCCGGCGCCCGTCCAGGCGATCACCGGTGCCAGCGCGCCCAGCCCGGTCGCCAGCGTCGGGACCCCGGCGAGCGCCGCGACCAGCAGCCCCGGCACCAGCCGCCGCACCGGCACCCCGAAGGTCGCGAACCGGGTGACCTCCAGCGAGTCGTCCATGCCGGGTATCAGCAGCGGCACCACCAACCACCCGACCACCAGCAGCGCCCCGGCCACCACCAGGACGTCGTGCGCGACGTCGACCGGCTGGGCGCCCACCCAGAGCATCCCGCCGACCACCGGGGGCATCATCACCAGGGCCCACACCAGGCCGAGCGCGAGCAGGACGACCCGCCACGGCTCGCGCGCCACCGTGCGCCGCAGGAGCGTGAGCCTCAGCCGGAGGACGGTCGCAACCACGGCAACCCTGCGTCCGCGCGAGCCCCGCCGAGCAGCCCGACGAAGCGATCCTCGAGGTCCTGCCCGGCGCGCACCTGGTCCAGCGTCCCGGCCGCCAGCACCCGTCCGGCCGCGACCACCGCGACGTGGTCGCAGAGCTGCTCGACCAGTGCCATCACGTGGCTGGACAGCACCACCGTCCCGCCCGCGGCCACGAACTGCCGCAGGATGCGCCGGATCGCGGTCCCGGAGACCGGGTCGACGGCCTCGAACGGCTCGTCGAGCACCAGCAGGTCCGGGGCGTGCACCAGGGCGCAGGCCAGCGCGACCTTCTTGGTCATCCCCGCGGAGTAGTCGCACACCAGCGTCGAGCCGGCGCCGCCCAGGTCCAGCGCCGCGATCAGGTCGTCCCGGCGCGCGGCGATCACGTCCCGGTCCATGCCGCGCAGCAGCCCGGCGTAGCCGATCAGCTCCGGGCCGGTGAGCCGGTCGAAGGTCCGCAACCCGTCCGGGAGGACCCCGAGCAGCCGGGCGGCGTCCGCGGGCCGGGCCCACACGTCCACCCCGAGCACGTGGACCGAGCCGGCGTCCGGCATCAGCAGACCGGTCGCGATCGACAGCATCGTCGTCTTGCCCGCCCCGTTGGGGCCCACGACGCCGTAGAAGGACCCAGCGGGGACGTCCAGGTCGAGGCCACCCAGGGCAACGGTGGCGCCGTACCGCTTGACCAGGCCGCGCAGCTCGAGCGCGGTGCGTGGCTGCGGGTCCGCGAAGGACTGGGTCACCGGACCACCTTATGGCGGTGGCACCCTCTCACCAGCGGCGACGGGGGCCGTCGGACCGGCGTCGAGCACGGTCGTGGTACGAACCCATGACGAAATGACAACGATCGGAGTAACGGCGACCGGAACGGCGTCGGCGCCACTTACCTTTGGGCCATGCGTCGTCTCGTGGGCCTGTTCACACTGGTGGTGCTGCTGACCCTCACGGCATGTTCAGCGGCCGGCTCGTCGACCGAGGACATGGCCGCCGGTAGCGACGGCGGCGCCCAGGAGATGCCCGACGACGTCGATGCCGCCCACGACGAGGGCACGGCGGGCGACGCCTCCGGTGAGGTGGGCAGCCCGCCGACGGCCGCCGGTGACCGGCAGTTCGTCGTGTCCGGTTCGGTCACCCTTACCGTCGAGGACGTCCGGCGGGCGGTGCGCGACGCCGCGATGATCGTCGAGCGCGTCGGCGGGCACGTCCAGGAACGGGTCGAGGAGGGCGACGGCGAGGGCTCCGGCTCGGCGTTCCTCGTGGTCCGCATCCCGTCCGAAGAGGTCACCGCCACCCTCGAGCAGCTCGAGCAGCTCGGGACGGTCACCGACACCCGCCTGACCAGCACCGAGGTAACCGCCCAGGTTCGTGACCTCGAGGCGCGCATCCGCGCGCTCAAGGTGTCGGTCGCCCGGCTGGAGGACCTGCTGGCGCGGGCCGGCTCGATCAGCGACATCGTCCAGGCCGAGCAGATGCTCACCGAGCGCCAGGCGGACCTGGAGTCCTTGGAGTCCCAGCGCGCCGGAATCGCCGCACAGGTGGACATGGCGACGTTCCGGCTGGACATCTGGACCGAGGAGTCCGAGCCGGAGCCCGAACCGACCGGTTTCTGGGCCGGGCTGGTGACCGGCTGGAACGCGCTGGTCACCACCCTCGCCGGAGCGCTCCAGGTGCTCGGCGTGCTGCTGCCCTGGCTGATCTTCGCCGCACTGGTCACTGCCGTCGTCGTGCCGGTGACGCGGCGTCTCAAGCTGCGGAGGGCGGCAACGGCGCCGCCTTCCGCGCCCTACCCCGGCCCGGCGGTTCCGTTCGGGTCCCAGCCGGCTCCCGCCGGCCCGCCCGGCTCGGCGCCCGCTCCGGTGCCCCCTGCGGCCCCGACAGGCGCTCCGGCGCCTCCCGCGGCGTCGGCCCCGGTGCCGGACCCGGCCGCACCACCCCCGGCCCCGCCGGCGGAGACCGCGGAGCCGACGTCCCCGCCGACGGCCCGCAAGAAGCCCAGGGCACCCAAGGCGGCGCCGCCGGAGCCACCGGTCGCCCCGGGCGAGGGCTGACGGCTCGAGTGTCGAGACTCGCGGTGGCGACCGTGGCAGCGCTGATGACCGGCTCCCTGGTCGCCGGGTGCGCGATCGGCGGACCCGACAAGGGTCGTGGGCCGGCAGAGGTCGTGGAGTACCGCGTCGACGGCGGGTCGGTCGTCCTCACGATCGACACCTGCAACGGTGAGCCGGAGATCACGAGCCTGGGCCAGGGAGTGGAGCGGGTCGAGGTGGCGGTCACGTCTACCAGCCACGACCCCGGTGACGGCTGTCTGGACCTGCTGTCGGTCGATCTGGAGTCCCCGCTCGGGGACCGGGACCTCGTCGACCTCTCGACCGGCCGCGTCGTCGACCGGATCGACTGAGTCCACCAGACCTGCGTCGCCGGCATCACGGCACCGGCTGCCTCGACGCCTCCCGCTCGTGCTGGATCAGGGCCGCGGCGAGCAGGTCGTGCGCTTCGGCGTCGGTCAGGCCCTGGACCCGAGCGAGTGCGGCGAGACGTACGGCGGCATCTCGCGGCGCCTTGGTGACCAGACTCCGCGGCGGGGCGGTGACCAGGGTCCCGACCCGACGCCGGCTCACCACGAGCCCGGCCGACTCCAGCTCCTGGTAGGCGCGGGCGATCGTGCCCGGTGCGATGCCGAGGTCGTTGGCGAGGGCCCGGACGGTGGGCAACCGGACGCCGTCGATCCGGACACGCAGCGTCATGCTGCCACCACCCCGGTCGAGCCGATCGTCGATCGGGGGGGCACGTGCGCGATCGCGGATCGGTACCAACGCGAGCAGCGTCCCCGCGGCAAGCATCGCGAAGGTCAGCCACAGGAGGGCGTTCCCGGCTGCTACGCAGCCGTGGCCAGCCCGCCCGATGTCAAGACCTTCGTTCACCCGAGCCGCACCACGTTCACTGAGACACTGGTCGGACCATCGCCTGGACCACCGTCCCGATCACGGCGGCCGACGGCAGAAGGAGGCCCGTGGCCAGACAGTCCCGCATGGTCGTCGGGATCGACGAGACCCTGACGGTCGTCGACCACGCACGTCTTGGCGCGGACGAGGTCAAGTACACCGTCGACGCGGCCGGTACCGAGCTGCTGCTCTACCGGGACGGTCTGGCCAGGCACGTGCTGCTCGGCGACCGGCTGGCGGTCTTCCTGGGTCGGCTCGTGTCCGCGCTCCCGCGGTCCCGACGGACCGCCCTGGCCCGCAGCCTGTCCCGAGGCGTCCAGCGCCGGACCCGGCTGCGCCACCGCACACACCGGCTGGTGGGAACGCTGTGGCGCCTGCCGGCCGGCGTCGTGCTCGTCGGGCCCGCACTGCGGCCGTACCAGGCGGCGCTCGTCACGTCGCCGGACCTGCGTGCCGAGGAGGCCGCTCAGCGCGCGCACGTCGTACGCCTCCTGCGGGACGCGGGGGTCGCGGTCGCCGTGGTGCCGAGCGGGGCGGGACAGCGTCCGGTCGTCGTCGTCCCCGAACCCGACCGGCGGAAGGTGTGCGAGGTGCTGGCACGCGGCCTCGGACCCGCGTGGTACGCGGTCCCGCTCGACGCCGCACGCGCACGGCCCCGCCGCGCGACCGCACGACGACTCGGACGCTGGTCCACCAGCGGGGACGGCTTCCGCGTGTTCCGCTACGTGGCCGGTGGACCGGACCGACCGCTGGCCGGCGCCGCGATCGGTTGCGACGTCGAGGTCTGGCGCACCCCGCGACCGGCTCTGCTGGGAACCTTGCCGGGGCGGCCGGTGACCAGCGTGCAGAACGCGCCCGCACTGGTGGCACCGCGCCGCAACGCCTGGGTGACCCGGCTGACGCCGTCGGGCTGGGACGTCGCGGCCACCCGGCCGGACGCGACCATCGACGTGGGCGCGCTGCCCCACCTGTTCGACGTGACCGACCCGGTGGACATCGTCTACACGTGGGTGGACGGCGCGGACGAGGCGTGGCGTGCGGCCAAGGCGGCGGCGCTTCGGGAGATGGGCGCCGAGGTCCCCGACCTGGCCGCGCTCGACCCGGCCCGCTTCCGCTCCCGCGACGAGCTGCGCTACTCGCTGCGCTCGGTGGAGATGTACGCGCCGTGGGTGCGCCGGGTCCACCTGGTGACCGCGGGTCAGGTGCCCGAGTGGCTGGACCTCGACCACCCGAAGATCCACCTGGTGGACCACCGGGAGATCTTCGCCGACCCCTCGGTGCTACCGGTGTTCAACTCGCACGCCATCGAGGCGCAGCTCCACCGGATCCCCGGGCTGACCGAGCAGTACCTCTACCTCAACGACGACGTCATGCTCGGCCGCCCGGTGGCCAAGGAGCTGTTCTTCCACGCCAACGGGCTGGCGAAGTTCTTCCCGTCCTCCGCGGTCGTGGGCCTCGGCCCGCGCCACGAGGAGGACCCACCCCTGATCAGCGCGGCGAAGAACAACCGCACCCTGGTGGAGGCCCTGACCGGGCGGACGACGTCCCACCAGTTCCAGCACGCTCCCCAGCCACAGCTCCGCTCGGTGCTGCAGGAGATGGAGGCCACCTGGCCCGACGTCTTCGCCCAGGTGGCGGCGTCCCGGTTCCGTCACCCCGACGACGTCTCGGTCGCCTCGGCGCTGCACCACTACGTCGCCTACTCCCGCGGGCGTGCCGTCCCGGGACGTCTCACCTACCTCTACCCGGACCTCGTCCACCCCCGGGCGGCCGGCCGCCTGGAGCGACTGCTCCGCACGCGGGAGTTCGACGTCTTCTGCCTGAACGACACGGTCACCAGCCCCGCCGAGGCCGCCCGCCAGGGTGAGCTGCTCGCCGACTTCCTGCCCCGGTACTTCCCGGTTCCCAGCAGCTTCGAGCGGGCGTGATCGTTCCCGGCACACCGTCGGACCCGCTCAGGGTTCACCCGAAAGTGTTGTCCACAGGGGGTGATCCGTCCCGTTCTGTTCCCCTATGCTCGTCGCGGCGCGGCCCGGCCCACACGGACGGACGGGTCGGCGCGGCAGCCCGGTAGGGCCAGGGGACGTTCAGCAGGGGGACATCATGGACGGCGTGGCGCTCGTCGAGCACGAGGTGCGTGAGCTCGTCCGCCGCCGGGGCATCGATCCGCTGCGCGACCAGGCCGTGCTGAGCGACCTCGTCCGGGACGCGCTCGCCGACTACGAGGAACGCGCGCTGCGCGGCGACGTGACGCCGCTGGCGGACCACTCCGCCACGGCGAAGGCCGTCGTGGACTCGGTCGCCGGGCTCGGTCCGTTGCAGCAGTACCTGGACGACGACGAGGTCGAGGAGATCTGGATCAACTCCCCCGCCGAGGTCTTCGTGGCCCGGCGGGGCGAGCCCGAGCTCACCACGACGATCCTCACCGAGGGTCAGGTCCGCGACCTCGTCGAGCAGATGCTGAAGGTCTCCGGCCGTCGGCTCGACCTGTCCAGCCCCTTCGTGGACGCCGCGCTGCCCGGGGGCGAACGGCTGCACGTGGCGATCCCCGACGTCACGCGCCGCCACTGGTCGGTCAACATCCGCAAGTACGTGGTGCGCGCCACCCACCTGGACGGCCTGGTCGCGCTCGGTTCGCTCACACCGCACGCCGCGAGCTTTCTGTCCGCCTCCGTCGCCGCCGGCCTGAACGTGCTGGTCTCCGGTCCCACCCAGGCAGGGAAGACGACGATGCTCAACGCGTTGTGCGGGTCGATCCCGCCGCGTGAGCGGGTGGTCTCCTGCGAGGAGGTCTTCGAGCTGAAGATCCCGACGCGGGACACGGTCGCGATGCAGTGCCGCCAGCCGAGCCTGGAGGGCACCGGTGAGATCACCCTGCGCCGCCTGGTCAAGGAGGCGCTGCGGATGCGGCCCAGCCGGATCGTGATCGGTGAGGTGCGCGAGGCGGAGAGCCTCGACATGCTCATCGCCCTCAACGCGGGTGTGCCGGGGCTGTGCACGGTGCACGCCAACAGCGCGCGGGAGGCCCTGACCAAGATCTGCACGCTGCCCCTGCTGACGGGCGAGAACGTGAGCGCCGGGTTCGTCGTCCCCACCGTCGCCGCCGCGGTGGACCTGGTGGTGCACCTGGGGATCGACGCCCGGGGCCGGCGTCGCACGTTGGAGGTGGTCGCCGTCCCGGGCCGGGTGGAGAACGGCGTCGTCGAGACCACCGACGTCTTCCGCGTGCGCGACGGCGAGCTGGTGCGCGCCGAGGGCTTCCCGCCGCACGCCGAGCGGTACGCACGCATCGGCGTCGACCTGGGTGAGCTGCTGCGCAGCGGGCCGGACGGGAGGCGCTGATCGTGGGGGTCGTCGCGGGACTGCTGCTCGGCGCCGGGATGTGCTCGGTGCTGTGGGCGGTCACCTCACCACCACCGCGCCGCCGGGCGCGGGCGAGGTGGCTGGACCGTCTCGACGACCTTCTCGTCCAGGCGGGGGTCTCCGGCGTCTCCCCGGGCGGGTTGCTCGGCACGAGCGCGGCCGCCGGGATCGTCACCTTCCTGGTCGGACTGGCGCTGAGCCGGTCACCGGCGATCGCGGTGTGCTTCGCCACGATGGCCGCCTGCGCGCCCGTGGCGCTGGTCCGGGCCAGGGCCCGCGCACGACGCACCGCGCTGCGCGCACTGTGGCCCGAGGTCGTCGACCACCTGGCCTCCGGCATCCGCGCCGGGCTGTCGCTGCCCGAGGCGTTGGGGCAGCTCGGTGACCGCGGACCGGTCGAGCTACGGCCGGCGTTCCGTACGTTCGCCGAGGACTACCGCGTGGACGGGCACTTCGGCACCTGCCTCGACGCGCTCAAGGCACGCCTGGCCGACCCGGCCGCGGACAGGATCATCGAGGCGCTGCGGCTGACCCGGGAGGTCGGCGGCTCGGACCTCGGCCGGCTGCTGCGCACGCTCTCCTCCTTCATGAGGCAGGACGCCCGGACGCGTGGCGAGCTCGAGGCCCGCCAGAGCTGGACGGTCAACGGTGCGCGGCTCGCCGTCGCCGCCCCGTGGGTGGTGCTCGCCCTCCTCGCGACCCGTCCCGAGGCCGCCGCCGCGTACAACACCTCGGCCGGTGTCGCCGTCCTCGCCCTGGGAGCAGGGTGCTCGGTGGTCGCCTACCGGCTCATGGTCCGGATCGGGCGCCTGCCCGAGGACGTACGGGTGCTGCGATGACGCCGACTTCCGGACCAGCGTTCGGCGCGGTGGTCGGCGGCGTCGCGGGCATCGGCCTGTGGATGATCGCGTGGCACCTGAGCACCCGTCGCCCGCGGTTGGACGACCGGCTGCGGCCCTACCTGCGCGCCCCCGCGACGACGTCCGGGCTGCTGCACGTCCCGGTCGCCCGGTCCCCGTTCTCCACGCTCGAGCGTCTCCTGGCCCCCGTCATGCACGACGCCGTGCGTCTGGTCGAGCGGCTCGGCTCACCGAGCGCCGAGCTCCAGCGCCGCCTGGTCCGGGCCGGACGAAGCGAGACGGTCGAGCAGTTCCGCGCCCAGCAGGTGGTCGCGGGGACGCTCGGCACGGCCGGTGGACTGGCGCTCGCCCTGGCGCTGGTGACCGGGCGAGGACTCCCTCCCGCGGCCGGCGTCCTCGTCGTCACGGTCGCCGCGCTCACCGGGCTGGTCTCCGTCGACCAGGTGCTCAGCCGCCAGGTGGCACGCCGCGAGGAGCGCCTGCTCGCCGAGCTCCCCACGGTGGCCGAGCTGCTCGCGCTGGCGGTCGCCGCCGGTGAGGGTGCGCTCGGGGCCCTGGAGCGGGTCGCGCGTTCCACCCACGGCGAGCTCGCCGGCGAGCTGCGGAAGGCGGTCGCCGACACCCACGCGGGGGCCTCCGTCGCCGTGGCGCTCGAACGCCTGGCGGACCGCACCGGGCTGGTCGTGCTCTCCAGGTTCAGCGAGGCCGTCGCCGTCGCGGTCGAGCGCGGCACCCCGCTGGCCGAGGTGCTCCGGGCGCAGGCGGAGGACGTCCGCGAGGCGGGTCGTCGTGCGCTGATGGAGACCGGCGGCCGCAAGGAGGTCGCGATGATGGTCCCGGTCGTCTTCCTGATCTTGCCGGTGACCGTCGTGTTCGCGATCTTCCCCGGCCTCGCGACGCTGCGGATCGACCTGTGAGCGCCCGCACACGCGCCACCCCCGCACACGCGCCACCCCCGCACCCGACACCGGCCCGCCGGCGCGCGAGACCCGCAGCCGACTTCGGGCCGCCGACCACCGACCGGGCGACCGCTACGCGGCGCCGTCAGACCAGGAGGATCACGTGCTCGCCATGCAGCTACGACGCCGATGGAGCGATGACACCGAACGCGGCGATGTCCCCGGCTGGGTGCTGGTGACCCTGATGACCGCGGGCCTCGTGCTCGCGCTCTGGGCGGTCGCCGGCCCGGCGTTGACCGACGTGTTCAACTCCGCGGTCGAGCGTGTCACCTCGTTCGACGGCTGATCGGCACACCCGTGACCGCGGGGCAGCGGTGGTGGACTTCGTGCTGGTCGGCGCGCTCACCACGGTCCTGTTCGCCGCCGTCCTGCAGCTCGCGCTGGCTCTGCACGTACGTGCCACGCTGGTCGACTGCGCCGCCGAGGGCGCCCGCTACGGCGCCCTGGCCGACCGGACGCCGGAGCAGGGTGCCGACCGCGCCCGCGACCTCATCGAGATGTCGCTCGCCCCGCGCTTCGCCGACCAGGTCCAGGCGGAGGTGACCACGGTCGCTGGTCTGGAGGTGGTCCGCGTGCGCGTCGTCGCTCCGCTGCCGGTCATCGGGTTGATCGGACCAGCCGGCGTTCTGGAAGTCGACGGTCACGCTCTGCTGGAGGGCCCGTGAGACCGGGGACACCGGGCCCGTCCGTGACGTCAGTCGGTCCGGTGCGGGACGTTCGCGAGCCGGCGACGTCGCAGCTCCCCTCGGGCGACGATGGGAACGCGATCGTGGAGTTCCTCGGCGTATCGCTCCTCCTGCTGGTCCCGGTGGTCTACCTGGTGCTCGTCCTGGCCACGCTCCAGGCCGGTGCGTTCGCGGTCGACGGCGCGGCGCGGGAGGCCGCCCGTGCCTTCGTCACCGCCGACGACGATGCCCGCGCCTACTCGCTCGCCACCGCCGCCGTCGGTCTCGCGCTGGCCGACCAGGGTCTGGACCCGGACCAGGCCGGCGGTTCCCTCGAGCTGAGCTGCTCCGACGAGCCGTGCCGGACGCCCGGGGGCATCGTCACGGCGGTCGTCGAAGTGGCGGTCCCGCTGCCCGGCGTCCCCGGCTGGCTGCAGGACGCCGTCCCGCTGAGCGTGCCGGTGTCCGCCACCGCGACCGCGAGCATCGACGCCCACGCGGCGGGGGACTGAGGTGCGACTGCGACCACGCGAGATCGCGACCGGCGACGACGGGCAGATCATGCTGCTGTCCATCGCCTACGGGGTGCTGGCCCTGCTGCTGGTGGGTGCCGTCGTCTCCGCGGCGAGCATCCACCTGGAGCGCAAGGCACTGCTGGCGCTGGCGGATCTCACCGCGCTGGATGCCGCGGACGCGCTGGACCAGGAGCGCTACTTCGACCGCCTCCTCGACCCCGACGAACCGCACCACCCCGAGGACCTGCTCCCGATCACGGACCGGTCGGTCCGCGCGTCGGTCGAGGCCTACCTGGCCACGGCCCCGGCGGCCGCCGAGCTCACCGGCCTACGTGTCGTCGAGGCGGTCGCGGTCGACGAGCGCACCGCCGAGGTCACGCTCACCTCCCTCGCGCGACCACCTCTGCTCACCTGGGTCACCGCCGGCTGGAGCGACGGCATCGTCCTGGAGGTCACGACCCGCGCCCGGGCGTACACCTCCTGACCACGGGCGTCCCTCGACAACGACGGTACGGGGCGGGTGGCCCAACGGGTAACCTGGCTGGTCGTGGCATCCACCGACTTCTCCACCGAGATCAGCGCCCTGCGCACCACGCTCGGGACCATTCGTGCGGTCAGCGACCCCGACGCCCTGCGGACCAAGATCGCCGAGCTCTCCGAGCAGGCGTCCGCGCCCGACCTGTGGGACGACCCGGACGCCGCCCAGCAGGTGACCTCCGCGCTCTCGCACGCGCAGTCCGAGCTGGAGCGTGTCGACAAGCTCGCCCAGCGGGTCGACGACCTGGAGACCCTGGTGGAGATGGCGCGCGAGGAGGACGACGCCGAGACGCTCGCGGACGCGGAGAACGAGCTCGTCACGCTGCGCAAGGACCTCAACGGGCTCGAGGTGCGCACCCTGCTGTCCGGCGAGTACGACCATCGTGAGGCCGTGGTGACGATCCGCGCCGGCGCCGGTGGGGTCGATGCCGCGGACTTCGCCGAGATGCTGCTGCGGATGTACCTGCGCTGGGCCGAGCGGCACGGCTACCCCACCGCCGTCCTCGACACCTCCTATGCCGAGGAGGCCGGTATCAAGTCCGCGACCTTCGAGGTCAAGGTGCCGTACGCGTTCGGCAACCTGTCCGTCGAGGCCGGCACCCACCGGCTGGTACGGATCTCACCGTTCGACAACCAGGGACGCCGTCAGACGTCGTTCGCCGCCGTCGAGGTGGTCCCCCTGATCGAGCACACGGACAGCATCGAGATCCCCGAGAACGAGATCAAGGTGGACGTGTACCGCTCCTCGGGCCCCGGCGGGCAGTCCGTGAACACCACGGACTCGGCCGTCCGCATGACGCACCTGCCGACCGGCATCGTCGTGTCGATGCAGAACGAGAAGAGCCAGATCCAGAACCGCGCCGCGGCCCTGCGCGTGCTGCAGTCCCGACTGCTGCTGCTGCGCCAGGCCGAGGAGAACGCCACCAAGAAGGCCCTCGCCGGCGACATCAAGGCGAGCTGGGGGGACCAGATGCGCTCCTACG
>CAYQFJ010000046.1:0-17211 GCA_964416715.1 uncultured Actinotalea sp. | reverse complement strand
TGATTGCATTGCTGGTCGCGTTGACCGTGTTTTCGGTCATCGGCGATCTCGTCGCGCAGTGTTGGCTGCGCGGCGAGCAGCGACTGCTTGAACTCGTCCACCGTTGAGATGCTCGGCTTGGGCGCGCCCTCCTTGATGGCGACGCCGATGCCGACCCGCGCGAGGCGCTTTATGGAGCCCGCGTCGATCTTGCCGCGCTGCACCCCGACAGCACCGCCATGCGCTTGAAGATCGCGCCGCGCCGGCGGTCCCCCACCCGAACGCTCCACATCGCGGGCGGGCGAGGTCGAGGGCGCGGAACGGGCCGAAGCGGCGGAGGGCGCGGAGGCCCCTGAAGGGGCGGACGCGGCAGAGCCGCCGGCCAGCGGGATCTCGGACCAGCGGGAGGCGAGAACGTCCAGCACGAGCACGCGGCCCAGGAGCACGTCGCCGATGCCGGTGATGAGCTTGATCGCCTCGGCCGCCATCACCGACCCGACCTGCCCGCACATGGCGCCGAGCACGCCACCCTCGGCACAGGACGGGACGCTGCCGGGCTCGGGCGGTGCCGGGAACAGGTCCCGGAGCTGGACCGGGGTGACGCCGCTGTCGGCCGGCGGGCGCCCCCAGAACACGGCGACCTGTGCGTCGAACCGGTAGATCGAGGCCCAGATCTCCGGCAGCCCCAACCGCACGCACGCGTCGTTGACCAGGTACCGCGTGGGGAAGTTGTCCGTGCCGTCGAGCACCAGGTCGTAGTCCCGCAGCACCTCGTCGACGTTCTCCTCGGTCAACCGCACGGCGTGGGTGACCACCTCCACGGTGTCGTCGACCGCGTGCACCGCCTCGCGCGCGCTGTCCACCTTGGGCCGACCGACGTCCGACCAGCCGTGGATGACCTGTCGCTGCAGGTTGGTGAGCTCGACCTCGTCATGGTCCACGATGCCCAGCCGGCCGACGCCCGCGGCGGCGAGGTACAGCAGCACCGGCGCCCCGAGCCCGCCGGCCCCGACGACGAGTACCCGGGCATTGCGCAGCCGTCGCTGGCCGACCTCACCGACCTGCGGCAGCAGCAGGTGCCGCGACCACCGACGGATCTGATCGTTCGTCAGCGGCGGGCCCGGCTCGACCAGGGCGGGACGCGCCCGCGCCGTTCCGACCGTCGTGTCGACCACCACGTGCTCCTCCTCCGTCACTGAGCCCACCGTACGTCGCACCGCCGGTGTCATCGCCATCGGGTCGCCGGCGTCATCGCCGTTCAGACGCCGAGCACCATCACCATCCGGTCATCGCCCGCTCGCCACCGCCGAGCGCGCCGCGGGCTCACTCGGTGACGGCGAGGTAGCCGTGGGCGCCGCGTTCGGCGTCGACCATCACGTGGGACACGAACGGGTAGTTCCCTGCCTCCGGCGGTGAGAGCTCGACGAACCCACCCTGTGCGACGTGCAGCCCGAGCACCTGCGACCCGCCGGTCCCCTCACCGTCCCCGGGCACACCGTCCGGCCCGCCGAGCCGGTAGGCGCCCTCCAGGTAGACCGTGTCGAACTGCCCGCCGACGACGTGGAACGCACTGGACCGGTTGGGGCCGACGTCGAGCACCCAGATCCGCACCCGCTCCCCGACCCGCGCCGCGAGCCGCTCGTGGTCGTACTGGTTGGCGTAGCCGTTGAACACGACGGCGTCGGGACGCTCGGCCAGGATCTTGTCGGCGTCGGCGATCCCGCCCTGCTCCCCCAGGTAGAGCTCGGACTGGATCAGCAGGTACTCCCGGTCGACCGGCGGGAGGTCCGGCGGGTCGATGACCACGGCGCCGAACATCCCGTTGGCGATGTGCAGCGACATCGGCATCGTCGAGCAGTGGTACATCCAGATGCCCGACCGGGTGGCGGTGAACGAGTACGTCAGCGACTCCCCCGGCTCGATGGTGCGCATGGGCTGGTCCGGCGACAGCGCCCCGGCGTGGAAGTCGATCGAGTGCCCGATCGTCCCGTCGTTGACCAGCGTGATCTCGAACCGGTCGCCCACCCGACCACGCAGCGTCGGCCCGGGCGCGGTCCTGCCGAAGGTCCACAGCGTCTGCGTGACACCGGGCGCGACCTCCTGCTCCCGATCGCTCACCCGGAGGGTCACCTCGTGCACGGTCGGTTCGCCCGGGGTGCCCGACGCCGGTGGGAGCACCGGGTCGTGGGCGGTGAAGCCCGGGCCGGGTTCGGCCATGAGGTCCAGGTCGTCGGCGGCGGACGGGCCGACCGGGGAGTCATGGGCGCCGTGCCCGCCGGTGCCGTGCCCGCCGGCGCCGTGCCCGCCGGTGCCGTGCCCGCCGGTGCCGTGCCCGCCGGCGCCGGCCGCGTTCGTGGAGCCACCGCCGCCAGTCGCGTCCCCGGCGGCCCGACCGTCGTCCGCCCCGGCGACCTCGACCGTGAAGACCATGCCCATCTGCCGGTGCCCGGCCACCGAGCACCAGCCGTCCATCGCGCGCCCGACGACGCCGATCTCCATCCGTGCCGTCGCCCCAGGGGCCAGCCGCCCGGAGGAGGCCCCGGAGTCGAGCACCAGGTCGTGCACCGTGTCGTCGACGTTCGTGACCACGAGCACCAGCTCCGCCCCCGCCTCGACCTCGACCGAGTCCGGGAAGAACCGCATGTCCCGGGCCTCGACCTCGACCTCGACCACCTCGCCGCTGGCCTCTACCCCGGCGGCCGGGGACGCCCCGAGCCCGACCGAGGCCGGGTCCGCCGCGACCGCACCGGCCACCACCAGGGCCAGCGCCCCGACGGCGGCCAGCGTCGGGCCCATGGGACGACGCCGCGCGGTGAGCAGGTCGACCGGGGGCCGCTTCTCCTGCTCGGCCGCGGCGCGCCCCGCGGCCGGGCCGGTCCGCGGGTCGGAGCGGCGCCGTCGCGCCACCACGACCGCACGGACCAGCAGCACCGGCGCCGTCACCAGCGCGCCGAGCACCAGCACCGAGGTGCCGACCCGGACCAGGCTGGGGACCGGCAGCAGGTACAGCACCAGGCCGACGTTGACCAGCACGAGCCGGGCCGTTCCCCCGCGTTCCACCACGGCGCGGGCGGCTCGCACGGCGGACGGTCCACCGCCGACCACCATCGGCCCCAGGTGGGACAGCGCGCCGATGAGCACCTGTGCGGCGAACCCGACGGTCAGCGGACCGAGCAGCGAGGTGATCCGCGGCTGGGCGACCGCCCACCGGCCGGCGGACAGCACCAGCACCGCCCAGACCGCGACGGTCGTCACGAGCCATACCCAGGCGAGGCCCACCGACCGCGAGGCGAAGGTGTCCGGCAGTCGGCGTCGGGCCTCGACCAGCAGCGGCCAGGACGTGCGCAGCAGGCCGAGCAGGTAGAGCACCAGGCCGACGCCGGTGACCACCAGCACCCCGGTCAGAGTCCCGCCGACCATCGCCAG
Organism: uncultured Actinotalea sp.; assembly: GCA_964416715.1. GTDB lineage: Bacteria > Actinomycetota > Actinomycetes > Actinomycetales > Cellulomonadaceae > Actinotalea. The sequence goes on along the minus strand of CAYQFJ010000046.1, from coordinate 13,806 downwards.
CAGCCCCGCGCCGAGCACCGCCAGCCCGTGCCGGGCGGCGGTCCGCGCGTCGTCGGCGAGCTGGACCCGCAGCATCGTCGGCCACAGCGTGACCAGGGTGCCCACGACGGTCAGGCCCATCCAGCCGAGGATCATCACGGACACGTGCGCGACGTGGGTGCGGGCGTACGGCTCGCCGGCGAGCCCGGGCCGGGCGAGCACCGTGCCCAGCCCCGCCCCGATCGGCATCGAGAGCGACGCGACCACGAAGTACCAGGCGGTCCAGGCCAGCCGCACGCTCATCGAGCCGCGCCCCTGGAGGACCAGCACCGTCGCGTGCCACAGCGCGGCCGACCCCGCCAGCACCGCCCCGGCGACCACGACCGGGACCCGCCCGGTGAGCAACCCGACGACGACGGTCAGCGCACCCGCCGTGTGCAGGCCCAGCCTGAGGGCCTGCCCGCGCCGACCACCGGGCAGCGGTCGTCGCCGCACCGCCTCGGCGAAGTGGGCGCTCCAGATGTGGATCGCGGTCGAGACGGCGCCGAGCAGGAGGAGGTGGACCATGAGCCACTCCGACTGCGGGATCTCCCGGTGGAAGACCGCCACGACGGCGGCGGCGAGCCCCCAGGCGAGCACCAGCACGTTGGTCCGCACGTGCCACACGGCCCTCATCGCCGGACCTCCGAGCTCGAGGCGACGGTTCCGGCCGGCTCCGCCGTAGGCGACTCCGGCGGCGCAGCGGCCACCTCCACCGCGGGATGCGACGGCACCGGACCCCTCCGCGCGGTCAACACCGAGTACACCGCCAGGACCACGAACGCGAGCACCGCGACGACGTTCAGCGTGCCGCCCACCTGCAGCGCCCACACCTGCTCGTACAGGTCACCCGCCCCGACCCGCAGCAGCAAGGAGGCGTGCAGCAGCACCACCGGGCCGTAGAACGCCGGCCGGTACGGCAGCGGCCGGCCCAGCACCGCCGGCAGGATCACCGGGGCGTGCGCCATGATCATCGACATCGTGAAGCCGAGGAAGACAGCGTGGATGACCGCGTCGTACGCGGGCCCCTCGGCCACCCGGCCCACCAGCAGCCAGATCCCGCCGCTCACCCCGAGCCAGCCGTACCCGGCCAGCAGGCACCAGGCCATGTACCTGGGCAGCCCGTCGGACCTGATCAGTCGGCGTGCGACGTCGAACCCGAGCAGCCGGACCACCAGCGCGAGCAGCGCGAGCCCCAGCAGCGGGTGGCCGACGTCGGGCCACAGCGCGGTGGCCACCGTCGCGGCGAAGTAGGCCAGGGCGAGGGCCAGGACCGACCGCTCGGAGTCGCTGCCCAGGTTGCCCACCCGCGCCAGCTCGAGCCGTTCGCCCGCGATGGTCAGCACCAGGAAGGCCGCGAACCAGGGCAGCACGGCGACCATCGGCGCCCCGCCCCACCACAGCAGGGCCGAACCGGTGATCGCGAACGCACCGAGCACCTGCATGGCCAGGTGGCCGGACTCCTGCCGGGACCACAGCGCGCGGTAGATCGCGAGCTGGACGACGGTCCCGGTGACGAACAGCATCTGCCCCACGGCCATCGGCGCGGCGGTGAGCAGCGCGACGCCGCCCACGCCGAGCAGCACCGGGGCGGCGAAGCCCCACCGGCGGCGCAGCGCGACCGCACGCTCGAGGCTGATCACCGTGCCGACGAAGCCGAGCACGAGCAGCGGTCCGTGGACCAGCGGAAGCCGTTCGAGCGTGACCGGAGCGGGTACGCCGAGCAGCAGCAGCGCGGCGTCCAGCCCGGCGAGCAGCGCGAGCCCTCCGGGCAGCAGGAAGGCGAGCCGCGCCGGAGTTTTCACACCTATGACGGTAGAAAATGCGCGCCGGTATGTCCAGGGACGTTCGTCCCCACCGCGGCAGAGCCCAACCCAACGTCCGAGGATTCCTGGGCTATAGGCCAGGGATCCTCGGACGTTACGGCTTTGGGTACCGGGACTCCTCGTCCCGGCCGGACCTGCGACGGTGGGCGGCGAGCCGCAGCGCCCGGCCCGCGGCGACGTCGTCGGCCTCCTTGGCACGTCGTGACTCGATCGCCTTGGTGTCCCGTAGCGCGAGGCGGACCGTCTCCTCCGCCGGGATCCCGGCGCGGAGCTGACGCACTCGCTCGAGCTCGACGTCGAGCTCGGCACCCAGCAGCAGGGCGTTGTTGGTGATCCACAACCACAGCACGAAGACGATCACCCCGGCCAGGGCGCCGTACGTCGCGTCGTAGCTGCCGAACCGTGACAGGTAGAACCCGAAGCCGGCCGTGGCGAGGATCCACAGCGCGATGGCGACCCCGGCACCGGCGCTGAGCCAGCGGAACCGACCCTGGCGCACGTTCGGCGTCGCCCAGTAGAGGATCGCGACGATCAGCACCACGAGCATCAGCACGACCGGCCACTTGACCACGCCCCAGACCACGACCGCCTCGTCGCTGAGCCCGACCAGGGCACCGACCATCCGGGCGACCGGCCCGGTGAGGACCAGGGCCACGCAGATGGTCACCGCGAGCAGCAGGATCACCAGCGTGATGAGCAGCATGATCGGGCGCAGCTTCCAGATCGGGCGGCCCTCGTCGACCTCGTGGATCTGGTTCATCGCCCGGCCAAAGGCGTTGACGTACGCAGACGCCGACCACAGAGCGACGACGATGCCGCCGACCAGGGCGATACCGGCACCCTGCTGCCTGGTGAGGTTCTCCACGATGGTCCGGACCGTGCCGACCTCCACGTCCGGCGCCACCTGGGTCACCGCCACCATCACCCGGTCCACGATCCGGTCGGCGTCGCCGAGCAGGCCGAGCAAGGAGACCAGGACCAGGAGCGAGGGCGCGACGGCGAAGATCGCGTAGTACGTCAGGCCGGCGGCGAGGTCGGGGCACTTGTCGCCGAGGAACTCACGGAAGGTCTTGACCAGCAGGTAGCGCAAGGAGCGGAACGTCAGGTTCCCGGGCTCCTCCGCTCCCGCCAGAGGCCCCGCCGCACGCTCCGGCCGGTCATCGCCCTGGGCCACCGCACCTCCCGGAGTTCGTCGCGCGGGTCGACCCGCCGCTCTCACCCCATCGCACCCCCCGGTGCACCGCAAGGCGAGGCCGCACGGGCGACGACGACGTGACGCGGCGGGCGCGGCACCGGAGAACCGGGCGACGGGCACGACGCCGTCGAGGTCACAGTTTGGTTACGTGGATTGACACCTCATGACGCCGGGGGCCACGTTGTGGGGGCAACCCGATGAGAGCGGTCTCACCATCGAGACAGGAACACCGCTCCCCGATCTGGGACCGGTCTCATCTCGGAGCCACTCGCGGGACGTCCGCGGGCGGCGGGAGGGGTCGGACGGCACGGCTGCCGCCCACAGACGACGAAGGAGTCACAGTGCGCATCACCAGGAAGAGAGCCTTCGCGCTCACCGCCGGCGCAGCCGGCATCGCGCTCGTCCTCACCGCCTGCTCGGGCGGCACCGCGGACGAGCCGGAGACCGACACGGGCGGCGACACCGGCTCGGACAGCGAGTCCGCCGAGGAGATCACCCTCACGGTCGCCACCTTCAACGAGTTCGGGTACCCCGAGGCGGGGCTCTTCGAGGAGTACATGGAGATGCACCCGAACATCACGATCGAGCACAAGAAGGCCGCCACGGCCGACGAGGCGCGTGACAACCTGAACACCCGGCTCGCCGCGGGTTCGGGCCTGTCGGACATCGAGGCGCTCGAGGTCGACTGGCTCGCCGAGCTCATGCAGTACTCGGACAACTTCCACGACCTGTCCGACCCCGAGGTCGCCGACCGCTGGCTGGACTGGAAGACCGAGGCCGCCACCACGCTCGACGGCAAGCTCATCGGCTACGGCACGGACGTCGGCCCCGAGGCCATCTGCTACCGCGCCGACCTGTTCGACGCGGCCGGCCTGCCGACCGACCGCGAGGAGGTCGCCGACCTGCTCGAGGGCGACTGGGAGCACTACTTCTCGGTCGGCGAGGACTTCGTGGCGAACTCCGACTCCGCCTGGTTCGACTCGGCCGGCGCCACCTACCAGGCGATGATCAACCAGGTCGAGAACGCCTACGAGGAGGACGACGGCACGGTCATCGGCATCGACCACCCGACGGTCAAGGACATCTACGACGCCGTCCTGGACGCCAGCGTCGGCCGTGACCTCTCGGCCCACCTCGGCCAGTGGAGCGACGACTGGAACGCCGCGTTCCAGAACGGTGCGTTCGCCACGATGGCGTGCCCCGGCTGGATGCTCGGCATCATCGAGGGCAACGCGGCCGGCGTGACCGGCTGGGACATCGCCGACGTCTTCCCGAACGGTGGCGGCAACTGGGGCGGCTCGTACCTCACGGTCCCGACCCACACCGAGCACCCGGAGGAGGCCATCGCCCTGGCGAAGTGGCTGACCGCGCCCGAGCAGCAGGTCAAGGCGTTCGTGGCCATGGGGACCTTCCCGAGCCAGGTCGACGCGCTGGAGAGCGACGAGCTGCTGAGCACCACCAACGAGTTCTTCAACGGGGCTCCGACCGGCGAGATCCTGGCCAACCGGGCCGACGCGATCACCGCCACCCCGTTCAAGGGTCCGAACTACTTCGCGATCCACCAGACGGTCGCTGACGCGCTGACCCGTGTCGACGTAGACCAGACCGACGACGCCGCGTCGTCGTGGGAGAAGGCCCTGACGGCCTACAACGAGCTCGGCCTCGGCTGAGCCCGGCGATGACCGGGGCGGGGTCGCGCGGCACCGAGCCGCGCGGCCCCGCCGCATCGATTCCCCACCGCGGTGCACCGCCGGAGTCGTGCCGACGACGTTCCGCGCGACGTGCACGTCCCTCCCGATCACCGCACTACTCCCCGACGACGCAGGAGTGAACGATGGCTGCCACCAGCCCGACCAGGACCCAGGCCGAACCCGGTCCACCACGGTCGCCCCGTAGCGCGTCCCCGGACGACGCCCGGCAGCGCTGGCGCAACCTCCGCGGTCGTCTGGACGTCAAGCTCTCGCCGTACCTGTACATCGCGCCGTTCTTCATCGTCTTCGCCGTGGTCGGGCTCTTCCCGCTCGCGTACACCGCATACGTCTCGGTGCACGACTGGCACCTGATCGGTGGCCAGGGCGAGGCCGTCGGGCTGCAGAACTACATCGACGTCGTCCAGTCGCCGGTGTTCATGACGGCGCTGCGCAACACCTTCAGCATCTTCCTGCTCTCCTCGGTGCCCCAGGTGATCCTCGCGATCACCATCGCCGCGGTGCTGGACGGCAACCTGCGCGCGAAGACCTTCTGGCGGATGGGTGTCCTGCTGCCCTACGTGGTGGCCCCGGTGGCCGTCGCGCTGATCTTCTCGCGGCTGTTCGCCGACCAGGCCGGCATGATCAACACCCTGCTCGGCGAGATCGGCATCGGTCCGATCCGCTGGCACGCGGACGCCCTCTCCAGCCACGTCGCCATCGCGACCATGGTGAACTTCCGCTGGACCGGCTACAACACGCTGATCTTCCTCGCGGCCATGCAGGCGATCCCCCGCGACCTCTACGAGGCAGCGGTGCTCGACGGCGCCGGCCGGCTGCGTCAGTTCTTCTCCGTCACCGTCCCGACGCTTCGCCCGACGATCATCTTCGTCGTGATCACCGCGACCGTCGGCGGTCTGCAGATCTTCGACGAGCCCCGGGTGTTCGACCAGTTCGGTCGCGGCGGGTCCGACAACCAGTGGCTGACCACGACCCTCTACCTGTACGACCTCGGCTGGGGAGCCCAGAAGAGCTTCGGCCGCGCCGCCGCGGTGGCCTGGCTGCTCTTCCTGATCATCGTGGCCATCGGCCTGGTGAACTTCGCCCTGACCAGACGGATCGCCTCGTCGAACCAGGTCGTCAAGAAGCACGGAGGTGTGCGATGAGTGTCTCGGTCCCCATGGTCCGGCAGACCGCCGGTGCCGGTGCCGCACGTGCAGCCGCACGCAAGCGCGGTCTGGGCGGCGGGGTGAACCGTCGACCGGGCTGGATCTCGTACACCTTCCTCGGCATCGTGCTGGCGATCTCCGCCTACCCGCTGTACTACGCCGTCCTGCTGGCGTCCTCCGACTCGGCCACCATCGCGCAGAACCCGGTGCCCTCGCTGATCCCGGGGCCGAACCTGCTGGAGAACCTGAGTCGGGTGATCTCCTCCGACATCAAGTTCTGGCAGTCGGTCGGCAACAGCGTCGTCGTCGCCGTGGTGACCTCCATCTCGGTGGTCTTCTTCGCGACCCTCGCCGGCTTCGCCTTCTCCAAGCTCCGCTTCCGGGCGCGGCGACCACTGCTGGTCTTCATCATCGCCACCCTGGCGGTGCCGCCCCAGCTCGGCGTCGTGCCGTTGTTCATCGTGATGTCGAAGCTGGACCTCGTCGGCTCGGTCACCGCCGTGATCATCCCCGGCATGGTCACCGCGTTCGGCGTGTTCTGGATGACGCAGTACCTCGAGGGCGCCCTGCCCTACGAGCTGATCGAGGCCGCCCGGGTGGACGGCTGCTCGATGCTGCGGACCTTCTGGCACGTCGCGATGCCGGCGGCCCGGCCCGCGGCAGCGATGCTGGCCCTGTTCACCTTCGTCGCGTCGTGGACGAACTTCTTCTGGCCGTTCATCGTGCTCGGCTCGACCAACCCGACCCTGCCGGTCGCCCTTCAGCTGCTCCAGGCCTCCTACTTCAAGGACTACGCGCTGATCATGGCCGGGGTGGTCGCCGCCACCATCCCGCTGGTCCTGCTGTTCGTCGTGGCGGGCAAGCAGCTGGTGTCGGGCATCATGCACGGCGCGGTCAAGGGATGAGCCGACCCGACCCGCTCTCGTTCCCACCGTCGTTCGTCTGGGGTGCCGCCACGGCCGCGTTCCAGATCGAGGGCGGCGCACGGGAGGGCGGCCGCACCGACTCGGTCTGGGACACCTTCTGCCGGGAGCCCGGTGCCGTCGCGAACAAGGACACCGGCGAGGTCGCCTGCGACCACTACCACCGGTGGCCGCAGGACCTCGCCCTGGTCGACGAGCTCGGCCTGGGTGCTTACCGCTTCTCGGTCGCCTGGCCCCGCATCGTGCCCGAGCAGGGGCGGGTGAACCGGGCGGGACTGGACTTCTACTCCCGACTGGTCGACGGACTGCTCGAGCGCGGGATCACGCCCTGGCTCACGCTCTACCACTGGGACCTGCCGCAGTACCTGGAGGACGCCGGCGGGTGGCCCTGCCGCGACGTCGTCGGGCAGTTCACCGAGTACGCCCTGGCCGTGCACGGGGTCCTGGGCGACCGCGTGCGGCACTGGATCACCCTCAACGAGCCGTGGTGCTCGGCATTCCTCGGGTACGCCGGCGGTCAGCACGCACCCGGGCGCCAGGAGCCGCAGGCCGCGGTCTCGGCCGCCCACCACCTGTTGCTCGCGCACGGCCAGACGGTCGGCGCGCTGCGGTCCGTCGACCCCGGCGCGTCCCTCGGGATCACCGTCAACGCCACCGTCGCCGACCCGGCCGACCCCGACGACCCGGCCGACGTCGCAGCGGCCGACCGCTCCGAGGCGCTGCTGAACCGGCTCTTCCTCGAGCCCGTGATGCGGGGTCGCTACCCGCAGGTCGCGGTCGACGCCTTCGCGTCGGTGGGGACGCGGCTGCCGGTCCGCTCCGGCGACCTCGACGTCATCGCGACGCCGGTGGACTTCATCGGTCTGAACTACTACAGCGGACGGCTGGTCAGCTCCCGTCCGCCGGCGGTCGACCGTGCCCTGCCCGAGTCGGCAGACGTCGAGCGCCCGACCTCGAGCCCGGACGTCGGCCTCGGCGAGGCGTACGTCGTCGCGCGCGACCTGCCCCGCACCGCGATGGAATGGGAGGTGCAGCCGGACGGGCTGCGCCGGCTGCTCGAGAACGTGCACGCGCAGTACACCGGCCCGGCCGGCATCCCGCTGTACGTCACGGAGAACGGTGCGGCCTTCGACGACGTGGTCGAGCGGGACGGTCAGGTGCTGGACACCGAACGCACCTCCTACGTCGTGGAGCACCTGCGCGCGGTGCACGCCGCGATCGACCGCGGCGTGGACGTCCGCGGGTACTTCGTGTGGTCGCTGCTGGACAACTTCGAGTGGGCGTACGGCTACGACAAGCGGTTCGGGATCGTCCACGTCGACTTCGACACGCTCGAGCGGACGCCCAAGCTGAGCGCACGGACGTACGCCGAGATCGCCCGCACGTGGACCATCGCCCCCGACGCCGGCACCACCGTGACCACCGGCGACCGCGTGCCCCAGGACAGCGGTACCGTCGCGCCGTGACCACCGAGCCCCGCGTCGAGCGTCCGGGACCGCCGACCATCCGCCAGGTCGCGGCCCTCGCCGGTGTGTCACGGGCGACGGCCTCGCGCGTGATCAACGGCGGCCAGCTGGTCAGCCCCTCAACCCGCGAGGCGGTCGAGGCCGCGATCGCCGAGCTCGGGTTCTCCCCCAACCCCGCCGCGCGGAGCCTGGTCACCCGGCGCACCGGATCGGTCGCCCTGGTGGTGCCCGAGCCCAACTCGCGGCTGCTGACCGACCCGTTCTTCGGCAGCATCATCAACGGTCTGACCCTGGCGCTGGAGGAGTCCGACCTGCAGGTCGTGCTCATCGTCGCCCGTTCGGGGGCCAGCACCGACCGGGTGGCCCGCTACCTGACCACGGGGCACGTCGACGGCGCGGTCGTGGCGTCGCACCACCGCGACGACGTGCTCAACCGGATGCTGTTCGACGCCGGGCTGCCGTGCGTGTTCATCGGCCGGCCGCTGGACGTGCCGCGCGCCCACTTCGTCGACATGGACAACTCCGCCGGTGCCCGGCTCGCGACCGAGCACCTGATCTCCTCCGGACACCGCCGGATCGGGACGGTCGCCGGTCCCGGGGACATGATCGCGGGCATCGACCGGCTCACCGGCTGGCGGGACGCCCTGCAGGACGCGGGGCTGGTGGCCGACGCCGTCGAGTACGGGGACTTCACCGCGCGCGGCGGCGCCGCGGCGATGGCCCGCCTGCTCGACGCGCACGCCGACCTCGATGCCGTCTTCGTCGCCTCCGACCTGATGGCCTCCGGCGCACTGACCCAGATCACCACCCGTGGGCTCACCGTGCCCGACGACGTCGCGGTGGTCGGGTTCGACGACATCGGCGTGGCCGAGACCACCGACCCGCCGCTGACCACGGTCGCCCAGCCCCTGGGTGAGATGGCCCAGCGGGCCGGGCGGCTCATCGAGGCACTGCTCTCCGACGGCGACGTCGGTGACGGGCCCACGATCTTCGAGGCCCGGCTCACGGTGCGCGAGTCGGCCTGAGGGCCCTCAACCCACGTCCGGGCGCTCGGCGGCACCCTCCTGATCGCCGTTGCCGGTGAAGAACGAGAGCTGTCCGTTCGTCTCCAGCACGGCCAGGCGGATGTCACCGATCCGCTCGATGCCCTGCTGGCGGGCGGCCGAGATCAGGTCGTCCAGCGCCATCCGCTCCTGACGCAGCGCGCCGAGCAGCGGTTCCCCGCCGTGCACGACGACGACCGGGACGCCGTGGGTCACCGGGCGGATCCGGTTGGACCGGGCGTTGATCCACGAGATCGCGATGGTCAGCAGCGCGAAGGTGCCCACGGCCAGCACCGCCGTGGTGACCGAGTAGTCCTGCTGGGTCACCGCCTGCTGGATCAGGTCCCCCATGGTGATGAACACGATGAGCTCGAAGGTGCTCAGCTCGCCGAGCGTCGACCGGCCGACGATCCGCGTGATCACCCACAGGAAGAAGAACACGACCACGGCGCGTACGACGATCTCCATGGGTTCCCTCCGGGACGGCCGAGGTGGGGACGGTCAGGGCATGAGGACGGTGCGGAACGGGACGGTGACCACCGCGGCGTCGTCCACGAGCAGGGCGACCGAGCCGGAGCGGCCGACCTGGCTGGACGGCTGGATGTACGCGTCGTACGCGACCTGGAAGGTCGACCCCGACGGCGGCGGCTCGAAGGTCACGTACCAGAGCTCACCGTCGGAGCTCTCCGAGTCCGGCTCCGGGAAGAACCGCTGCGACTCGAAGATCTCGAAGTACCGCCGGTCCAGGGCCAGCTCGATCGGCCCGTCGAAGTCGTCGGGTGCGCTGACCTCGATCTTCAGCGGCACGTCCAGCCCCGCCCGCGCCACGGTGGGGTGGGTCACGGTCACGGTCCAGCCGTCGGCGCTGCGGGTGGTGCTCGCGCTGCGCACACCGAGCACGTTGGTCGCCCCGAGCAGCACGACGACGGTGAGCAACGCGATCGCGATCCGCCGCCCCGTCACCCCGGGCCGGGCGCGCCGGACCGGCCACAGGTCCTGCACGGTCGAGTCGTTCTCCAGCGCCGTGCTGGGAACCTCGCTCCCGGAAGCTCCGTGGTCGGCCATGCGGTCAGGGTGCCCCCTCGAGGCCGTCGCCGCACCTCGGAGCGCAGGTCAGCAGCGCCGTGGGCCCGGCCCGCGCTCAGCCCCGGCGCTGAGCAGGGATGCGGAAGCTGGTGAGCTCCGGGACGCGGTACCCGATCTCCTCGACCAGCGCGGGGACCTGGTCGGCGGCGACGGGCCGGCCCAGCCCGAAGCCCTGCGCGAAGCCGCAGCTCATCTCCACCAGGCTGAGCAGGGTCTCATCGTCCTCCACGCCCTCGGCGACAACCTCGAGGCCGAGGTGCCGGGCGAGCTCGACCGTCGAGCGGACGATCGCCGCGTTCGGCCCGTCGTCGAGCACGCCCGCGACGAACGAACGGTCGATCTTGAGCCGTCGCACCGGGAGGCGCTGCAGGTACGCCAGCGACGAGTAACCCGTGCCGTAGTCGTCCACCGCGAGCCGTACGCCCAGCGCGGCGAGCTCGCCGAGCACCTCGACCGAGCGGTTCGGGTCGACCATCGCCGACGTCTCGGTGATCTCCAGCTCGAGCCGGTCCGGACCGACCCGGTGCCGGTCGAGGGTACGGCCGACGCCGGAGACGAAGTCCGGGGCCAGCAGGTCACGCGCCGAGAGGTTGACCGAGACCGCCAGGTCGACGCCGACCGATCGCCAGCGCGCCACCTGGGCGACCGCGCGATCCAGCACGTGCACGGTCAGCAGCCGGATCAGCCCGGTCCGCTCGGCCGCCGGGACGAAGGCGGCCGGGCCCAGCAGCCCGAACTCCGGGTGCTGCCAACGCACCAGCGCCTCGACGCCGCGCACGCGTCCGGTCCGCAGCTCGACCTGGGGCTGGTAGTGGATCACGAGCTGGTCGTGCTCCATCGCCTGCCGCAGCTCGGTCATGAGCTGGGGGACCAGCGTTCCGTCCACCCCCATCTGGTCGGCGTATCGGACCATCCGCCCGGGCTGGCCCCGGGCGGCGACCAGCGCGAGGTCCGCCTTCTGCCGCAGGTCGCGGGCGTCGAGGGCGTCCTGCGGGGCGCTGGCGACGCCGATCAGCGCGCTGACGGACACGGAGAGGTCGGACAGAGTGAACGGTTCTGCGAGCGCAGCGTGCACGCGTTCGGCGCGGTCGATCCGCTGCCCGTCCGCAGGAGCAGCCGGCAGCACGACGGCGAAGGAGTCCCCGCCGAGCCGCGCACTGAACTCGCCGGGGAGCAGGGCCCCGTCGAGCCGCTGGGCGACCGCACGCAGCAGCTCGTGGCCGACACGGTGCCCCAAGGTGTCGCTGATCTCCGTGTACCGCTCCAGCGCGATCCTGATCAGCACGCCGCCCTCACAGGAGCCGGTGAACAGCGACTCGAGTCGTTCCTCGAACCGGCGGCGGTTCTCCAGCCCGGTGAGCGGGTCGGTGTTCGCGAGCCGCTCCATGTGCACCGCCTGGTCACGCAGACGGCGCACCATCCAGGTCATCCGCACCGTGGCCAGCACGAGGGCGACCATCGCGAACACTGCGAGGGTACCCCCACGCGCCCCACCCGCGACCAGCACGAGCAGGGACAGCCCGAGCGACCCGGTGACGACGAACAGCCGCGTCATGCTCACCGTGCTGTCCCGGGGCACGTGCCGCTGCGAGAGCAGCCGCATCGACGGGTGCAGCGCCGCCGCGCCCCACAGGGTGTACCCCGCGATCCAGAGCGCGTCGAGCAAGGAGTCCGCGAACGGTCCCTCCGGGGTCCCGGACAGCTGCAGGAAGATGGCGTCACCGGCCACGAAGGCCAGCAGCGAGCCACACAGCATCCAGGCCGAAGGGCAGCGCGACCGCGCCGTGAGCGCCACCTGGGCGACCATCGTCACCAGCATCACGTCGCCCAACGACAGGGCAGCCGTCACGGCGTGGATGACGCCGTCCGCCTCCACCAGCGTCGGCGCGACGACGAATGCCCACACGGGGAACGCCACGGCGCAGGTGATCAGGAGGCTGTCGACCACGTTCGTCCGGTTCGCGGTCCTCGTCCCCGTCGGGTCCACCAGCAGGAGCCCGACGAACAGCAACGGGTAGCCGGCCAGCGCGATGGCGTTGGTCCAGGTGCCGAACGGCTCCGCACCGTTCAGCTCGACGACGGTGTACGCGGCGTCGTGCAGCAGCCACACCGCGAGGCCGGCCGCCATGAGGTACCAGCCCCGCACGCCGTCGGGGCGGTAGCGCCGGGCGCCGACGACGACGGCCACCAGACCGGCGACCGACGCAACGGCGTAGACCGCGTCCTGCAGCCCGCCCGCCGGGACGACCAGGCTGGCGCCGACGAGCGCGCCGCACGCGATCAGGAGCCGCTGAGCGGACATGGTCATCTGCTCATCACCTCAGTCTCATCGGCACTGACTCTAATGACTTGACCCTGTCACCGGGTGAGACCTCGGGATCGGCCGAACGCGGCGATCACCGTAACCCGAACGGCGGGGTGTGCTCGGCACCGACGCGCGGCGGTCCCCGCCGGACGGACAGCGCACCGGGCACCGTTCGCCAGACCACCACCCGGCGCGCGAGAGTGGGTGGATGGCCAACCGTCTCGCGTCAGCCACCAGTCCGTACCTGCTCCAGCACGCCGACAACCCCGTCGACTGGTACGAGTGGGGTGACGACGCGTTCGCCGAGGCGCGACGACGTGACGTCCCCGTGTTGCTCAGCGTCGGGTACGCCGCGTGTCACTGGTGCCACGTGATGGCGCATGAGTCGTTCGAGGACGCGGCCACCGCCACGTACCTGAACGAGCACTTCGTGAACATCAAGGTCGACCGGGAGGAGCGCCCGGACGTGGACTCGGTCTACATGACCGCGACCCAGGCGATGACCGGCCGGGGCGGGTGGCCGATGACCGTGTTCGCCACGCCGTCGGGCGAGCCGTTCCACTGCGGCACGTACTACCCGCCGGTCCCCGCGCACCAGATGCCCTCGTTCGGTCAGGTGCTGCGGGCCGTCGCCGACGCCTGGACGAGCCGGCGGGCCGAGATCCAGGAGAGCGCGGCGGCGATCACCACCGCGCTCGCCGCTCCCGACCCGGCCCGCGGCCCCGGGCCGGTCACCTCGCCCGTGGCCGGTGCGACGTCGGACTCCCCCACCGCACCTCACCCGAACCTGGTCGCGGTGCTCGACCAGGCGCTCGCGGCGCTGAGCGAGGGGTTCGATGCCGCACGCGGCGGGTTCGGTGGTGCTCCGAAGTTCCCGCCGTCGATGGTGCTGGAGTGGCTGCTGCGACACCACGCCCGGACCGGCGCGCCGTCGGCGCTGGACGTGAGCCGGCGCACGCTGGAGGCGATGGCGCGCGGCGGGCTGTACGACCAGCTCGGCGGCGGGTTCGCGCGGTACTCGGTCGATGCCGGCTGGGTGGTGCCGCACTTCGAGAAGATGCTCTACGACAACGCGCTCCTGCTGCGG